>JAPUIA010000223.1 GCA_027297435.1 Gammaproteobacteria bacterium | reverse complement strand
GACCAACTGCTCCCGGCGACCAACGGAGAACGTGAGATCGAGGTCACCGTCGAGAATTACCGTGATTTGCTGGTGGTGCTCGAGGCGCGTTGGCCGGGTATTGGCGAGCGGTTGGCCAAGTCTGCGGTGGCGATCGATGGGCAGATATACCAAGACGCTTTTCTCGAACCCATCGACGAGAACAGCGAGGTTTTCTTCATGTCACGCATTGAAGGCGGGTAGCCGTCTTTTATCAGGGCCGACTACCTAAGGCATTTTCGCGGTCAAGCGGGGACGGCCCCTCCAAATCCGCCTTGAGGGTTTTTGCGGCGATCAAATAATGGAACGCGCACCAAAGGTTGATGAACGTCAGTACCAAGAGCGCCATGCGCAGCGATTCTTGTCCGTAACTCGGCTCGAACATGTCGCTCATGATGCCGACCACTTGTGGTCCGAAACCTAGCCCGATGATGTTGAGGACGAATAGCGTAATGCTCGAAGCGAGCGCCCGCATACGCAAACTCACCAAACCCTGTATCAGCGCAAACGTCGGTGCCAGGTAGAAGCCGGCAAAAAAAGCCGGAATGACGTACAGCAAGAGTGCTTGCCATAGCTCATCCACCAGGAACACTCCCGCCAAAAACGGCACGTAACCGGCTTTCCCGGCCGCGACGACCCAAACCCGCCACCGGATGTCGCGTTTCGCAAGGGCGTCCGCTAAACGTCCGGCAGTAAACGTTCCCAGGCCGCCTACGACGCCCGTCATCAGCGCCAACACCAGGCCAATTTCCGTTGGGCTCAAACCGTGGGATCGGAGCAGGAACGACGGCATCCACAAGACGAACCCGTAACCGACGAAACCGGCCAGCGACGACCCGATGACCACGTGGCGAATCGATCGTACGGACCACATGTGGCGCGCGACAACGGCAAAGCTGGGAGGGTTGTCGGTATCCGATTGCAACTGTTCGGATGCCCCGCGCTCGGGTTCCCGCGTGGTGAAGTAGAGGATGGCGGCGAACAACAGGCCGGGTAGGCCGACGGCGACGAACGTCGCGCGCCAACCCCAGTTTTCGGTCAGCCAACCGCCGGCCAGGTAGGCGATCAACAAACCGATGTTCACGCCGAGCGCAAATACACCCATCGCGGTGCCCCGATGTTCGGGCCCGAATAGGTCGGCAATGATCGAATGTGATGGCGGACTCGAACCGGCTTCGCCGACGCCGACGCCGATTCGCGCGAGTGCCAGCTGCATGAAGTTGGCGGCGTAGCCGCAAACGACCGTCATCAAGCTCCAGATCGAGATGGCCGCGGTAATGATGTTGCGACGATTGCTCCGGTCAGCGAGCATCGCGATCGGCATTCCGAGGGTGGCATAGAAGACCGCAAAGGTCAGACCGATGAGAAAGCCCATCTGAGTATCGCTGGCGCCCAACTCAAGTTTGATGGGTTCCAGCAACATACCCATGATCTGGCGGTCGACTTGGCTCGAAGCATAGACGGCGGTCAGCACGCCGACGACGTACCACTTGTACCAGGAACGGGTGGCGAATCTATCTCTCAAGGACATGTGGTGAGGCTTATTTTTTTGTTCGTTGACGCTAAGCCTAGCCTGGTTCGCGGACGGCAGGGTCAGGGTAAGGTTGTATGAAGTAATTTATTTATAAATATCAAAAGAATACAGTCTATATCTAGAATAGATAGCGAGATTGCTCGATGACTTTGAATCGCGCTTACTGCGCCGACGGCTTCAGAAACCTAACGACGCCAGCGGTGTCTTCGGCTGCAACCGGCGTCTCTGGGTTGGTGTCCTGCACCGAGCGACTATGACATTCTTCGAGGTATGGGCACGCTGGTTAATTTCGGGTCGCTGTGCATCGACCGCGTCTATCAAGTACCGAACCTCTCGCGAGCCGGGGAAACCGTTGCAAGCTCTAGCCACGCGGTATTTGCTGGGGGCAAGGGTCTAAACCAATCCCTCGCGGCCGCGCGAGCCGGTGCGAGAGTCCGACACGTCGGCTGTGTCGGGCCTGACGGTGACTTCCTCTCGGAGGTGTTGCAAACGGCTGGGGTCGACGTGACAGGCGTACGGCGGGTTGCCGAGCCCTCGGGCCACTCGGTCATTCAGGTCGACCCGGCCGGTCAGAACACCATCGTGATCGCCGGAGGCGCCAATCACTGCGTCGCTGCCTGTGATATCGAAACCGCTTTAGCGACGCTCGGACAGGAGGACTGGTTGTTGTTGCAGAATGAGATCAACGACCTTCAGGTGGTTCTCGACGCGGCTCACCGAGCACGCGCCAAGCTTGCCTTCAACGTCGCGCCGGTCGACGGTCGAGAACTCGCCTACGATCTGAGTGCCGTGAATCTCTTGATCGTCAACGAGATTGAGGCTGCGGCGCTGGCAGGGCAACCCAGGCCGGAAGATGCGTTCACCGCGTTGGGGACGTTACTCCCGGATGCCGACCTCGTGCTGACGCTGGGGGCAGAGGGATTGTTGTTTGGTCGAGGCGCGACGGGGCAACGGTTGCCAGCGTTCGCGGTCTCTGCGGTGGATGAGACCGCGGCGGGGGATGCGTTCATCGGTTTCTTGATGGCGGGGTTGCTTGGCGGGTTGTCGATGCAACAGGCGCTCAGCTGGGGCTCGGCAGCGGGTGCTGTCGCTGTGACACGGGGTGGTGCCGCGACCTCCATACCTAAGCTAGCCGATATCCAGCCGCTCCTTGCTCGAGACGCTAAGTCGCTTTAGTCGAATGCAATCCCCGTAATCGTTTGCAACTCATCGATCGCCTGGCTCTCCGATAGTACCTTGATGGTGTGCATACCGAGTGCGCGGGCCGGTTTCAGGTTGACACCGAGATCGTCGAGAAACGCACACGCCTGGGGTGCGACGCCTAACCTGTCGCATGTCAACTGATAAATCTCGGGGTTCGGTTTGCGTATGCCCTCGATGCTCGACTCGACGACCAGGTCGAACAGCAGCATGATCTCGCCGGCCTTGTTCGCGCGGATTTCGCTGTTGGCCATCCCGTGCCCTTGGTCCGTTTTGATGTTGTTGGTAATGCAGGCAACCTTGAAGTGTTGCTTGCAGCGCTTGAGCACGCTGACCATGCGCGGACGCAGATCGCCGCTCAGTAGCTCGAGGACTTGCCGGCCTGACACGGTATGACCTTGCGCTCGAGCTTCACGTTCGAACAGCTTATCGAATTCATCGAGGCCCAACAGGGATGACTCGAGCTGCGCCCAAGCGTTGCCCTCTGGATTGGTGGCGTTGATCCTGCGAATGAAATCCTTGGGCAGCCCGTGATCCGACTCGAAGCGATTGAAGGCCTCGAACGGGCTGGTTGTCAGGACGCCACCGAAGTCCCAGATAATGGCTTCGAGTCGGTTAAAAGACATTGTGACCGCCGTCGATCTGAATCATCCCGGCGGTGCGATAGCTCGATGCTTCACTCATGATGGACACAACCTGGCTGAACGCAACGAGATCCCCTTTGACGGATACGCAAAAGCGGCGATACTAACTTGTATGGCGTCGGTCGCAAACATACGCGGTATGCGCACTCGACGGATGCGAGCGAGATTGCTTGTGTTTTGGATTCCTGCGGCCGTCTTGTGGCTGTTGGCGCCCAGCGGAGTCATGCCGGTGCGGGGTTTACTCGCTTGCTTTTCGAGTTTTGCGTACCTGGACGAGCGCACCCGAAGTTGTGGATGACACGGGGACGTGATGGATCTACAGGACAGCGTCGCCATCGTCACGGGATCGTCTTCTGGGGTCGGCGCGGCTTGCGCGCGCCAGTTGGCCGAAGCGGGCTGCAACGTCGTCATCAATTACGTTCACAACGAGGAAGGGGCGCGGTCGACGGAAGGCGCTTGTCGAGAATTTGGTGTTGCAACCGAGGTCGTCCAAGCCGATGTTGCCGATGATTCAGATTGCCGCCGCTTGGTCGCGGCTGCGGAAGCAAAGTGGGGTAGGCTAGACGGCCTGGTCAACAACGCAGGCATCACAAAATTCAACGCCCACGACAACTTGGATGGGCTCGACAAACAAGACTTTCTGGACATCTATGCGGTGAATACCGTCGGTCCCTATCAAATGGTGCGCGCCGCGGCGCCCCTCATGCGCCAGGGTGGACGTGGCAGCATTGTCAACGTTGCATCGATCGCAGCCGTGATGGGCGTGGGTAGTTCGATTGCTTACGCTGCATCCAAAGGCGCGTTGGTGACCATGGGACTGTCTCTCGCGCGCATTCTGGGGCCGGAGATTCGCCTCAATACCGTTTGTCCCGGGTTCATTCAAGGTGAATGGTTGGCCAGCGGTATGGGTCAGGAGACGTACGATAGAGTCAAAGGTTACCTAGAAAAGAACACGCCCTTGCACCTCACCACGACGCCGGACACGGTGGCCGAGGCGATCCTGTATTTTCTGGGGGGCGCCGGCGTCGTCACCGGAGAGACGTTGATTTTGGACGGTGGGCACCATCTCATGCAGACGCCACTGGCGCGGCGCTAGCCGCGCAATGACAATCGATTAGAGAGTAACCAGCAAGCATTAGGAGGAACGTAACAGTGGGCCAATCAGTACAACTGAGATCCGCGGACGGATTTGGATTCGCAGGCTACGAAGCGTTGCCCGAAGGTGATCCGATAGGCGCCATCGTGGTGATTCAAGAGGTATTCGGGGTCAACGAGCATATTCGGGAGGTAGTCGATGGCTATGCGGCCGATGGGTATGCGGCGGTAGCGCCGCAAATCTTCGATCGTGTCGAACGCGATATCGAACTCGGATACGAAGAAACCGATATGGGCAAAGGCGTCCAGATCGCCTTCGAGAAGCTCGAGATGCCCAACACGCTTAGCGATATCCAATGCGCTATCGAATATGCATCGCGGTTCGGCAATGTCGGAGTCGTCGGGTACTGCTTCGGCGGTTTGCTGACCTGGTTATCGGCCTGTGATCTCGATGGGGTGACAGCCGCCTCCTCTTACTATGGGGGCGGAGTGGCCGCACAGCTAGAACGCACTGCCAAGTGCCCGGTCATCATGCATTTTGGTGAACTCGATGCTCACATACCGATGACCGACGTAGAGAAGATCCGCGCCGCGCAGCCTGATGTTACCGTGTATGTGTACCCGGCCGACCACGGCTTCAACTGCGACCACCGGGCGAGCCACGATGCGAACAGCGCCGCGCTCGCCAAAGAGCGAACCCTCGCATTTTTTGCGGAGCACCTGGCTTGAGGGTGCTGCGGTCTCGTTGACAACCGTCCGGTTCTCACAACCTAACGTAAGACTGCACAGGCAGAATAGTCGGACCGCCTGCAACTTGAGGGGCAACGTATCAACCGCCAGCCAGGCCGCGCAGCTAGCGGGTCGGGTTGACATACGCGACCTTGACATCCTAAAGGCGTTTCGTGATGCTTCGCCCCACAATAAGGGGCGGGGCGTAAATTCGCCGGGGGCTGCGTGTCGTCCGGCGTTACCCCTGTAAACGAATTCCATGTGTGCTGAGCTGATGGTTGGTGGAGCTACGGTGGAGGGGACTCACCCATACCACGACGCCAGGCGGTTGGTACGCAAGTCGCTAGTAATAGCAATGTCACAACCACATATCCCGTAGGAAGTCGTAATGAAAAAACAACCCATCCGTTGGCTTTCGGCGCTGCTGTTGAGCATGAGCGTCGGAATGGTCGGTTCGGCCAATGCGGCCACCCTGGCAGACATCTACCAGGTAGCGGAGCGAATGAACCAGACGGCCCGCGTGTCGCAAGCAAAGATCGATGCTCTGACAGAGGAAACGCGCCAACTCCTGAACGAGTACAAAACCGTCCTGAAAGAAATCGAAGGTTTGCGGGTCTACAACCGCCAACTCGAGAAGCAAATCGGTAACCAAGAGCAGGAAATGGCTCAACTTGCCGATTCTATCGACAAGGTGACGGTCATCGAGCGTCAGATCACGCCGTTGATGCTACGGATGATCGACGGGCTCGAACAGTACGTCGACCTCGACCTGCCTTTCCTAATAGATGAACGACGCGATCGTATCGACAACTTACGCAACATGATGGATCGAGCCGACGTTGCGGTATCCGAAAAATTTTCCCAAGTTCTGCGCGCGTTCCAGATCGAGAACGAGTACGGCCGAACGATGGAAGCCTATGGCGACACCATCAACATCGACGGCACCGACCGCAAAGTGGACGTTTTGAAGGTAGGGCGGATTGCACTGGTGTACCAAACACCGGATGGTGAGGAAACCGGCGTGTGGAACCAATCGATCGACGATTGGGAGCAGGTGGACGATGAATTTCAAGCGCCGGTTCGCAATGGCATTCGCATGGCGCGCAAACAGCTTTCGGTCGACATGCTGACCCTCCCAGTAGCAGCGCCGGAGGCATAACCATGAAAACCCTTACACAGCAAGCCCTGACCATTCTGATCGGTACCGTCCTTGCCATCTTGACACCCGTCGCGCTGGCCGCGGAAGCCGAAGGTGATGCGACCCCGGCCAGCGACCTCGTGGTGACCCCGGCGGATACGCTTGACGAGCTTCTCGACAACGTCGAACAGCGACGCGTCGTCGAGTCGCGCGAACACGTCGAGCGCGAGCAGATTTTCCGTAACGACAAAGCCCAGCAAGCGCGCCTGCTTGCCGACGCCGAAGGCGAGCGCCGCCGTGAAGAACAACGTTCCGATCGGCTGGAAACACAATTCGAAGAAAACGAGATTCGAATCGGTGACCTACAAGAGCAGTTGGATCGGCGTCTGGGTTCGTTGCGAGAGCTCTTCGGGGTTCTACAACAGGTCGCCGGGGAT
>JAPUIA010000222.1 GCA_027297435.1 Gammaproteobacteria bacterium | reverse complement strand
CGAGCTTCGGCGAAGTACGTCGTAACGTCAGCGCTGATGTCTACGCCAAGGCCAAGTGCTAACTGGGAAGTCACGTGCATTTCACCCGCGAGTTCGATCGATGTGGTTGAACCCGCTTCATCAAGATCGAGCAACTCGACTTTAGCCAGGAACTCTCCTCGTTCACCGACCTTCTTTCGGATTCCTACGTTTGCAAGGTAACCGTCGTCAGAGTGATCTCCGTGAGACGTTTCAACGTCTTCGCTGACGTATCCAAGGTTTGCCACCAAGTCCAATCCCGGCAGGATACTTCGATGTGCACCAAAGCCGACTACCCATTCGGAGATATCGACGTCGTGATCGAAGGCGATGTCCTCATAGCCTGCAAATGCTTGAAAGTGCTGTCCAAACCCGATAGACCCTTCGATTTCGAACCCAGTACCGTCGAGGTCGACGCCATCTTCGTCTAGCGCTACGTTGAGATAGCGTGCTTCGGTGTAATTGTAAGAAAAGCCATGGTGATCACTGCTTTGGTGTAGTGATTGGCTGTGAGTGTCGGAGTCATCGGCAACTGCTTGTCCTGCCGATAGGGCAGCGATGCATAGCGACAATGACGACGCACAGAGTATTTTGAGCGTGTTTTTGAGTTTCATGATTCCTCCATGAACATTGTTCGATCCGTATCGACCACGCCATAGGCGTGATCGAGCTTGTTTAGCGGTAATCCAAATTACTGTGGTGTGCTACTTATGCGCTGTTAGTGCACGGCGCCCGCTAGCCAACCCACGACCTCGTCATGCTTCTGAGGGTGCGTGTGAAAGTACTCCAAGGCAGCCTTCTCGCAGGCCGCGTGCGAGCCGTCGTGCGCGCCGCAAAAGTGCTCAACCGCGCAGTCATCTACCGGGTGCTCGTCGCCCGCTGCAGTCAGCCGGTCCACGCACTCCTTGATGTGCTCGTGGTGCACTTCCCAATCGTGCCAGTTGTCCTCGATGCACTGCTCCGGATGCGATCCCTTGCAGATCTCAGCGACGGCAGAACTGCTGAAAGCGAAACCAAAAACGACGCAAAAGAGTATTGATGTTCCGATTTTCATGGTTATCTATCCATTGATTAAGAAGTCCGTTGCATCCGCTATCGGCTGGCTGAGATAGACATTGAGCGGCGCCGCAAGATGCGTCCAGGATTCGTGACGTGTGTCTCTCAGCTATTGATGTGCAGGTCGGCTTATGGGTCTAATCGAACCCCGACGGGTTTTAGCCGTGAACTGAGAAAAGCGCCTTGGGAGGCTCCCATGAAGGTTGTAAAGGTTGTTGTGATCTTGGCCCTCGTTTACGTCGGGATCGTCGTTGTTTTCGAATCCTTGCTCGGGTATTTCCAACCCGCAGGTCAATCCACGCTGGTCATCACCACGACAGATGATGAGGGAAACACCAACGATAGGGTCCTGTCAGCACTTCAAAGCAACGGCCAACTCTACGTTGCCGTAAACCACTGGCCTCGTGCCTGGTACAGCCAGGTGTTAGAGAACCCACAGGTACAAGTCGCTTTGGATGGCGAAAAAGCGGACTATCTGGCAGTGGCTGTCGAGGATGAGGAACATCGTCGCGTAGACCGCGAACACAGCCTCGGCATCTTTATTCGAATTTTGACGGGTTTTCCACCGAGATATATTGTTCGGCTGGATCCGCGTTAGGTCGTGCGTCGGCCAGCAGGCGGCGCTAGTAGAGCGACGTCAGCAGGCCGTACGTCGATTCGCTTGTGCTCGAGCGAAAACTCTCCCACTGGATCCGCCATTGAAGTTCCTCCTTCCCGGTGAGTGTCCCACCGTCGGACGAGACCCGGTTTGGCAAGCAGGCACCGATAAAGGGGCGGACTGAACAGTTTTGCGCTGCCGCTCGACGTTCGATCCTGCGAAGAAAGTGAGTAAGGTTTCCAGCGTATTTCTCGCCGCCGAGGGAAAAAATGTCCGTGAACGCAATGAAAAATGGTCGGCAATGCAATCCTGCAACAATCGACTCTGTGGCCATCAACTCAGCGCTGGAACAAGCCGTTTTATCTATACAATCAGGGCTGTCGGGGGGTGTGCGTAGACTAAAATATATGGGTGCCACATACTGATGCAGGAGTGGCGCAATATCTGGGATTGTTGTGCCCTCTACAGTCGTCGTTTCGAGCCATGCTTCGCGCGACGAAAGGAGTCGATACGATGCAATCGTTTGTCAGTACTTGGGCAACCGACCAGCTAGCGATGAGTGACCAATACGACGCTTGGACGAGCGTCTTGAATGAGACCTATGGTCGCTGGGAAGTGGGTAGACCAGACAAATCCGATTTTTTCGGGACCGTCAAGAGCTACGACAATACGATCGTGAAGGTTATTGACTGCATGTGTGATCCCTGCGCGGCAATACGTAACCGTGCCAGCGTCGTTGCCGATGATCGTGAAACCTTGACGATCCAGTTGGTACTTCAGGGGCACGAGTATGTTGACTTCGACGACGAGAAGATAACGTTGAAGCCGGGTGACCTGCTGATCTGGGACAGCACAAAACCCATGTCCTTCTGGGTTCAGGAACGCCTGCACAAGGTGTCCGTCGTCTTGCCGTTGCAGCGATTCCGCTCTTGGTTGCCACGATCATGGTTCTCGATACAACACTACATTGACGGTCGTTCGAATAGTGGCCGCTTGCTAGCTGAACATATTCAGTCGTTGTCTACGTCGGTTTTCAGCGGTGGCTGCAAGGACGATTATGCTCTGATTGATGCCACGATAGGCCTGCTTGTGAATGCTCTGAACATCGAAAACGCAGACGGTCCAAAACCGTTGCGGGTCACGCAGTTGTATCACACCAAACAGTACATGATGGCCAATATTCGAGATCCGTCCCTGTCGCCGACGAGGATCGCGAAAGCGGGCCGTATGTCACCGAGGTACTTGCATTGGTTGTTTGAATCGACCAACGAAACGGTGAACCAGTACATTTTTCACCAGCGCTTGGATTTGTGCGCTCGAGATCTGCTGAACCCGCGTATGCAGCATAGAAAACTTTCTGATATCGCCTTGTTCTGGGGTTTTTCCGATGCGACCCATTTCAGCAAGCGATTCAAACAGGAATACGGGGTATCACCCCGGGCGTTTCGCAAAGAGATGTCGTCGCTACCGTTGAACCGTCATAGGGTGCAAAAACCGGTTGAGTCCGCATAGCGCGATTGATTTCGAGTAATTCCTAAACGCTGGGGAGCAAATGACCGACGAAACTGCGAACTACGTGATGAACCAGACGATGCTCAGGATTCGTGATCCCGAGATCTCACTGCGGTTCTACCAGGACGTATTGGGGATGACCCTGTTCGATGGTTATGACTTTGAGGAGATGAAATTCTCACTCTACTTTCTAGGCTATCCGGATGATTCAGACGGCCCTATGCCGCAGGATCGAACAGAGCGCGCCCGGTGGGTGTTCGGACGCAAGGCGTTGATCGAGCTAACGCATAACTGGGGTACGGAAGAGGATAGCGATTTTGCCGGTTATCATGACGGCAATGAAGAACCGAGAGGCTTCGGTCATATCGGTCTGAGCGTGCCCGACGTTTATGCTGCCTGTGAACGCTTCGAGCGTCTTGGCGTGGAGTTCGTCAAGCGACCGGACGACGGTTCAATGAAAGGCTTGGCTTTCATCCGCGATCCGGATGGATATTGGATCGAAATTTTATCCTCGGGTGGATCGGCAAACCTCATCAGCGAACTGGCAATCAAAACCTCCTGACTTGCTCAACTGCCGGTGAATTGGGCCATTGAACCTGGAGTGGCCAGTTTTCTCGTGTGGATTCAAGATGAGTCAGATTAACCGGCTGGATAGTTGCCCGTTTGCCTTGATGTTGCCTTTTCTAGAGAATGCCTGCCATTCAAGAGCAAGGGAGAAACGGAATGACTAAGAATCCGCTGACTGTCAGGGGCCGGATTTGGCTGTCGTACCTCGTGTGGTTCCTCATGACAACACTGTTACTGCCTGCCGTGGTGCATGCCGCGGAATCGGGGGCGAATCAGAACGTCATAGAAGAGATTTTCGTCACCGCACGTAAGCGGCAGGAGAGCCTGCTGGAGATTCCTGAGTCGGTGGTTGCCATTTCTAGCGAGGCCATCGAACGGCAAAATCTAAAAGGCCTTGAAGACATAGGGTTTACAGTACCCAACCTCAACCTTTCGATGCGCGCAGACGGTTACCCGAACGTCTCGATCCGCGGAGTGGGATCTTTCGGTAATACCCAGGGCGTGGGTTTCTACCTGGATGATGTACAGGTATTTTCCGATGCGTCGTCACGCTTTGGCGACCTGGAGCGAATTGAGGTCCTCAAGGGACCCCAAGGTACCATTTACGGCGGCAGCAACATCGGCGGGGCGATAAAGTTTGTCAGTGCCCGACCCGATCCCGATGAGTTTTTCGGGCGGGTCAAAGCTCGGGCCGGTGAACAGAGTCTCGTCGATCTGGAAGCAAGTTTGAACGTTCCACTGGGTGACGACGGATGGGCGATGCGCCTATTTGGGTTCTCAGTGGAAGATGACGGTTACTTAAAAAACCCGAACACAACTCGTCTTAATGGCCTAACCACCAACAACAGCAGTGACGTGGGGAAGGTGGAAGAATGGGGTGCCCGGGTATCGATTGCCGGCCCGCTGAGCGATCGCCTGACTGCATACGCATCGCTGCGCTTCAACGATCTGGATGGACCTAATAATACCTGGGTTCGCGAACTGGACGATTCGCTCGACCATCCCAATATCGTCGCGACCAGCACAAATCCCCGGCATGACCGCGAAACCACCGCCGGTATGCTCGAACTGACTTTGGAACTCGACAACATGGATGTCATTTCGTTGACTTCCTTTACCGACACTGAGACCAACCGCTACAGCGATTTGGACATCAGGGAGGAGTTCATGCTCGATCTCGAACGTCCTGAAGACATGGAGGTATTTACCCAGGAGCTTCGCTTTACGTCGACGGGCGAAGGCCCTCTTCAATGGCTCGGGGGCGTTTACTATTCCAAGTTCAAAGAAAAAATGCGCTCCGAGCTGATCTGGTTCGATGCTCGGGAAGACGTGGATGGCAATTTTAGCGGTCTCTTGGGCTGCGCGTTGGATATGCCCACCTGCTCCGGTGTTGTAACCGGTGAGGTGGTAACTGCGGCGCAGGAGATGGATATCGTTCGAACCCCCTTCGAATTACGAAATCGAGATAAGAGCCACCTGGCTGCCTTTGCCAATGCTACCTACAGCTGGGACGATTGGGAGGTAGGTCTGGGCTTGCGCGTCGACCGTTGGAAAAACGAAAGCGAAAACCTCGACACAGGCATCTCCAGCAGTCAGGACGATACCGAGATCCTGCCTCGCTTTTCGCTAACCCGACGGCTCAACGAAGAAGCCATCGTGTATCTCACGATAGCGCTTGGATACGAGCCGGGTGGATTCAACCTGGCAAACTTTGAGGGCGTAAGCGACCTATTCGGGTTCGATCCTGAAGAGGTGACCAGCTATGAGATCGGTTGGAAAGGCCGCTTGCTGGACGGGCGCATGACTGCGTCTCTCGCCGCGTTTTTCATAGATTATGAGGATCGACAAATTGAATTTCAGGCTGAGGTTAGCGGCAGCGTTATCGAGGGTATTATCAACGCGGGTGACTCGGAACAGTTCGGTCTAGAAGGTGAATTGGTACTGCAGGTCAACGAGTCGTTGACTCTCTCGGCCGCTGCGGGTTGGGTAGATGCCGAATGGAACAGTGGCACCGTCATTGCGGGTGTTGATCTGGGCGGTAAAACACCACCGGGGGTCCAGGATTTCAACTGGAATATCGCGGCTGACTTTCGGCGACCAATCGGTCAAAGGCAAGGGCTCGATTTCATCGCCGGGGTACAGATCAGCCACTCTGGTGAGTATGAAGGCCTTCAAGCCTTTGACCCGATAACCAATCCAGACTTCACGCTCGTAAATGCGCAGATCGGATTGGCCGGTGGCGAGACGTGGGAACTAACGTTGAACGTCGAGAACCTCACGGATGAGGACTATTACGTTGACGTGCAGCATTTCCCCAACTTCTTCTTCGGGTTGGGCGGCGGTGGTGACAATATCGTGATTGGCACCCTCGGCCAGCCGCGCCTCGTCAGCGCCAGCTTCAACTACCACTTCTAAACGTCCGAAGTCGCCGGGGGCTTATCAGCCCCCGGTTGACGCTTGCCAAGCCTCCAACACCTGCTTGCAGCCCACTAAAGCAATGGTGTTTCCCTCGTCATCGATAAAGTTGAGGGGTCCGAGAAAGGTCATGTAGAACTCACTATCTTCCGGAAACTCGGTGTGATCGTGCTGGGCGTTGCATCCCTCGTAACCGTAAGAGGGTGCGATTGCGGTGGCGCCGCCCACGACAGTGCCCCCGCGTACGTGCATCTTTCCGCGCGTCAGAAAATATTCCCCAGGCCCCATATGAATATGCTTGGCGAACGAGCTACCTGCCGGGCAATCGTAGAGTGCCGTCCAGGATCCCATCTCCGGTGAGACGCGCAGAAGTTTCCATCGGATTGCGCCAGTACAGAGGGCTTCGGGAAATGGTGCCCAGTCCATTTCATCCATCTGGATGTATTCACCCTTTGGATCGTTTGCGGAAACAGCCATTGTCAGACCTCCTCGACGGTATTGTTACCGGTCGCTGTTGATTAGATTAGCCTGCGCCGTCAGTTCACGCGCGCAGCCTTCCCCGGCGAGGAAGTCTGCATTCTCACAACTCACGCGTCAACGGGGAAATCGGAACGTATTGCCGACTTTACTCATCGTCATCATCAGCGCCCCTTTGTGGTGCGTGTTTCAAAAAAATAACTTGCGCTAAAAAGTAAATACACTTGCATTGACAGATAAATAAAAAGGTACGCGCTAACTACTCGCTCCGCGTAGTCGCATCGCTACCCGCCTTCCGGCGCGCTGAGGCTGCGGAAATAGCGTGCCGCCGCACCAGAATCCCTGGCAGTGTCCCGTGGTTGCTGCGCGTGGATGGGCGGTGCTTCCAGACTCAAGAGGGTCGTCTCGATGAGATCCAGCCGATCCCGGGTCATGCTGACCAACACTTGCGTATTGTCGTCGTCAGTGCCTCGCGGCAGGTAGTTGGCTCGGCTGAGCGCCGTATCGAGATTGAACAGCTCGCCGAGTTCCTGGCCAAGGCGAAATACCAGGGCATCGGTAGCGCGGAGGATGCCGTTCAGCTCGTCGCGGCTGCCGCCACTGTTGGACGCGGTCGCGTCGACAAGCGCCTCGCGGAGCGCGCGCACACGGGCGAGCGGGGTGTCGTTGGGCGCTTCTGCATCGCTGCTCTCGAGCAGCCGCCGAGCCTGACCAACGCGTCCGGCGAGACGCTGCAGTGCGCGTTCCACTGCGGCTTCGCTGCCGATGGCAAAGAGCGGCCGGCCCATCTCGAAAGCCTCGGCCGAGGCGGCCAATAATTCGTTGACGCGTTCCTCGGCCAACTCATCCACAGCGCGCTGTAGAACGCGTTGGGTATCCGGGTCGCGCGCACCCACGGTATCGCCCACCTCACGGAGGTTGCGGGTCACGTTGTCCAGATCTTCCTGCATACGCCGTTTTCGTTCGCCATAGGCTTCCATCGCATAGTTCCAGTAAAGATTGCCCTCACCTCGGCGTGAAGCTTCCAACGTTTCGCGCTCCAGCTCGTCCAACCGGTCGATTGTGGTGCGCTGATCGGTGAGCAGGTTCTCGATTTGCCGCTCGGAGCGTGCTAGGCGCTCTTGCAGGTTGCGGCGTTCGTTTGCCCGAAGCTGCTCCACGGCCCGGCGTAGTGCCTGAGTGGCCTGCCGGGAGCTCGTTGGATCGCCATGGGGTTGTTCGAGCGATCGGTCGATGGCTTGGCGGGCCTGGTCCAAGTCGGCAATGGCCTGTTGGATGGCTGCCTGGTTTTGCCGGTTGCCCTGGCCGCCTTCCAGGCGTTCGCGAAGCGTTTCGAGTTCCCTCAGCAGGCGTTCTTGTTGCCAGCGTGAAGTTAAGCTTTCGTCGCCGCGCCGCTGTCGTTCGCCAAGCCGTTGCTGACGCGCAGCCAACTCCTCCAGCCGGCGCCAGTCGCTGTCGTCCTGCTCGGCACCGTCGCCGAAAGTTGGGCTCTGCGGTACCTCGTAGCGATTGCGTTCGGGGTCCATCTCGAGATCGAAAAGCTCCGACAAAGAACGGCCCGACGTACCGCGCGAGTCGGCGCGCGCCTGCGACACCTGCACTTCGGTCATGCTCGCTTCGGCCGCCAGAAGATGCTGCAGTGCTTGCTGTTCGGGCGTGATTGCTGCTGAAAGTTCTTTCGCCTCGAGTTTCTGTGCCGCAGGTTCCATGAACTCGGCCGCCAGCTCGAGCTCGGTGATGAAGGCGTCGACCTCATCGTCGATATTCAGGCGCCGGGCCTCAGTCCGGCCGGTAAGGGTATGTACCTGATCCTTCAGCGTGCGTTGTAGCATGGCCAGCACGTCCGCTTGATCGTGCATCGCCTTACTTGCATCCTCGCCAGTGCGACCGACACCGTGCCGGGCGTTGGCTTGTTTGTTGATGAGGTTCCAGGTAGCGCTGACGATGTCCCGCTGGCGGTCCGCGATTTCGAAGCCGGGGTTGCCGTTACCCGAGCCGCTCGCCGATTGTGATTCGCGGTAGGTGCGGTCGAACGGCCGGACGTCCACGAAGTACAAGGCGGTACGCGCCCGTTGGCTGTGATCCTTGGCCTCGGCGAAAAACGAGATCATGTCGCCGGGTTTGAGTGCCCGCTCGTTCATGCCGGAGGTAACGGTGAGGTCCTCCAGGTAAATTAGATATTCGGCCTCGTCGGCATGGGTATCCAAGGCGACGATCTCCCAGGGTGCGCCGTTCACGGAGTAGTTGAGTGCCAGCGACTCTACGCCGTAGTCATCCTGAGAACGGAAGCGCAGCGCCACCTCCTCGATGGCGGTAGCCTGGCCATCGTGCCCGGGCCAGCTGAAGGCGACTTCCGGTAGGGCATCCTCGACGACGTTGATGAGGTAAGTGTCGCTGATGCGGGCAAGCGTGCCTTCATGGCGGACCGCGATGTGCCAGCTGCCTTCTTCGGCTACGTCAAACGCGCCCGACGTCTCCAAGCCACTGGCGCTAGCTTCTAGCGCTCGGCCATTGACCACGATCACTGGATCTTCGACGGGTAGATCGGTGGTTGCGGTCACCGCCACGCGGGTGTCCGGCAGGGCCGATACGTCGCCTACGTTGCGTTCGGCCGCGGGCAACCCGGTCCAATCGGGAAATTCGTAGGACAGCAAAACACCGGTTACCCGGGGCAGATCCGCCACATGAATCACATGACGTTCCGAGTTCAGGCCGGCGGCTTTCACGTAGTAATCCACCTGCTCTGTCACCCCGACGAATACGAAGCCATACCTACTCTCGCCGAGCCGTGCCATGGGCGCCGTCTCCCAGCCGTCGGTGTGTTCGAATGCCGCATGCATCTCCATGCGGCGGGCCACGAATCCGCTAACGTGAGCTTCCACCACCACATCGGCGCCACGCGGCACCACCACGTCTCCGGGAGCGACCGTGATGCGCGGGGCCGCTGCAGTGAAGAGGTCGCCCGTCCACAACCGCTTGGCGGCTAACTGCCAGGGATCGTTGCCGGTGACCAGCAACGTCGCGAGGGCAAGCAGAATGAGGATGGCTGCACTAGCCGGTGCGGCGTATTCCCGTGTAGCCACCACTGTCTCATGGCTGTTGGCAGCCGCTAGGGTTTGCGTCTCGCGGGTGAGCAGCCTGAGCATGGCGGAGTCGTCGCCGCGACGGCTAACATCCCACCAAGTTCTGAGCCTGCCGTCGAAATCCGACACGCGAGCTTCCACCTGGCGGGTTACGGCGTCGTTGCTCATGGGCCACCAGACGAGCACGCCGATACCAAAGGCGGTAGCGAGATAGAGGATTATGCGGATGGCCAGCACGAATTCGCTGCCGGGTACCCAAGTAACGAACATCCACGCAAACAAGCCCGTCAAAGCCAACGCGCTCAAGGTCACCAGTGCAGCACCACGGGCCACGAAGCGTCGTCGCAATCGCGTTCGGCAGGCAAGGTGATAATCGTCAAGGACGCTCATGTGCGCAGGTTCCAGCGTAACCGACCCGTTGGCCCACCGTTGGCGAGCAGGGGTTCGGCAAGCACCAACAGTGCCAAAAGCGCAAGCAGCCACGGCCCCAGTGCCTGGATATGGGTTGTGTCACCGGCGCGCTCTGGGACACTCGGCGTGTTTGGGGCGATGCCTTCGTGTGCGGTTGCGGCCTGCCAGCGCGCGAGTAGCTCATCCGGTGCTCGGCGGAGATCCGATTCCCACACATGAGTGTTTACGGCCAGGGGCCGGGCGCGGCTCGGCGTGCGAAGTTGATACACACCGGGCACATCGACACTCACCGTCGGCCGCCCGACGGTGTCCGCAAGACCGAGCACGCGCGCTCCTGCCGCGTCGAATAGCTGCACCGATTGCGCCGGTATGGCAAAAGCTTGGCCCACCAACGCCTCAGCGGGTAACAGGTCTTCCGCCAGGTAACCCAAGAGGTTAGCCATGAAGCTGACGAAGGCGGGACGCACCACCAGCGAGCTCCACTCGGGATCAAGAGCGGTTGTGAGCACCATCAGCCGCCCTCTGCCCACCGGATGTTCTACCAGCAGGGGCGTGCCGTCGTCCAACGCCATGATCACCTCGCCGGTTCCAAGTTCCGCGCCCGCGGCTGCCTTCACCACCTGAAATACCGTCAGGTCACGCCAGGCGCCAAAACCGGTAAGCACCGGGTGGCTGCGGTCGATGGCCACGATGCCGCGACTTGTCTGGTCGAAGCGACCCGGCGCCAATGCGGTGTCCAGAAGCGGTAGGCTTCCTGCACTCCGGGTCGCCGGTCCTGCGGTGAGCAGCACGGCGCCTCCGGATCGAAGAAATCGCGTTAGCGCACGCTCGGTGCTGCCAAGAAGCACACCGGGATCGGCGAGCACCACCACGGGTCCGGCGAGATCTCGAGCCACCGTTTGTCTCACCGGTGCAAAGTTTGGGGCGGCCGCTTGCACCGCTGCCCGCAGGTAGGCGTAAGACCGCTCGCTAGAAGTGATCACCGGCAACGGAGTTTGCTCGCGGTCGGCTCGCACCAAGCGTCGCGTATCGTCGTCGTCGAGGGCATCGTCGACCTCCAGGCGTGCGAGCCAGGTGGTGTGACCGCGTCCCGCGGGCGGTAGTTCGAATCGCACGGTGGTACTGCCGTTAGCTTGAACAACCACATTTTGTCGGCCGACGGGCAGCTCGTTCTGTTCCAGAATCACATCGATGGCGCGTGCCGGGGTGGCGAACCCGCGGACCGTCACTTCCACGGTCTTCGGTGACGCTTGGGTGCGCCGCTGATTCCCGTACCGGAATGCCAGATGCGTTACTGCCCAATTCGGGGCGTCGCTGCTCACCGGGTGTAGGGTCACGGGCCAAATCGAGCCTTCTATCAGCGCATTGAACTGATCCGGCATGGACGTCGCTTGAAAGTCGGAGATCAGGTGTACTTCTAGCGGTTCTCCGGGCGACGCCAACGTGCCGGTCAGATTGGCGATGCGGCCGAGCAGACCATCCAGACGCAACCGTGCAGCGCCCGGGGCGCTGGCTGCGATGGCCGTGTTGAGCCGTGGCCGGTCATCGGTCAGCGGAGCCTCGAGCTCGATTTTATTACCCACGGTAACCAATGCAGCGCGCCCGGCTGTCGGCAGGCTGCGCACCAGCGCGTGGGCGGTGCGTTGCGCTTCCGCGAACGCGCGCTCGCCGCTCCCGCCGTCAGCGGAGCGATTCATCGACAACGAGGTGTCCAGCACGATCACCCTGTCGGGCACCGGTATCGCGCTTAAACCAGCGCTTCCCGCGAGCTTCAACATCGGTTGAGTGAATGCGAGGCAGGCGACACACAGCAACAATAGCCGCAACGCCAGCAACCACAGGCGCTGCAGTTTGCGCCGGATGTGCACCGGCGCTTGGCTGGGACGCATCAGCAACAAGGAGCTGAACGTATGCTGCTCTGCAGCGTGAGCACTCAGCCGGTGCAACCACCAGGGTACTGCCAGCAAGACGAGCCCTGCCAGGAAAGCTGCGGATAGCAGATACACTAGAAATGTCTCGCCCGGAAGCGCAGATAGCCGGCCAGGGTCCGATCGAGAGGCTGGTCGGTGTAGACCTGCAGGTAGTGACCGCCCATACGCAAGGTCAGTCTTTCCAGCGAGTCCACGTGGCTCTGCAGGCGTTTCGGGTAGTCGGCTGCGAGTTCGTCGGGGGAGACTTCCATGACCTCCCCGGTTTCTACATCGCGTAGCGTTGCGGCGCGCTTTAGCCGCACCTCGCGCTCACCCGGGTCCAGCACGTGTATCAACAACACGTCGTGGCCGCGTGCGACAAACCCGCGCAATACGTGAGCCAAATCTTCCGGCTCGGTGTAAAAATCCGAGAGCACGACCAATAGGCTTTTTTTGCGCAGTCGCGTCTGCACGTATTCCAGTGCCTGTCGCCAGTCGGTACCGCCGCGGCTTTCGAGCCGGTCGAGTTCGTGGTAGAGGATGCGCACCCTGGCCGGTCGCGTGGCCGGGGGGTGGTAAACGTGAATGCCTTCGTTGAACGCCAGCAATCCCACCGCGTCGTGCTGGCGGGCCGCGAGGTAGACGAGCGCGGCAGCGAAGAACCGCGCATAGTCGAGCTTGGTGACCGCTCCGCTGGTCGGGGTATCGAGCGGATCCATGGATGCACTCGTGTCGAGCAGCACCATCAGTTGGCAGTTGGTGTCTCCAAAGTAGCGCTTGATGTAGGTTTTATCGGTGCGTGCGTACACGCTCCAGTCAATGTAGCGCAGGTCGTCGCCGGGCATGTACGCACGGTACTCGGCGAATTCCTGACTGAAGCCGAAGGTGGGCGAGCGGTGCAGACCCACCAGCATACCCTCCACGGCCGTGCGCGCCACCAGCTCCAGGTTGGCGAGCTGAGCCAGTATTGTCGGCTCGATCAGCCGCCGGCGAACGCTGGGAGCAGCAGGCGCGGTGGTGGTGCTCATGCATCACCCTGTGCGCGATCGAGTAGATCGGTGACAAGCGTGTCTACGTTTACCTGATCGGATTCTGCCAGGTAGTTGAGTTGTAGGCGATGCCGTAGCACGGGTAGAGCCAGCGTGCGGATGTCGTCCGGTATCACGTGGTAACGACCATTGAGCAGCGCCCGGGCACGGGCAGTAAGCGAAAGAAAGATCGCCGCGCGCACAGACGCGCCGTAGCTGACATAGCTGCGCACACGCTCGCTAGCGGCGTCTTCATGAGGTCGCGTTGCACGTGTGAGGTTTACGGCAAAGCGATTCATCGCATCGGATATGGGTACTTGGCGCACCAGACGTTGTATATCCAGCAAGCTCGCCGCATCGGTGCATGGTGAGATCTCCGGCATTCCCAGGCCCAACGTGTTGCGTTCGACTACGGCGACTTCCTCGTCCGCATCGAGGTAGTCGAGGACAACGTTGAAGATGAATCGGTCGAGCTGGGCTTCGGGCAACGGATAGGTACCCTCTAGCTCGATGGGGTTCTGCGTCGCTAGCACGACAAACGGAGGTTGCAACTTATGCGTGGTGCCGCGGATGGTTACGCTCGCCTCCTGCATGGCTTCCAGCAACGCGGACTGGGTTTTGGGTGGCGTGCGGTTGATCTCGTCGGCCAGCAACACGTTGGTGAAGACCGGTCCCGGGACGAAGCGCCAGGTGCGCTCGCCGGTAGCAGGATCGGTGTCGATGATGTCGGTGCCGGTAACGTCGGTAGGCATCAGATCCGGGGTGAACTGAATGCGTTTGAAATTGAGGCCCAGCGCATCGGCCAGGGATTGCACCATGAGGGTTTTGGCGGTTCCAGGAAGACCGGTGATCAGGCAGTGGCCGCCAATCAGCACGGTGATCAAGAGCTGCTCGAGCACTTCGTCCTGACCCACGATCACCTTGCCGAGTTCGGCGCGGATGCGTGCCATGGTTTCACGGAACTTCTCTACCAGCGCTTCGGTTGCTTCGGTATCTCCGGTATCTAGGGTGCTCTCACTCATTGGCTGATCTCGACTAACAGTGATAGGGCAGGGCGAAAACGTGGTGCGATCTCGAGGGCGTAGAGCACCTCGCGGCGGGCTTCTTCGATTCGGTTGAGCTGATGCAGGGCGCTTGCAAGTTTGTAGTGGGCGCCGGCCTTGTCGTGGGGCGCGAGTGCCAACACGGACTCATACTCGGTTAGTGCCTAAGCGTGCCGACCGACGGCGGACAACCAGTCGCCGAGCGTGGCGTGATGGCCGGCCACCAGCGGGGCGGCCCGGGCCAACACGCTTTGCACCGCGATCGCCGCAATCGGATTGGCGGCGCCATGGTAGCCCTGCGCGAGGTTTTCCAGCGCGTCGGGATTGCGTCCCCCGGCTTGCCAATAACGCGTCAGTGCGTCCATGGCCTTGTCATCCTGCTGCCCCAGCTCGGCCGCGCGCGCCAACAGCAGATAGGGGCTGGCGGGCCCTACATGCTCCGGATAGAGACCAATCGCATGCTCCGCGGATGTAGCCGCGTCGAGCCAGCGCTCAGCCTTGATGGCTGCGGCTGCTTCGCGCGTTGCGTCCTTCAATGCGTCGAGCCCTTCCACAACCTTGCCAAAGCGCTCATCGAGATATCCGGCGAACGCCTCGTCGAGTTGCACCGGCGCGAGCGACAGCGCCTGCTCGATGGCTGCGACGGTTGTCGCACCTTTACCGTATGCCTCCAGCATGTCCACCAGACCGTTTTCGAAATGGTCAGCGATAAAGAGGCACAAGAGACCAGCCTGCAGGTAGGAAATGGATATCTGGTCGGGGTAACGGGGCCGGATGAAGCCCTCGTCGAGGTCGGCCACGGGCAGCAGCCGCTCTTCGGCTATGGCCTCGAGAAAACTCAACGGCACCGACGCGTTGGCACTCGGGCCGTAGCGCCACTCCTCGAACACGCTCACACCCTCGGCGAACCAGCGGGAAACCCGGTTGTTGGTGGCGTTCAACGTGATCACGTGTGCCAGTTCGTGCCAAAGGGCGCTGACCCAATCGAATTCTTCGGCGCTCTTGGCTGAAGGGCCGTCCATCACCACCACGTCGCCGAACGTCGCGCCGAGGATACCGAGCCCCGGCAATCCGGCGGTGCGCACGGCGAAGTCGTCGTGATGCTGATACAGTTCGATGACGATCGGCCGTTCGAGCTCGTAGCCGTAGCGAGCCGCCATTGCGCCTTCCGCCGCGTTGACAAACTCCCGCACGTAGGGGGCGAGTACGGCAGATTCGCTCTTGTGTACCCGCAGTATCAAGTTGGCTGACGAGAGCGTGTCGAAGTTCGAAAGGCTGTCCAGCAATCGCAGTGTGTTTACCACCCGTGCGTTGTACGGATCACCGGCGTAAGCGCGTTCCAGATGCTCGCGAGCTTGGTCGAAGCGGTTCAGCCGCAACAAGTTGATGCCGAGGTCTGCGTGGGCGCGCCAGTGGTTCGGCTCCGTGCGTGCGGCTTGCTCGAGCAATGCCACGGCCTCGGTGTAGCGGCGCGTGATGATGTAGAAGTGAGCAGGTACCGCGTGGATGTCGCCGAAGCCGGGATTCACTTGCAGTGCCTTGACTGTCCAGGGGCTCGGTACCCGGCCCGCGACATGGTCAGCGGCCGCCAGCAGCGCATAGGCATCGAGTAGGTCGGTTGTGTCGAGCGCATTGTCAGACGATGTGCCGCTCGGACCGTCGAGCAACCGAGTGAGCACGGCGCGGGCGGTATCCACATCACCCACCTCCAGATGCAGCCGGGCGAGCAGCAGGTTGGCTCGAGGATGGTCGGGTTCGCGGGTCAGCACGTTGCCGATGAGGTTCTGGGCGCGTCCCTCGAAGCGGTTGGCCAAGAGCTCAGCCTGTCCGAGCAGCGCGTCCGCGTGCAGCGGGTCGATGGCCAACGCCTCCTTGAATAGCGCTTCGGCGTCTGCGTCCTGGTGCACCTCGATATAGAGCAGCCCCCAGCGTGCCAATA
Source organism: Gammaproteobacteria bacterium (assembly GCA_027297435.1). Lineage (GTDB taxonomy): Bacteria > Pseudomonadota > Gammaproteobacteria > Pseudomonadales > Azotimanducaceae > Azophilus. Next base: position 18,472 of record JAPUIA010000222.1, on the reverse strand, counting down.
CGTCTGGGTTGCCGGGTTCGGTGCGGGCCGCCCTCCGGAAAGCGCGGTTTGCGCCATCGGTGTTACCCATGCGCCACAGAACCTCGGCGCGTATCGCATCGTCAGAGGTGCGGCTCAGCAGGTCGAGGTAGCAGTTGCGAGCCGTCGGATCACCGCTATCGTCCTCGGCATCGCAGCGCGCCAGCGAGGTGGTCGCGGCGGGTGCGGTCTCGCTCGCCATCGCCGGTGGCATGATCGAGAGCAAGAGCCACGCAAGCCGCACGCCCGGCGTAAAGCGTGGCCTGAGGACGGTCACGGGTTGCCCTCCCCGGTGACTTCCTCCAGCTGGCTTTCTACTACGACGAGCTCCAGTAACAGCCGTTGCAGTTCAGCGTAGTAGTCTGCCTGGGCGTAACTGCTTTTGTCGGCCCTGAGCGCGGCGATGTCCTGCTCGAGTGCCTCCAGGCGAGCATACCCCGGCGTTACGAACAGCTCGAACGCAGGCAAGCTCTCCAAGCGGGCCAGCACGGTCGCCGCCTCCGGCCCTTCGGACAACGGATGTTCGGTGGCCATCTCTTGTTGCGAGGCGTAGTAACCCTCGACTTCGCGAGACGCGTAGCTGAAGGCTTCTTGCCCGGTAATGCGTTGGTCCTTGTCGACATCGGCGGCGTTGGCACCGAGCGCCTCGCTGAAATATCGCGCGAATACCGTGGCGTTGCGCTCCTGGCCACTCCTGGTCGCCGTGATCACCGTACGCCCGGCGTGCACCAGCGGTGCCTGCACAGCGCCGCTGGCGCTACCCGTAACCACCACCAGCTGGCGCTTGGCGGCCACCGGCTCGAGCCAGCCCGCAAGATCCACGGCGGTGAAGTCCGGCCCTGGTACGTTGAACCGAAAGTGCTCGCCGTCATAGCTGCCGTGGCCAATAAGCATCAACACGAGGGCATCGTCAGCGGCGGTGCGCCGATTGATGTCTATCAGCGCCGAGCGCACCGCATCGCGACCCGCCATCTCTCCCAGCAGCAGGGTGACGTCGTTGGCCACCTCGCGGAGACGCTTTGCGGAGGCATTTGCATGGCGTTGAAATTGGATCTCGTAACCGGGCTCGCCGCCCAACCCCGCGACGATGAGCACACGGGTTTCAGCGCCAAGGGTGTGACCTGCGACAAACGAGCAGACGCCCGCCAACAGACAGCCGACTGCCAAACGTTTATGCGCCCTTGTCATAGCCTTCCCCAAAGGCGACGCAGTCCCCATTCGCCGAGCTTCAACAGCACGAGCAGGAGGAAGCAAGCTGGCATGTTCCAGAGAGGCAAAAGCGCCACGGCGCGGATGCCGCTGCCGGCAAAGGTGAGCGCGGCCGTGATGCCGGCGACGTCTTCCGGGGACCAAAATCGGCCACCGGTGGCTTGCGCCATGCGGCGCAACAGCGGCTCGTCCTGCACCGGTCGAAAATACTCACGGTTGGCAACGCCGGTGCGCACGAAACGTGTGATCGTTTCCTTGCCGGCGGCGTCCTCGATGGCTACGTCCACCCGATACACGCCAGGTACGCCGGGTACATAGCGGGCCCCCAGCACGCCCGGTACGTCGGTTGCTGCCAGACTCAACTGCGTCTCCGTTCGGTCCGGGTGGGTGATGACGGCGCTGGCGGATACGTCAGTGGCGGGTTCGAATAGCTTATTCCTCACTGCCACGTGCACCACGATGCCACCCGCGTCGTTAGCGAGGTCTACGTTTTTTTGCCGTTGTGCCATTTCCGCCAATTGCCGGAGCAGTTGGCGCCAGAACAAGCCATGGCGCGGATCGTCGGGTGGCGTACGCATCTGCCAACGCCATGTAGTAGCGGTGGCTAACACCGCCGTAGTACCGAGTCCATACGGTTGAGTCACCAGCAGGGGGCTAATCGCTTCTCCCTGGACCAGTTCGAGCAGTGTGGTGGCCGCCGGTTTCAACGCCCCCAGACGCTGATGATCGCCAAGCGACGGTAAGGTTGCCCATGCATTCACCCCCTCGCCGTCGGCGAGTTGGGTCAATGGCGAAACCAGGCCATCGCGGGTAGGGCGGACGATGCCGCTGGCGGGGCCGTAGGTCGGGCCGGACTCACGGTCCAGAGTTATCGGCAGAGCGGCTGCGAGTGGCTGCACATCCCAGCCCCCATCGGTAAGCGCTTGACGACCAGCCAGGGCCAGCAAGCTGCCCCCACGCTCAGCCACGAAGGACTCCAGCCACTCATGCTGCTGGCGGTTGAGCGAGGTAGCCGCAAGGCTGCCGAGTATGATCACGTCGTAGCCGTATAGGGTCTGCAGATCCGGTGGAAACCCGCTGACAAGCTCGTCTTCATTGGAAACGCCCTGACGATAGGTTTTACGATCGGTGGTACGCAACCAGCTGACGAGCTCCAACACTTTGTCGCCGGCAATGGCACGACGGATGAACTTGTACTCCCACCGCGGTTCGCCCTCGAGATAAAGGAGGCGCCGGCGCCGCTCGTTCACGGTGAGCAGTCGCTGGATCTGATTGTTTTGCGCCAGGACATCGCCTGGCGGTGGCTCCAGCTCGAAGCTGAGCTCGCGAATGCCGGCGTTGCCGCTGTCGAAAACGATCTCCGTCCTCACCGTTGGCGTATCGGGGCGGAGCTGGACCCGGTGTGCCGCCAGCAAGGTCCCGCCGTCGCGCACGCGTACCACTGCCTCTCCGCTACCGGTGTGCTCGATGACCAGATGTGCGGTTACCCGGCTCGCAGGAGGTGCGTCTGCTGCGAGTTGCACGTCGGCCAGCTGCACTTCGCCCGGCAGAGAGCGGGGCCCGAAGCCGATGGTGTGCACCGGCACGCCATGGGCGGCGAGGGCAGCCATGTCCGGGCTCGAGTTGCTGCCGTTGTCGGCGCCGTCGCTCAGCACGATCACCGCAGCCAACGGCGCACCCTTGAAACTATCCAGCACCGAAGCGGTAGACGCGATGAGGTTGGTTTCCGTGCCCGCTGCCAGGCGGCCATCAATGGTTTCCTCGTCTGCAGACCGGCGCACGGCCGAGGTGTCAAAAGTAAACAGCGCCACCTCCGTCAGATCGGACAACTTAAGTATCAGGTGCTGTTGCAGCAGATCAACGGCGGCGTCCAATCGGGTCTGCCCAGGATCGCTGGCGACGTTCGGGAAACCCATACTGCCGGATGTGTCGATGAGTATGGCGACGCTGTTGGCGCCAGGTTGCAACGTGGTGGTTTGTAGCGCCGGGCCGGCCAGCAGGCCAATCACAACCAACGCCACGGCCGCCTGCAGGCCGGCGATGATCGTGCGCTGCCACCAGGCGAGGGCCTGAGTATGCCGACCGACCACTACGCTCGCGGCGATGGCAGTGATGACGATACCGGCGCCTATGAACCACCAGAGTGGCTCGACAACATTGGCGAACAGCAACGTGCCGGTCCGGTAGGCATCGGCGGGATGGTTGAACAACGTGTCGAACCACATCGCGGCAAAGCCGGGCTAGTGGGTCAGCACGTAGGTGAAAACGTTCACACCGAGCCGATACGACTTTGTGCTGAAATGCTCGAAGTACCACTGACCGTAGGCCTCACGCTCCCAGCCATCGGCAACATCGGTATTGTGCGTGCCGATGACCATCAACCGGCCGTCCTCGTCGAAGTAACCGCGCATGCTCGCTCGCTCGAGGGAGCCTGCCGGCGGGCGGTGAACCCACGCAGGCTCGCTGGTGGTGGACCAGGGCCGAGCGAAATTCTCCGCTGGTATCTGGGGCATCTCCTCGTGTTCGAAAACGGTGTGGAATATGGGGTGGACGATGGGTACTTCGCGCCAATGGTTGCCTGGCAGCACTCGATGCATGAAACGTTCGAAATTCGCCCATTCGGCATCGCCCCAGAAGTCGTCCGCCCAGAGAAAACCACCGTTGTCCAGATACGCCCTCAGCGCCTCAGCCTCTTCCGGAGTGAAGCTCGCGTAACCCATATCAGACATGTAGATCAGCGGAAAGTCGCCGAGGTCCGAATCGGTGAGCCGTCGCTTGATGGGCACTCGCGCGGTCTGCAACCGGGTGAGCTCGCCAAGGCGTTTGGCAAAGTTGTGCTCGGCCTGCGGGTAGTCGGTTTCCCACCTGGCCCACAACCGACCCTCATGCCAGTAGTACGCCTCGCTGCCGGCGCTGTCGTACTCCACCCGCGTCAAGTTGACCAGCGTGAGATCAGTGGGGACGTTCACCTCCATCGCCGAGGCCGTATGAGCAAGCAAGGCGAGCAAAACGAAGGATGGCAAGTGCATCTGGTGTGCCCCCAAAATCAGGCAACTGGAGTATCGAGCCTACGATAGGGTGGGGATTTTGTATAGAAACCGCTGTCCGACTTACGATCAAACTGCAGTCGCGGCGATCGATCTCACGGTTGGGTGATTCCTTTATACCGTCTGAGGCTATGTACGCCTTGGTCGACCCAGGCTTGCCGGGCCCTTCACGTGGAAGCCAATCGAAGGCAAACTGATTCGGGTCGGAGTAAAACTCGAAGCGTTTTTTCTCCGACCCCCATTAGGGAGAAACATGAAAGTTGGCGTGCTACAGTTTTTCAGTTGGCCGGGCCGCCGAGGTGACCTGCAGCAGGTGTACGCGCGCGCCATGGAGCGTATCCAGATCATGGATCAGAACGGCTATGACGCCATCTGGGTCGCCGAGCACCACTTCAGCACGTACAGCGTGTGCCCCTCGATCCACATGATGGGTACGCACTTTGCAGCCCACACCAAAAATCTGAGGATCGGCACCGGGGTGTCCCTGGCGGCGTTCTACGATCCCCTTCGCCTCGCCGAAGAGGTGGCGCTGCTCGACGTGCTCTCCGGTGGGCGGGTGAACTGGGGTGCAGGCAGCGGCTTCGATCCCACGGAGTTCAGGGCGTTTGGTGTAGACCGAAAGGAACGCTATCCCCGGTTTCGCGAAAACGTAGACATCGTTCTAAACGCGTGGAAGGCGGAACGTCTAACGTACCACGGACAATTCCACAACTACGAGGACATAGAGGTACTGCCGAAACCCCTGCAGAATCCAATGCCCGTCTGGATGGCGGCTTCCTCCCCCGATGCCATTCGCTGGTCCGCTGAAAAGGGATTCTCGATCATGATGGATCCCCATTCCTCCATGGAAGACATCGCCACGAAGCGTCAGATGTATGACACCACGTTGATTGAGAACGGCTTCGATCCCCATGGCCGGGACATTCCCGTCGCGCGGCTTCTTGCCATTGCACCAAGCGATGAGCAAGCCAGACGGGTAGCCGAATCCGGTGCTCAGTGGACCACCGCCAGCTACGCTAAAAACTCATTGTCGCTGAAGCAGCAAGAAGTAGCGCGCGATCCGGTCCAGCGCTACGTAGACGACGTTATCTTGTGGGGATCCCCGGAAAAGGTGGCGGATTTACTGCTTCGGTACGAGGCAGAAAAGCAGCTCAACTATCTGCTTTGCGCCCCGCTGAGCCACGAGACGTTTCAGCTGTTCAATGATGAGGTGTTGCCGCGGTTGTCATTTACCGAGAACCACTAGGAGAGCTTGTTGAAAAATGATTCTAACGAATCATTTTTCACCCACGGGCCGTCCGTGGCCCATGGGACCCAACGACAAATCAAGCACTTACGTGCTCGATTTGCGCTTGTGCCATCGGCCGTTCGCTACGCAAACGCCTGGCCAGACGCTATCAGCGTGTTTTTCAACACGCTGATAGAAGCGTCAAAACGAAGGATCGTGCTTGCTTTTAGTTCCGTTGGGAGAACGCAGGCGTCTGACGACGCTCGCTGTTAGGATGCGGGCGTCGCCCGCAGACAAGTACAGGAAAGATCATGACCACTGAATCTGCCCGAATTCGCGCCAAGCTCGACCATCCGCTGATCGATGGTGATTCCCACATAATTGAATACACGCCGGTCTTGATGGAGCATCTCAAAGCCGCCGGCGGCGAACAGGCCGTGGCCGATTTCGGCGGTCAGATGCGCGGCGGCCGCGCCGCGGGCTGGTACCAGATGACTGACGACGAGCGGCGTTACCACCGCACCATGCGTGCGCCATGGTGGGCGCTGCCGACAAAAAATACCTTTGATCGTTGCACGGCCATGCTGCCGAAGCTCTATCACGAGCGTATGGATGATTTCGGCCTGGACTACGCGGTGCTGTATCCAACGATGGCACTCGGCTTTCATAGTTTTGCGAACGACGAATTTCGCCAGCTTGCGTGTTACGCCTACAACGAGTACGCGGCGGCGTCTTACGCGGACTACGGCGATCGGATGACGCCTGCTGCCGTCGTTCCGCTCAGCACGCCGGAAGAAGGCATCAAAGAGCTCGAGCATGCCAAGTCCCTTGGGCTCAAGGTGGCCATGATTCCATCCTTCGTTCGCCGTCCCGTTCCGCGCATTGCCGAAGAGCACCCGGAGGTTGCGAAGCAGATCACCTGGCTCGACAGCTACGCCATCGACAGCGAGCACGACTACGACCCGTTCTGGGCCAAGTGCGTAGAGCTCGGCTTCGCCGTCGCCGCTCACTCCGGCGGCATGGGCTTCGACGACCGCCGTTCCATGTCCACGTATATGTACAACCACATGGGGCACTTCGCCGCCGCAGGCGAGGTGCTAGCCAAGAGCCTTCTGATGGGCGGCGTAACACACCGCTTTCCAGAGCTGCGTGTGGCGCTCTTGGAAGGTGGCGTAGTGAACGGCTCACGGTTGTACACGGATATCTACAGCCGCTGGAAGAAACGCAATGTCGAGGCGTTGGAGAACTTGAACCCCGCCAACATCGACCGTGAAAAAGCCCGCGAGCTGTTTCTGCAATACGGCGACGACGCCACCGTTGCTTCCATCGACCAGCTCGAAGAGACGCTGGGCATCGGCCGCGGCAATGTGCCCATGGATGTTCGAGACGACTTCGCCAAGATGGCCATCACGCGCCCGGAGGACATACGGGACCGCTTCATCCCGAACTTCTACTTCGGCTGTGAGACCGATGACCCGTTGGCGTTCGTCGCCTTCAACCGCAAGGCGAATCCGTTCGCGGAGCAAGTGCGGGCGATCATGAGCTTCGATCTCGGCCACTGGGACGTCACCGACATGAATCGCGCGGCCGCCGAAGCCTACGAGCAGCTGGAGGACGGGTTGATCGACGAAGCCGACTTCAGAAACTTCGCGTTCCGCTATTCGGTGCAGCTTTACGCAGGCCCCAATCCCGGCTTCTTCGACGGCACGCGCATCGAAAATGAAGCTCGCGCGGAGTTGGCGAAGGCATGACGAGCCCGCACGTTGTGCGCCGCGGCGCGGTTAGCGAGACGCTCGGCTTCAGAGTTCGAGATAGCGGGCGAGAGGCAGGATGAGCGAGATCGAGTTCGGTATCGGGTTCCGGCGGTTGGACGACATAGCAGCCGAGGCGCGCGAGGCCGAGGCACTCGGTTATCAATTCATTACCACGGGTGAACACGTTTTTTTTCACGGGCCGACGGGCAACGGATTGATCTCGTTGGCCGCCGCAGCCGGCGCCACGGAGCGCATCAAATTGATGAGTACCATCACCTTGGTACCGCTTTACCCACCTGCTCTCCTCGCCAAACAAGTGGCGGCATTGGACATGGTGTCCAACGGGCGCTTCAACCTTGGGGTCGGGGTTGGCGGCGAGTTCGCGAAAGAGTTCGAGGCGTGCGGGGTGCCCGTCAACGAGCGAGGGGCTCGCACCAACGAAGCGCTCGAAGTGATGAAACGCCTCTGGACGGAGAAGAATGTATCGTTCGAAGGCAAATTCACCAAGCTCTCCGGTGTGACCCTGATGCCGAAACCAATCCAGGAGCCGCATCCGCCGGTGTGGATCTCCGGGCGCAGCGATGCTGCGATGCGTCGGGCCGCAAGGTTCGGTAACGGTTGGCTGCCCTACCTGTACACGCCGGAAAAACTGGCCCAGAGCATCGAGACCATCGACGCTCATGCCAGCGAAGTCGGCCGCGAAGATTCCGTGAAACCCGGACTCTTCATGTTCTTTGCCGTGCACGAGGACGGCGAGCGCGGCTTGCAGATGGCGGCGGAACGTCTCTCGGCGCAGTACAACCAGGATTTCTCCGCGCTCGTGGGCAAATATGCGCTTGCGGGCAGTCCCGATGATTGCATTGCGCGCTTGCGGGAGTACATCGATGCGGGCGCCCGCACCGTTATCCTGAACTCGGCCTGCCCCGCCGATTACATGCTGGAGAACCAGCGGCTACTGGCCGAAGCCGTGCTGCCCACTTTTCGCAGCTGAAACTGCTTACGCTGAAATCCAGTATGGATGCATTGTCTATACCCCTGTCGGAAATCGATGTCAGCCAAGCATCGCTCTACGGCAGCGCTTCTTTCTTGAAGTATCTGGCTTGAAGTATCTTGGCGAGTCGGGCGGTGACACCCGCGGTCGCTTGTCGATTAAATCAATCGAATTATCTTGACGTTGCTGCACGTGTAGTCCATGCGAAGGATGCCCTGCGGCGCATCGGATCGGTTGATTTAATATTTAAGTAGGTGCATAAACCGTAGCGAAATAGCCTCGGGAGGGATGATCGATGGAAAGCGACATCGGGCGACGGGAAGTACTCAAAAAAGGACTCGTCCTGACAGGTCTCGCCGCACTTGCCAGTGCGCAATGGCCACTACCGGCCTTGGCGCAAGGCGAGCGCCTTGTTCCATTCACCGATATACCGGCGTCTTTCAAACCCGGGCCACCGAAACCGGGTGCAATTCACTTCCTGGACACACGAACCATTTCCAGCTTCTACACACCCAACGACGACTTCTACATCGTTCAACATTACGATCAACCCAATTTGGATCTGTCCAACTATAGACTCAGAATAACGGGACTCGTCGACAAACCGATGGAGCTGACACTCCAGGAAATTAGAGCCCGGACGGTTGTCGAGTTGGACGCTGGATTCGAGTGCGGCGGCAATGCGAAGCGGCTCTTGTACGGTCTCGTCGGTAATGCGCGTTGGGCCGGTGTAAGCCTCAGCGCGCTGCTGAAAGAAAGCCAGGTGAGACCCGAAGGGAAAGAGGTCGTCTTTTTCGGCGCCGACGAAGGAACCGAGAAGATCAGGAACAAGGAAGTCAAACAAAATTTTGCACGCAGTCTGTCGATCGAAGATGCGCTGAGAGACGAAAACCTGCTGGCCTTTGAGATGAACGGTGAGCCGCTGCCGCTCTATCACGGAAGGCCCTTGCGCCTTGTCGTACCAGGTTGGTTCGGTGTCTCCAACGTAAAATGGCTGACGCAGATTCACGTCCAGGACGACCGGTTCATGGGGCGATTCATGGGGCGCGATTACGTCACGCTGCGCAAGTATGAAGTTGGAGGCGTAGAACGCTGGACGGAGGAATCCGTTACGCGAATGAATTTGATGTCGGTCATCGTCCGCGTGGCTCGAACGGCGAACACGCACAAGATTTTGGGATTCTCACTGAATGATGGCACACCCCTCAAAGCCATCGAGGTGAAAATCGACGAAGGGCCCTGGCAACCGGCGAGCATCGATAGTCGTTCGTCGCGATACTCGTGGAAGATGTTCACCTACGATTGGCGCGATGCAAAACCGGGCGAACACACGCTGGTTTCAAGAGCCATTGACATCGATGGCAACATCCAGCCGGAGGCGCATCAAGTCGCCGAGAAGGCGACGTACTGGGAAAATCCGGGACAGTTTCCCAGAACGGTAATGATCTCTTAGAGCGTCAACACGCCGCTCGAGCACGTCCGGCGACGAGTAAACGTATACACCACAACGATGAAACTTGAAATCCGCCCACTACCCGCACCGCTGGGTGCAACCTTGACAGGTTGGAATGCCGAAGAGGCGCTGCGCTCCGAGGACCGCGAGGTAATCCTGCAGGCGCTCCGTCAACACCTGGTTTTGGTCTTTCGCGGCCATCGTCCTCCCAGTGACGAAGCGTTCGTGCGTTTTGCGGGCTGTTTCGGCGATCTGGTGAAAGGCACGGAATGGTTCGGCGACATGGTGGAGTTTCCCGAGATCCTGCCGATTACCAACATCGTTGGAGATGACGAGATCCCCAAAGGCACCGGCGGCTCGGTCGAGTTCGCCTGGCATGCCGATTACTCGTATGTCGAGCGTGTCGGCAAGGAGAGCTTTCTCGAGGCGGTCGAGCTCCCGGAGCAACCGCCGCAGACGTGCTTTTGCAACCAGTACGTAGCGCTCGACACCCTGCCTCGCGCGACGGTGGAGATGCTCCGACCCTTACGCGCGTTTCACAGCATCTCGGGCTTCGTCGATCGGGAAAACATCGACCCCGAGGCGGAGAGCGACATGGACGCTGGCTACCGGGCCAAGCGTGAGCGCGACGCCCGATTGGGCATCGAGCGCTCACAGATTCCGGAAGCGATACACCCGGTCATTCTTCGGCATCCTGATTCGGGTCGTGAGGTGCTCTACGTCAGCCCGGGCATTACACGCCACATAGTCGGCATGCCGCAGGATGAGAGCGATGCGTTGCTCGATGAGCTGCATGCACATTCGACGCGGCCAGAGCTGGTCTACGGCCACGATTGGCAGGTGGGTGATCTCGTCATGTTCGACACCTTTGGCGCGATGCATCGTCGCGACGCGTGGGACGCCAAGCAGCCGCGTTTCATGCGCCAGCTCAGCACGATGTGCTGAGCATCCGAGATTAGATAGCCAAGTGGGGTCCCCGTGATCTGCCGCGAAGGCGCTGTCCCGCGCGGTGCCGCTCGGCGTGGATAACGCCCCAGAACGCTTACTCACAACCCGAGAACGGGTCGCCTATAGCGTTTTCAACGGTGCCGATCTCTTGATAAAAAACCTGATCGGCAAATACCTGTTCTTCTTCTACACCACCACGCTTGGTGTCAACCCGATGTGGATCGCGATCGGTCAACCGCTGGTCAAAATTCTGGATGTCGCCACCGATCCACTGGTGGGAGAGTGGTCGGATCGTACGCAATCGAAGATGGGTCGGCGTCGCCCATGGATTCTGTGGGGATCCCTTGCGCTTGGCATCGTCTTTCCGATGACTTGGATGCCACAGTTTGTGATGTTCTGGGATGCGGCGCCAACGGTCGTTTCCATCTTCGTTTACTTTCTTGTTTTCAAGTTCCTTTACTACATATCCCACACCGTAGCCGTCGTGCCGTACTACGCTCTCGGCGCTGAACTCTCGACTGACTACCAGGAGCGCACGCGAATTGTTGCGTGGCGCCACATGATCGGTGTGCCGGTCGTTATCCTCGCGACGCTACCCTACATGCTCGCAACCAATCCTGATCTGTTTCCGGATGAACAGACCGGCATAGCCGTGGTGATGCTAGCCGTGGGCATCATCATCATTTCCACCGGAATGGTCACAGCGCTAGGCACGAAAGAGCACGTACGCTCGCAGCGAAATCCGCCAATGCCCCTCATGCAGGCCGTGAAGATTACGCTCAGTAACCGACCTTTCATTTTTCTGGTGCTTACCGTGCTGATATACGGCATCGGTCAGTACTTTTCGGTGAGTTTTGCAGCGTACCTGATCACCTATGTGATCTACGACGGCGATAAAGAAGCCTTCGCTACGCTTCTGTTTCAAGCGACCGTGCTCGGCGTGGTTGCGAGTATGGGCCTCAATCTGTTGGTCCGCCGTCTCGGCCAAACCATTGAGAAGGTACGGCTGATGAAAATCTGCATGGGTTTGAGCCTGCTGGTGCCGGTGGCAGCGCTGTTCAGCTTTGATCCCGAACAGCCCTACCTCTACTTTGTGTTTCATGCCCTGGCATTGCCGATAGGCAACACGATGATAGAGATCCTTCCGCTTTCTATCGTGGCTGACGTGTGTGACATCGATGAAGTGAAAAGCGGACGCCGGCGAGAGGGTGCCTTTGTGGGCGTGTACAACGCCGCGTTCAAATCCGGGTATCTATTGGCCCCTTCGTTGACAATGTTTCTGTTGGCCATGACCGGGTTCGAAGGCTTGGCGCCCGAACAGACAGCTGAAACACAGGAACTTCTCAAGTTCTACATGATGGCCGGCACCGGTGTTCCGTTCGCGTTGGCCTTTTTGTTGAGCCTGGGGATTCGGTTGCGGCGTTCTGAGGTTGATGAAGCTCAGGCACAGCTCACGGAGGCAGGGCTTGCTGCATAGAGCTAAGGCTACGAAAAACGGGCTGAGCGCGTACGTTGAGCCGGTGCTCGATTGTGTGCGAGGTAGGTCGAGAGTTACATTAGGTGTCGCAGCGCATACTCATTAATCGGAGGAACGTGTCATGGCCGAGTTGGACCAGGTTCAGAAAGCTTATACGACCATTCTCGAGCATGTGATCGAGACGGGCCGCGCCCCTCACCACACGGAGCTGGCACAATTTCTCGGCACCACGCCTGACGATGCCAAAGAGCTGCAGGCATCGGCTGCTGCCGCCGCGGCCGGTTGCTGGATCTCGTCGGATACCGACTACATTCAATCCTGGGCGCCGTTCTCCAACATACCCACCCAATATCTCATTAGTGTGGACGGGATACAGAAGTGGTACGGGCAATGAGGACTCGAAGCGCTGGCGGTCCGCTGGCTGTTTCCGGGTAAGGAAGTTCGCATCGACATACGCTGCCTCGACTGCGGTGAGCCTATGCTGCTGCGTTTTTCCGACGAAGAACTGCTGGAGAAGCAGCCTTCCACAATGGTTGCGCACTTCAACGTGCCGCTCACCAAGTGGGGCGAAGTCACGTCCTCCTTCAACTGAATGCGTATGAATCTCTTCCGGTCGGAAGAGCACGTCAAGAACTGGTCGCTATACGACCCCGCTTCTGAAGACGCCATCATGCCGATGGAAGATTGGGCAAAGGTGTTTGCCGGACGCATGTTTCGCCGACGGCTCGATGCAGACTATCTGAGCCACGCAAAGGAGTATCGGGGAGACTTCGCCAAAGTCTTGTTCGGGGAGTTGGGTAAATCGGGACCTTTCTTTACCGGCAGCAAGTAGCCTTGGCTGCCGGTCCGTTCTGAAACCCTTTCGAAGGTATCAATATCACACGGACGCGATCGCGGTAGCCCGCTCTCGGGCCTCGTCGGCAGCCTTGGAGTGACCCGCCGCGCCGAGGGCATCGGCGTAACACTGCCAGGACCAGGCACAGTTTTTCTGCCGGTCGATGCGTTCTGCCCACAGAGCGCGGGCGAGAGCCGTGCGCTCCGCGCGCACCGCCGCCACGGCCAGCATGGTGTGGAACACGTCCCGCTGGGCATGACTGCCGCCGATCCCGTGCAGCCGATAGCGGATGGGCAGCATGAAAGCAACGGTGCGATCGTAGTCCGCCTGTCCAAAAGCCCAGATCGACTCGGCCAGATTGACGCTTACATCGCCCATGACCTCGCTGATGCTGTTGTCGTTGGTGTCTACATACTGCCGCATGGATGCCAGGTAACCGGCGGCGCGCGGCTCATCGTGCTGCATGGCCAACGGCATCATGAAGTGCGCATCGTTGAACGGTAGCAGATGCTCGTGCAAGCGGCCGCTCACCTGCTCAGCAAGATCCTGCCAGCGATCGCCCACGTCCAAGCCTCGAAAGCTCAGCCGCATCAGCATGGAGGTGGCGTTGGAGATGTCCAGCCCGTCCTCGCTCGGCGCGGCCCAAATACGCTTGTCGTAAACGTCGAGGACCTCGTCATGCTGGCGCAAAGCCAGGTGGAACAGCGCCAGATGCCACCACAGGTGGTTGGCGAATTGGTGTACCACGCCGTCCCACTCGTCCACATGCCTGTTCACCCATTCGATGCCCTCCTGCTGGCGGCCCAACATCTCCATCACGTGAGTCACGGCATGGATGGCCCAGGTGTCTGTGTGGTCTAGGTCCACGGCCACGCGTCCGGCGGTTTCCGCTTCGTCGTAGTGACCGGCCTCCTCCAGGCTGAAAGCGCGCATGCCCATCAGGTAGCTGTACCCTGGAACCTCTTCGTCCCAGGCTGGCATGATCCGCGAGATGGAATCGCGGTGGGCAGTGGTGTCGCCGCTGTAGAAATGCAGGTAGTGAGCGGTTCTGATGGCGAGCAGATCCAGGGGATGGTCCAGCAGGATCTGTTCCAGGATCACCGCGGCGCCCTTCGTGTCGCCGTTGGCCCACGAAGTTAGGACGGCCGCGTGCAGCTGTTCGTGCTCGTTGCCCTCAGCAGTCAGCGCTCTGGCGTGCTCGGCAGTTTTTTTGGCGCGCTCGTTCAGCGGCTTGAGGCCCATCAGCTGGAATAAGTAACCACGTAGAACGTGGGCCATGGGCATGTCGGCATCGGCGGTGAGCGCCTCTTTCAGGCGATCGCCGATGTCCACTCGGAAACCCATATAGGCTTTGATGACCCTGTCGTAGGCATCCAGGGCGTCCTGATTGGCCGCGGTATGTGGAACGCCGCGGCAGTCTTGGAGTTGTGGCATCTGTGAGAACTCGGTCTGTTTCGATTCAACCCGGTTTGTTGCGGGCGTTCTGCTCCGCCAGCCTGACGTATCCGTCGCGGGTCTGTGGCAACTTCTTACCGAGAACCTGGCCGGCCACCAGGTTGCGCAACATCTCCGCCGTTCCGCCGCCGATCGTGAACATGCGTACGTCGCGCGCCATGCGTTCCAGCGGATTGTTGCGGGAGTAACCGCGAGCGCCGAAAAACTGCAACGCGTCGTTGACTACCCGGATGGCGCTCTCGGAAGTGAAGACCTTGGCCTGAGCCGCCATCAACATGTCGGGAAAACCGCCGGTGCCGCTCTCGGCGGCCCGGTAGACCAGCGCGCGGGCTGCCGCCAACTGAATGCTCATGTCGGCGAGCTTCCATTGTAGGCCCTGGAACTCGCTGATGGGCCGTCCGAACTGCTCGCGCTCCTCAGACCAGGCGAGCGCCAACTCGTAGGCGCCCTGGGCTAGCCCAAGCGCCACGGTAGCGGCGCCCACCCGCTGCGAGTTGTAGGCGGCCATGAGGTCGGCGAAACTCTTCGCCAAACCCCGGGGCGGCACGAGCAGCGCGGAGGGTGGTACCTCCATTTCCTCGAAGGCAAGCTCGGCTTCCGGTATGCCGCGTAGTCCCATCGTTGGCTCGCGTTTGACGATCCTCAATCCGGGCGTTTCGTCCCGTATGACCAGAAAGCCGCCGATGCCTTCTTCGTGGCCCTGCTCGTCGAACACCCGAGCGAAGATCAAATGCAGGCGCGACACCCCGCCGCCGGTGATCCAGTGTTTGCGGCCGTTGATCACGTAGAGGTTGCCACGTCGGTCTGCCCGAGTGGTCATGTCGCCAGCGGAGCTACCGGCATCGGGTTCCGTGATGCATATGGCCGGCTTGTCTCCGCCGAGCACCATGTCCGCCGCGAGCTTCCTTTGCTCCTCGGTGCCGTAAGCCATGATGGCGCTGATTGCACCCATGTTGGTCTCGACGGCGATGCGACCGGTTACTGCACAGGTCTGGGACAGCTCTTCGATCAGCACCACCGCGTCCAGCCAGCTGGCGTCGCGGCCGCCGTACTTACGAGGCAGTGTCATGCCTAGATAACCGGCTTCCTTGAGGGCCTCGACGTTGTCCCAAGGGTATTGTTCGGTCCGGTCTACCTCGGCGGCGCGGTCTTTAATCGGCCCTTGGGCCAATTCGCGGACCTCTGCCTGGAACGCGAGCTGTTCTTTGTTGAGTTCCATGGAGATCCCTCCTATTACTCGTGGTGACGCGTGCAGAGAGAAAGGGCGTCAACAACAAGGCCATTCTGGGCTATGCCCTACTGGGCGATCAACATCGTCACACGGTGCGGCTCGGTGGTGGACCGGTGATGCATCAGAATGTCCTGCTTGCCGTCCTTGTTGAGGTCCACCAGCCAGGTATATTCCTCGTCATCGGGCATGGCGACCACCACCTTTTGCGGTCGCCTGGCAAACAAGTCCGGCCCCGGCACGCCGATGAAGACGCGCAGTTCTTCCCGGTCCTCCTGCACCAGCAGGTCTGAGCGTCCGTCGCCGTTCACATCCGCGATCATCACCGACGGGAAGAACGCGTCTCCGGTGGAGAAGTCGAACTCCGCCGTGATTTTGCGGGTAACGTTGGGTTTTTTGGGGTATACGCTGCCTTCCATCTGGTAGAACTCGAGATCCAGCGAGGTGGACCCGGTCAGCAGGGCGCCGATGATCTTGGCGATCCCGAATTCGAAGGACGTGACCATGACGTCCATCTGCCCGTCACGATCGAAATCGTGCTGCTGCATCTCGAACTGGATGCCGTCCGACCGGATTACGGTGTCGACGTCCGGTGCGAATACGGTGCCGCCGTCGGGTGTTGGCGTCCCAAAATGCACTTCGTAGATGGAATGTTTCCCGAACAGGCTCGCGCCCACCAACGAGAAGGTGACCAGATCGGCGACACCGTCTCCGTTCAGGTCGCTCAACGAGTGCAGCACCTGCTGCTTGGCGTTCTCTTCGTTGCTGCCGTCGCCGAAGCTGATCGAGTAGAACCCGTCAGTGTCGAACGCCACGTCGGTAGTGAAGGTCTTGGCCGCCGGGACGAACAATCCACGCTCGTCCTGGTGATGAACTTCGAAGTGGTCCTCGTTCCAGAACACCAGATCGCTGCGACCATCTCTATTGTAGTCCAGCTGGTGAACGGGTCGCGCCTGATACCAGGGGTGGCTCTCGACGGTCATACCCATCTCGGTGGAGGGGCCGAGCTTCACCGGATCGGCGAACGCGCCGTCGCTCATCTGGATGAAGAGCCAGAAGCCATCGAAGTCCGGGACTAACAAGTCGTCTAGGCCGTCGTCGTTCACGTCCCGGGTGACGTCCACATGGGGGATTTCGTCTCTGAGAGGCGCATTATAGATGGAAGTAACCGCTACCAGCGCGCGTTCGGTCGCCGATTCGGGATCGAACCAGTTCAGGCGGCCGCGCTCGTACGTGATCAGCCGGTCGCGTCCGCCGATGTTGGCCACGTCGACGAACAATACCTCGGGACCGAGCGTTGCGTTGATTATCGGTACCCAGGTGCCGTCGCCGAACGCGTAGATGCACAAGCGGCGGTCGTCGTTCTCGTCGATGCTCACGACGGCAATATCGGCGAAAGCGCCGCCGAGCAGAAATCCCGGCAACACGGTCTGGCGTTTCGCCAAGCCGGTGGCCACCTCGTAGTGCTCGAACGTAAATTCCGCGGCAGCGGGCAGGGCACATACCAACCACGCGACGCCCGCTAGAACCCGGCGGGTTCGAGCTTTCCGGATACGCTGAGTCAATCGTTCGAAAAATGGTTTTGCTTCATCGTTATTCATGCGGGTTAGCTTAGGGAGAGACCGGCGTGGGATAAAGGGGATCGGGTCCGGGGCCAGGCTCAACCAGCCACCGTCGAATCGGTATCCGAGAGCCTTGTTGTTCAACCGTTGAAACTTTTCCCCAGGTGCGGTGTACAGACTTTATATGGATACTTTGAGCCGGATACAGGTGAGAGTTCCGATGAACCGTGACCGTACAGGGCACGCGCTCCGGGTGGTGCATCTGGAGGAGCTCCAATGGCTACCACGGCACGCTCGGGGCGACGCCGATGCATTTCCAGCGTTGATGGACGCCTATCGGGCACCGGTCTGGAACTACCTGGCGCGTTGCGGCGTCAGTCTGCAGCTGCGCGAGGACCTGTTCCAGGACATCTTTTTGAAGATCCACACCTCGGCCGCCAGCTACCGGGCCGCCTGGCCGTTACGCCCGTGGGTATTCACCATCGCGGCCAATACCCTGCGTAATCACGTGCGCGATCGGCAGCGCTACCGGCAGTTCTTCGCGCCGGACGAACTGCCCGATCCACCGGACCCCAAGCCTAAGGCCGACGAAAGTGCGGTGATTGCCGAAACCAAAGCGTGGGTGGACAAGGCGATCATGCAGTTGCCGTTTTCCCAGCGGGAAGTGCTGGTACTCGTGACGCTTGAAAGCCTGCCACTCAAGGAAGTTGCCGCCATCCTCAAGGTCTCCCAGAACACCGTAAAGACGCGCCTACGCAGGGCGC
Source organism: Gammaproteobacteria bacterium (assembly GCA_027297435.1). Classification (GTDB taxonomy): domain Bacteria; phylum Pseudomonadota; class Gammaproteobacteria; order Pseudomonadales; family Azotimanducaceae; genus Azophilus. The sequence goes on along the minus strand of JAPUIA010000222.1, from coordinate 503 downwards.
GATTGAAACTTGCCGACATGCTCGCGGCGCACGAAGCAGCGGGACAGAGCCACGGAGGCTCCGATGACTGAACGTAACGACGAAAACCTGGATCGCATCGACAGGGCGCTGGAAGGTCTCGCGCGTAAGGACGCGTCGGAACGCCTGGTGCAGGACACGCTCAAAAACGTTCGCGACGCACAAACCGTTGAACACGTTCCGAATCGTTTTCGCGACCGACGCTGGGCCGGCGGAATAGCGGCGGCGGTAGTGGCCGTCTCCGCCCTGGGGATCGTCTTCCAACAGTTCGATTCATACCGGGACGTCGTATTTTTTCGCGTCTCCGAACTCGATGCCCCTGAAAATATCGAGGTGTTGCGCAATATCCGTGTTGAAGACGCCGCCGGTGAAGACCTGTCAGAGGCCGACGAAGAGCGCCTGCGGACGGGGCTGTCGTCTGAAAGAGGCGCCGGCATCGGTGTCGCCCGCGGCTTGGACCTTCAACGCGCTGAGGATGAGCGGCC
>JAPUIA010000221.1 GCA_027297435.1 Gammaproteobacteria bacterium | reverse complement strand
GTAATAGTAGTCGACCATGTCATGTTCGGTGAGGCACCTGGCGTCGATCACCGCAAGCGGGTTTTTTTGTACCTCGCGGTCAAAGGGTTGCCACGTGTTGTACCAAGCAAATTCCCACGATTTCGCCACGTCCAATTCACCCTTGTGATCCGCGAGGGCGTGCTCACGGTTGTTCTCCGGATCGCTCAGTGAATAGTCACTGTGCACGAACCGGGCATAGGCGACGTTGAAATTAGACGTGTCCTCGGTGCGTACGACATGCTGGGTGATGAACACCTCATCCGCGCCGGTGAGTTCTTTGACGATTTCGCTTACTTCCGAGTAATACGTCAAACGTACCTCGGCGTCGTCCCGGAAGTTACCCACCTCGGAGTTGTGCTCGGTCAGCACGAAACCCGACGTGTCGAGGTCGAGGTCCATACCCCGAGCATCATTGATGGAGACCGCGAACTTGCTGGTATGCGCTCTGCGCGACTCACGATCGCCGATGCTGGGAATGTCCTCGCGTTCTTTCCATTCGGCGTTGAGGTAGCGGACCTCGGCGGTGACGGACCCTGACATGATCGTCTCCTTGCTCCACCATTCTATAGGAAGAGGGCGTATCTGTGCTCGACCGATTCAAGCCCTGAACGCTCCATCGGCCAACTGACCTGTCGCTTGGTCCGCTCGTGGCCGAAAGCAGACGTTCAGATTTGTGGCCTAAACGTCCGCTTACGACCCAAAGCGGTCGTTCGTCTACCGCAGGAATGGTTATGAATGCTCGCTACCCGATGACTTCAATACCCGCTTAGCGGACTCGTGCAGTGCACAACGCTATTTCCGATCACCTGATTGACATTGCGGAATCCAGGCTGTGCGACTAAAGGCCTATACCAAAATGGCGGCACATGACTGAGAATCTCGCTGCGTAAGACTGCGATTTGAAATCTCAGGGAGAGGAGGAGAAATTGTGACGACAGTTGGTACGCGTGGAGCCGCGGCCCTCGTCGCGATGCTGATGGTTGCTGGGTGCGGAGACGACATCGCCTTACCGGTTGAAGAGACTCCTCGCGTGAAGTTTTTTGTCGTGGGAGAGCAGGCAACCGGTCAGTCCCGGCGAATTTCCGGAAAGTTGGTGGCGGCGAACACCTCGCCGCTGAGTTTCGCCGTTGGCGGCACGGTCGAGCAAGTATTAGTCACGCGAGGCGATTTGGTTCGTGAAGGACAGGTTCTGGCCAGATTAGACGCAGAACCGTTGCGCCTCGCCGTTGAACAAGCACGTGCGCAACTGAATATCGCTCGCGCCAACGCAGCCGATACGAAGCAGATCTACGATCGCACCGTCAGCCTTTTTGAGAAGCGAGTGGTCTCACAATCTGAGGTAGATACCGCGACCGCTAATCATGCCGCTGCACTCGCAAATGTTCGGTCCGTGGAGAGCGACCTGGACGGCAAAGAACTTGATCACTCACGGGCCGAATTGGCGGCACCATTTTCCGGGACCATCGCATCACGTTCGATCGACCCTTTTCAGGAAACTTCGTCCGGGCAGGAAGCGTTCGTTCTGCAGACCGCGGAGGCTATAGAAGTCGACGTTCGCGTCCCAGAAACACTCATCAGGGATGTCGACTACGGCCAAGTGGTGCAAGTGACGTTTCCGACGATAGCAGGCGTAGCCGTCAGCGGCATTGTCAACCAGATTGCCTCGCGGGCGGAATCTGGCAATTCGTTTCCAGTACGCGTCAGGTTGTCACCGTCTGACGCGGATCTGCGTCCCGGAATGACCGCTAGCGTGACGTTCAATTTTGATCAATACCTGGATGGCCGCACGGTCTATCTAGTTCCGTTGGCATCAATTGCAATCGAATACGGACTCATTCGGAGATCACGCGAGGCGGGTGATGCCACTCCGCGCCAAACCGTTCCGATGTTCGTCGTTGATGACAACAATCGTTTGCGCGTGAAGGACGTCGTCGTAGGAGATCTTCGCGGCAACCTGCTGGAGGTCTTTGAGGGGCTCGAAGCCGGCGACAAGCTTGTCAGTGCGGGTGTCGCGTTTCTCCGCGAAGGCATGACGGTCGAGCTATGGACGCCGGCGCAAGGCCTCACGAGTGGATAGGCTTGCTCGATTCACCATCGACCACGCGAGGTTTACGGGGCTGCTCATAGTCGCGGTGTTGATCGGTGGGCTGGCCGTTTATGCAACTCAGCCTCGTCAAGAAGATCCGGAAATCACGATACGAGCGGCGCAGGTCGTCACCTTGTTTCCAGGTTTGTCGCCTGAGCGAATCGAGCAGCTCATTACGCGACCGGTAGAAGACAAGATAAAGGAAATTTCGGAAATCGAAAATATCGAGTCGATCTCCATGACCGGAATTTCCATCGTATCTTCGGAGGTAGATGCCCGGTTCACCGATATGGAACCGATCTGGGCAGACCTGCGAAACATGATGGACGATCTCAAATCAAGGTTGCCGGATGGTGCGCAAGGTCCGTTCGTGAATGACGACTACGGACGGGTGGCGGTTGTTACTCTGGCGCTGACCGGCGCGGACTACACGATGGCCGAGCTCAATGAGGTTGCGCGGGATCTCAAGGAAAGCTTGGGCGCGTTGCCGCTGGTTGCACGCGTTGATCTCTTTGGCGTCCAGGAGGAACGAATCTGGCTCAATTTCGATTCCAACTTCATGGCGCAGTTCGGCGTCGGGCCCTCGGTGATTGTCGCCTCGTTGCGGGGGCAAAACATTGTGTTACCTGGGGGCACCGTCAATGCCGCAGGGCAAAGCGTGGTCATTGAACCATCGGGTGATCTCCGATCTGTCGAGGAAATCCGTAACCTCGCCATTGATACAGGCGGTGGTGAATTGGTGTATTTGCAGGACTTGGCCACGGTTCGTCGCGACTACGTGGATCCTCCCGAAGCACCCGTCTACTACAACAACCAGCCTGCGATTGTGCTGGGCGTGTCGATGGTTTCGGCATCAAACGTTGTTGAACTCGGAGGGCAGGTGACCGCTCGACTCCATGAGCTTCGGCCACTGCTACCCGTCGGCATGCAACTGGACGTTGCTATTTTTCAGCCGGACCTGGTGCGGGCGTCGATTGACAATGCAACCAACAATCTACTGCAGACCATGGCCGTCGTGCTGGTTGTGGTGATGCTGTTTCTAGGCTGGCGCACGGGTTTGATCGTTGGTGCGATGGTGCCATTGACGATGATGGCGACGCTGATCGGTATGTCCGTCTGGGGCATAGAGCTCCATCGTATCTCGATCGCTGCCATTATCGTCGCGCTGGGTTTGTTAGTGGACAATGGTGTGGTCGTTGCGGAGGATATACGCCAGCGAATGGACGCGGGAATCGATCGTCTCAGCGCCGTTCTGGCTACCACACGAACGCTGGCCGTTCCCCTGCTCACCAGTTCATTAACGACGATCCTCGCCTTTTTGCCGCTGATGCTCATTTCTGATGGTACAGGCGAGTTCCTACGATCCTTGGGCCAGGTGCTCGGACTTGCGTTGCTCGCATCGTGGCTGTTGGCGATATCGGTGACGCCAGCGTTGTGTTACTGGTTCTTGTCGGATAGTGACGACAAAGTCAACGGTGGAAAGCAGCAGCGCGCAGAGGCCACATACGATTCACCGGTGTACCGGTTCTATCACCTTTTCCTCGGGCTGATTCTCGGCCAGCGTCTGATCTTCGTATTGGTGATGGTCGGTTTGCTGTTTGGCGCGACTCAGTTGTTCCAGGTTATCAAGCAACGTTCGTTGGGACCGTCCGAACGCAATCAGTTTACCGTGTACCTTGACCTTCCAGCCGAGGCGCACATCGAAGAAACAATCGCCGCGACACGATCACTGGCAGCCTATTTGTCCGACCAGGCTCAGAATCCGGAGGTCACGGATGTGCTGTCCTACGTCGGTGCCGGCGGACCCCGGTTTTTCCTTGCCTTGAGTCCGAATGACCCACAGCCCAACAAAGCATTCTTCGTTGTGAACACACAGACTAGCGCAGAAATCGCCGCAGTCATGCCGAGAGTGGAACGCTTTATCACACGCAATTTGCCACAAGCCACGGGTCGAGCGGACATTCTGTTCCTGGGGCCAGCGGCAATCGGAACCGTGGAGCTACGCGTTCGTGGACCAGACGTGGATACGCTGCGAGAGCTCGGTGAACAGATCAAAGAAGCGTTCTATAGCGTTTCCGGTACAACGGCGATTCGTAGTGACTGGGAAAACTCCGTATTAAAGTTGCGAGTCGAAATTGACCAGGAACGCGCGCGACGTGCCGGCGTGACGAGTGTAGATATTGCTCGAACGTTGTCAGCCCACTTTGATGGGGAGGAGGTCAGCAGCTATCGCGAGGGCGACAAGGTGATTCCGGTGACGATCCGCGCCCAGTTGGGTGAGCGCAACTCCCTTGACCGATTGCGGACCATTGAAATCCTATCGGAATCCGGTGGTGTGCCGGTGCCGCTTCTGCAAATCGCCGATTTTGGCAGTGAAATCGAGACCAGTCGCATAAGACGATATAACCAGCAACGCGCACTGACGATCGCCGGTAAACATCCGCGTTTGACGGCAGTTGAGTTGTACGCGGCGATGCAACGTAGCATCGACGCTATCGCGGTGCCGCGGGGCTATGTTCTCGAGGTTGAGGGCGAAATAAGGGGATCACAGGAATCGAACAGCAAGCTGATGGCGTATGCGCCGCATGCGCTGGCGTTGATCGTGTTGCTGTTGGTCCTTCAATTCAACTCGTACCGGCGTCCTGCCATCATCCTGCTAACGATACCGTTGGTGCTCATTGGCGCAAATCTGGGCCTGGCTTTGTTTGGTGCTTACTTCGACTTCACCGCTATGCTGGGACTTTTCAGCTTGGCGGGGATCATCATCAACAATGGCATCGTGATGATCGATCGAATCGACCAGCGGCGAACCGACGGGCTCGCAGTGAACGACGCCGTCATCGCAGCGGCGCTTGCGAGGGCGCGGCCAATCATTATGACAACCATTACAACGGTTTTAGGCTTGTTGCCACTTGCCCTGTTCGGCGGTGAGTTCTGGTACGGAATGGCCATCGTAATCATGTGCGGGCTCGGCGTTGGAACGGTTCTGACCCTTGGATTCGTGCCAGTTCTTTACAGCCTGATGTTCAACTCTGCTCGTGACGTGTTGCCTGCGGTTGGGCTGAGAACTGAACCACGGGGCGAGACACCATAGTCGTGCGCCGCGGTACAACTGGCGAGACTGCAAGGCAGTGGTCAGATCAAAAACATCCCAGAGGGATGTACACGTTAAGCATTACTGCTCTCTTCCAAAATTTCGGTTTTTGGGGAGTGGTGAGCTTCTTTCCTTTGTATCTTACAGGTGAGCTCCAATATGGTGGACGTTGAGTTAAGTCCGCAATGCCCTCTAATGTCCGTTTCCAGTTTCGTGCACTGCACAACGCGGTGTCTGCTTTGAGTGTGAAGCAGACATCCGTTTGAGGTTTGGTTCTTATCTGGCGCGAAGATAGCTGGTGACCGCTTATGGCCGAAAGCGGACGGTCAGAATTGACCCGTGAACGTCCGCTTTGGAGGAATTGTCTGACCAGCCTACGCCACCCGCCTGATCCCGAGTCGATCATAGTGGTGGGACTGCCGTGAGAGTGCGGCTTTCTAATGCCAGGGTGATTGACTCCTAAGCAGGCCAGGGAAACCACTTCTCCCCAATTGGGGGTAGCTGCCATTGAAGCGTCGCTACGTTGTAG
>JAPUIA010000220.1 GCA_027297435.1 Gammaproteobacteria bacterium | reverse complement strand
CAGAACCGTGTCCTTGCCCATGCCGCTAGCGCCACCGGTGATGACGGCGACCTTATCTTTCAATCGCATCTTAGAGACCCCTATTGACCTCGTGCGGCCGCCCTCTTCTCGGATGAGGAGCTCTCCGCCTTCCCAGTAAGGCGGGCTTCTGCAGACAGTATCCTAGATACGGCAAGCGGGTCCAACACCACTACGCGTGTAACGCAGGCAGAGCCACGGCCCTTCGAAAGGGGCATTGTGCAGCGCAACAGACTTTAGTCATATCTGGGATGAAAGAGCACCTAGCAATTCCGTTAGCACTGCGCTGCATACGAACCACGGATTCGGTCCTCGGGTTAAAGTACCAGTGGAAGCTTCCAATGATGCGTGGCTGCCAGACGCGGCCGTGAATGCCAGGATTTCGGGACGCATGCGATTCGACGGGGCAGTGGAAAGACAAAGGGAGGGGGCAGATGCACTTCATCTTCGAGGTTGATGTAAAACCGGGATACACCGCGGAGCAATACGCCGAAGCTTGGGTTCGAGCCAGTAAGATCATTCAGCAGGCACCGGGCGCGCGAGGGACGCGCTTACACCGCAAGATCGGTGATCCGAGTGTCCTGCTGGCGATCGCAACGTGGGAAACGAAGGCGGCGCGGGACGCCATGGAGGCAACGCAGAATGAGCGTGTGAAGGCCATCATTTCTGAGCAAGCCGAGTTCGTCGATGTGCGCCTGCTGGGCGAATTCGAGGAACCCGAGTGGGTCGTCGTGCCCGAGACCTGAAGCCTGTACACGCGCCACCTACTCTAACGGCCAAAAGCTGCCCTGGTACGAGCCCGAATTGAGCGACGAGGACAAGGTTCGACTAGGATACTTGTTGATAACGCACCTACGAATGCGGGAAAACAACTGGCTACAATACGAAAACGGAATACTGGATGACACAACCTGGCGAGCCTATCGTGGGTCTATTGTTGCGGTACTTTCCGGACCGCAAACGCGGCATTGGTGGCAGAACTTCGGAGTCGAGCGAATTTTCGATAGAAGGTTCATCTCAATTGTGGATGAGTTGCTTGCAGACCAACCGTATTTGAGCAATCAGCCCAGCTAGCGGCTTTCGATAGGCCAAAAACATCTGATGGAAATGTTAGGGAGCGAAAGCTAGGCGAACGTTCTCTAGGACGTGATCACGAGCACAGCGAGTTATTGCCAAATCTGGTGTTTAACAAAGTGATTCAAGCGGCGACCTGATCGACCTGTGTCACCTCGATTCCATCTTTGAACTTCACTCCGGTAATCACCTTGGCCAGATAGTCAAACCCTCGCAAGCGTCGCCAATTCTGTTCGGCACACTGCCCCAGTTGGAACATCGGCATCTCGGCCAATCGCGTATCCATCGGTACGTCAAAATCTGAACGCGCGATTGAGACAGGCGCTGATTTAGTTCCTCCTTTCTTCCACAAAGTATGGCTGAACTCCTAAATCTCCTCGTCTCGAATCACGGTCTGCACGAGCTTGCGCGGCCTGTTAGGCTAGATGTCCGTGGGAGAAGGAGTAAATAATATGTACAGAGTCTTTGCAATTTCGATGCTGTTTACGATCGCCTGTAGCGCCTGGGGAGATGACGTCATTGAGGCGATTGAGCAAGCAACGGATCTATATGAAAGTGGCCAGACCCGGCAGGCGATAAGTCAGTTGGAGTTCGCCGCTCAACTGATCCGTCAGCAGCGAGGTAGTGGACTACAGGCTTTTCTGCCTGAACCGTTGGACGGTTGGTCCGCTGAGGATGCAAATTCATCAACTTCGGGTGTCGCGTTGTTTGGTGGTGGCACATCGGTTGAGCGATCTTATTCAGACGGCTCGAAAAACGTGACGATACGCATCCTCACCGATAGCCCTATGATGCAGGCTTTTATGATGATGTTCTCGAACCCAGCCATCGCTTCTGCTCAGGGCGGTGCCCTGAAGATGATCGCGGGGCAACAAGCTCTTGTGAAACCAGATGGCATAACGATCGTTTTGCAAAACACCTATTTGATCCAGGTTGAAGGTAACGCTTCAAATGAAGATTACTTAGCCTATGCAGGTGAGATCGATTTCGCCGGTCTGCAGAGCTTTAACTGAAACGTTCTGCGTAAACCAAGGGGAAGACACATGGTAATTTACGGGGACCATTCCAGAGTTGTGTTGTTTATTCTAGTTTGTTTAGCGTTCCTGCCTGGGGTTGTTTACTCAGCAGCGACAGTGGAGCAACTCGTCAAATTCAAGATGACGGGCGGAGTCGGAGCGGTGGTGAATCTCTTTGGTGGTAAAGCGGCCCGTGAAGGGCAGTTAGTGATCAATGTAGTCGATGGCAGTCGCAAAGCGATTCGTACGGGTAAGCAAGTCGAGGTGATCGATCTAGATGAAGAGGTGATCTATCGATATCGAGGCTCGGCACGACGTTGCGAACGATTGACGTTTGCCGAAATGGAAGAACAGTTGAAATCGCTCCGTGAAGTATTTACCAGCGATCCGCAAACCACCTCTCCCACAAGTGCGGCACGAACGTACGAAGTCGACGTGACGTTTGACAAGATAGGATCGACAGAAGAGATCGCCGGAGTAATGGGTGACGTGTGGAAGTTGAAAGCGACGGTGCATAGACCCGGTATGGGCATCGAAGGCGGTGGTGCCGTGATGGAAGCAGATTTAGTAGTCGGTCCGACACAGGGTCCGCTCCAGGAGGTTGCTGAGTGGGATCAAGCTTATGCGGCAAAAGTGGGTGAGATGATGGGTTTCAATCAGGGCTTGCAAAAACTGCTGTCAGGCGCCCCCGCACTACAGAAGGCGATGGCTTCGTTTCAAGCCAAACAGTCCGAAGTCAAAGGTGCTGTTCTGCGGGTTTCCAGCTCGCTAAGTGTAGTTGCCGATACGAGTATCAACGACGGCGCGCAGCAAGAGGACAACGGTAACTTGCTTAGCCGTATATCGTTGCGCCGCAAGAATCAAACACCGGGAACGCCAAGGCTCGTTTACGAAAGTGAGGTACGCATTCAATCCATCAGTAACGCCGCAACAGAGCTTGTGAAGTTGCCCAAGAGCTGCCAGAAATAACCTGTGTTGTCGCGAATTGAAGGGACAGGAGTGAAAATCTTAACAGCCACTATTTTCCTGGCGATAACAGCAGGGGCATTTGGGGAGATACTGCCGGTCGAGGATTCGGCATTAATCGATGGAGCGGGCATACCAATACATCCGGATGCGACTTTCGTTTACGGCAACAGCCAGGTTGGTTTTCGATTTGCGACCAGCGAATCGCCAGAACGGTCAGAAAATGGTATCTCGAACACCTGAAAGAATGGGCCTTGCTGGAGGATATGGATCTCTGGATTCTGTACAACGGGCCCAAAGGACTCGGCTTTTGTGAGGAACCTACCTCAACGAACGCCGCCACCGATCGAAAGGACCTGAATTAGCGATCAAGACCTTCTCTACGTTGAGAACTGCCAGACCGCCAATAGCGAACTCCTACAGTCGTCAATTGATCATCGAAGGCCTTGAGTTCTATGACTCCTATGGCGCTTTTCGGTGCTTCCCAGACCCAGAATGGATGTCCGCTAGCTCGAAACTACCTGAGAAAACGGCTGTAAGTATGAAGTCCGGTAAATCTAGTGATGACAGCAATGGCCACGTAGCGACGTTTTCACCGTCGGAGGCAGTGTCGGCGGCAACCCGGATTGCTTTCACTCGATTTCGAGAGCCATATCGACACGATCGACCGAAAGCCGACATCTCAGTCCGCGTTCACTAAAGGTCCGAATGGGCAAACCAAGAGAACTGTTGTTAGAGCGTGATCGTTGGTGCTTGGACGATGATGGCTATTTGCTTCGCGCCGACCTGCTCGACCGTTCTCGGGTCGAACAGTTTTGCCGCGCGATTTCAGAACGGTCGTCGGGGAATCGAGATATATCATCGGAGTCAGGAGCCCTACGTATCGAGCCCTAGGCCTCCGAGTCAATCATTACCCAACAAACCTTCGATCGGTTCATGTCGTGGCCCGTTGTTGTCGCACACCGCATAGTTGCGCCCTTCGCCACCGTAGAACGCGACACCGGCGTGCGCACCGTCTTTGGCGAGCACATAGAAATTTACGTTGAAGGCGGGCTCGCCAGCCTCGTTCAGCAACCGGGCGTCGACAGTGTAGGAGCGGATGCGCTGCAATGCGGCCATGCCGGCGTCTTTCGGGTGCATGCCTTGCCGTAGGTTTTCCACCGTCAAGAACGAGGCCAGGCTGTAGAGGTTGGCCTCGCCGCGCCCGGTGGAGCCCGCGGCACCGACATCGTTGTCGACGTACAGACCGGCACCCAGTATGGGCGAATCGCCGACGCGCCCAGGAATTTTCCAAGCCAGGCCGCTGGTGGTGGTGACGCCGCAGACGTCGCCCGATGCGTTCACGCCGCTGCAGTTGATCGTACCGTAATAGTGCTCAGGATCTATCTTGCCTTCGGCGACCATCTGTAAACCTACGCGATAGCCGGCTTCGGCGCGCGATTCGGGGTCGGGAAAGTGTTCTGGGTCTGTGCGTCGTTTCCATTCGAGCCATAACGCTCGAGATCGATCGGTGTTGAGATCGTCTTCGATCTCGAAACCCATGTTGCGCGCGAATCGTTGGGCACCTTCGTCGACCAGCAGATGATGATCGGTGATATCGGCAACGGCTTGCGCCACCAACGAGGGCGTTCGCACGCCCTTGAGGCACGCCACGCCCCCGGCACGCCGCTTAGGCCCGTGCATACAACACGAGTCGAGTGTTACCACGCCGTCGGCGTCGGGTAATCCTCCGTAACCGACGCTGGCGTCGTTCGGGTCCAATTCGACGATGTTCACCCCCGCGATCAGCGCGTCTAACACGTCGGCGCCCTCGGTTATCTTGACGAAGGCTGCCTCGATGCAGGAGACGCCTTCGGCATTGGTGCTGGTCAAGCCGTTGGCGGAGGCGATCACGACGGGTCGCCTGGGCGTGCGGGGGATTGCGGGTGCTGCGGCGGCGGTTAAGCCCGCGGCCGCCGTCGTCTGCAGAAATCGACGCCGGTTGAATCGGTTGCTCAACGTAGCTGCTCTCCTTGCACGCGAGTCGCAAGCATGCCAACAAGCAGCAGATCAGTCCAACGACCTCGTTGTTGAGCCTCGGTGCATATGGGAGACTGCCGGAGGAGAGGGGGAGCAACGCATGCGGATATTTTTGATCGTTCTGGGAATCGTGGTTGCCTTGGTATTGGGTGTGGGTGGCTATGTTTACCAGGTGGCGATGAGCCTCGAGGTGGAACGAATCACCGACGACCTGCACATGATCAAAGGTCTAGGGGGTAACGTTGGCGTGCTGGCGACCGGTGAGGGCACGGTTTTAGTCGACACGATGACGCTGGAGGCGCAAGGCGCTGCGATTCGCGAACGGGCGGAGGCGCTCACGGGCGAACCGGTGGTCATGATCATCAATACCCACTACCACTTGGACCACACACACGGTAACCCGGCTTTCGACTCGGGTACCCGGGTCGTGGCGACGGAACGCACGCTCGGCTATCTCAAAGAACTCGACGCGGACTACTGGACGGGTACGGCGGCAGACTTGTTGCCGAACGAGACCTTCGAGCACGAGCACGTTATCGAGCTAGGTAACAAAACCATCCGTTTGCTCCATCCCGGACGCGGACACACCGACGGCGATCTGGTCGTGTATTTCGAAGAAGAACGGGTGCTGCACATGGGCGACCTGTACTTCAACGAAATGTATCCCAACATCGACTTGGAAGCGGGCGGTTCGGTCCGGGAGTGGAGCGCAACGCTCGATACTGCCATGACCCTTCCAGCCACCACCGTCATCCCGGGCCATGGCGAACTTTCCGACAAGGCGGGCATGCGAGTTTTCCAGGCGTTCATGGAAGACTTGGCCGAAGTCGGTCGCAAAGCCGCGGAAGAAGGGAAGAGCTTGGAAGAGACGTTGCGCGACGCCGACCTGACCAGTGATGCCGGTTATGTTTCGCCGATCGAGATTCCGTTCGTGGCGGGTCTCGATCACGAATTTGTCATCACGAGAGCCTGGGAGGAAGCCACAGGAGCTGTCGCCCCAACCGATTGAGGTAGGAAGAGACCTAGATCACAGTTTCGAGTTTCCGCTCGGACGAAATGCGCCCTGGCCGATAGTCGCAATCTCCGGCTGCGTCAAAATGCTTAGCAGTCTTAGACACCGACGCTTAAGCAGTGAAACAAGCCAATGAGGCATTTGCCGAACTGGTCCGTCCGCATCTGTCCAAGCTCTATCGGCTTGCGTACCGACTGACAGGATCGCAACACGACGCCGAGGATCTGGTACAGGACGTATTGGTCAAGGTCTACGCTCGTCGAGACGAACTGACGAGCATTCGAGAGCTATCTCCGTGGCTCGGCCGCGTAATCTACAACCAGTTCATTGACGACAAGCGCCGATATGGCCGAACGCCGCTGAAGTTGGTGGGTTCTGACGCCGACGTGGAGGATCTAGCTGCGACCGCGAACGGATCCCCGGCAAACGCTGCGAGTCTCGCCGAAGCGCGGGGACGAATCATCGAAGCTCTCGAGAAAATTGCCGAAGAGCAGCGGGTCGTCCTTGTCCTGCACGATGTAGAGGGCTATAAATTCAAGGAAATTCATGAACTTACGGGTGTTCCGGTGGGTACGCTCAAATCTCGGTTGAGCCGCGCACGGGCCCGCCTGCGGGTGTTGCTGGAAAAAGATGGAACCTTTTCCGAATCCTCGTCGTGTAACCCTCTAGATGGAGCGCAAATTGATGCTTTGTAGTGAGGTCATGAACATTCTCGACGAATACCTGGATGAAGAGCTGGACGCTGAGCAGGTGCATGCAGTGGAAAACCACGCAGATACCTGCGACCGGTGTCGACGCTCACTCCAAGAACGTCTGCAGCTGCGCCGCGAACTCGCCGGTCTGCCGCTAGAAGGTCCTTCAGAGGGATTCTTCGACGCCGCGTTGGACCGTGCAGTTCGCAGAACCGACGAGCGAGGCAAGCCCTGGTTTGCACGTATCGGCGGGGCGGTGGCTGCGGCGTTCGCGTTTTTGTTCATTACCGGCGTGCTGGTACAACCTGCGAATCTAACTTCATCTTCCGACATTCCTGAAGTGACTATTTCCATGCACGAGGTGACGCAGGTAAACCTGATGTTCTCCTCCGAAGTTGCGCTTCATGATGCTCGGGTTTCGTTGCAGCTTCCCGAAGGTGTACAGCTTGCGGGCTTTAACGGACGCGACACTTTGAGTTGGACGACAGATCTCAAAGAAGGCAACAACATTCTGCAGTTGCCTTTGGTGGGGTATCTGGCTCGATCCGACACACTGGTGGCAACGTTGAAGCACGCTAGCGGTTCGAAGACCTTCGAGCTGCGGGTAACCGTGATTTGAAGTATTGGAGTATCCCGATGAATAAAAAACACTTGACTAGTATTGCTGCTGCGTTGGCGCTCCTGTTAGTCGGCCCGGTGTGGGCTGAAGAGGATGGAGAACTCGAAGTAACGATGGAAGTGATCGATAACCCGGATGAAGTATCCGATGGTTTCTTCTTGACCATTGGCCAAGTCGATGACGACGTCGCGTCCGAAGAGCCTCACGAGCCCGAAGAGCCACTCGGAGATGACGAAGTCGAACCGGGCGGTGACGAAGGCGATCATGTCGACGTGCCGAATGGCGACGAAGGTGATCATAGCGACGTACCTAATGGTGACGAAGGCGATCGCAGCGACGTACCTAATGGTGACGAAGGCGATCATAGCGACGTA
>JAPUIA010000022.1 GCA_027297435.1 Gammaproteobacteria bacterium | reverse complement strand
GTTTTCCGGTCGACCGCGTGATCCGGGGTTGGACGGAGGCCTTGCAGCTCATGTCTGTAAGTTCAAAATGGCGGCTGTTCATACCACCCGACTTAGCCTATGGAGAACGCGGTGCCCCGCCGAGTATTCCGGCCAATGCAACGTTGATTTTCGAGGTCGAACTGTTGAGCATCGACTGAATAGTCGGCCCTTATAAAGCGTTCGAGCACAGGAGACGCCTAAAGTTCTCGTAAAACTACCAGCTTGCAAATTTGCAAGGTTTAACGGGTTTTCCGCTAGAACCTTGCGACATGCGGCGGCCCGCTTGCAGGGTATGGGTTCCCTGCATCGCAGGACGACTAAATAAAAACCTCGTACAGTCGAACCCTTAAGGCTCGATCACCACGCCTATGGGATCGAGCAGCCATAGCGCTTGGTCCAGGGTGATGCGTACTCCGGTCAAGTCGATCTCGCGTGGGTTGAGGTTATTGAATATTGCCCCGCGCAAGTCTGCGCCGACGAGACTCATGCCTTTGCCGTGTATGTTGCTGAGATCGGTGCCGGTGAAGTCGACGTCTTCGAGACAGGCGTTGTGTAGCAATGCCTCGATCATGCGGTTTTCGGTCAGAGCACAGCCTTTGAGGTAGGTGTTGCTCAAATCACCGTACGCAAAATTGCAGCCGTGCATGGTGAATGCGGCTAAATCGCTGGCCTTGCCGATGTTTAGACGGAAGTCCGCGTTGGCAAGTTCGACGCCTTGCAACGAGCAGTTGTCGAACATTAAATCGTAACAGCGTGTGCGGGAAAGATTGGCGGTCGTGAGATCACAGCGCTCGAACCGGGCTTCGGTTAGGTTCGCGAAGGTGAAATCGACACCGCTGCCGCCCTCGGGATCGAAGAAGTTGCAACGCTCGAACGTTGCCCCGACGAGTGATGCGCTACGAAACGACGTGCCTAGAAATTGGCAGTTGATGAACTCGGCGCCGGATAAGTCGACCTGATTGAAATCCGTGCCGTTGAAGTCAGCATCCTTGTGGCGCTGATGGGCGAGCTTGTTCGACACGTGCTTTAATCTCGGGGAAGTGCTTTAGAATGACAGGCCAGCCCGGATTATGCATGAACAAGCTACTGCGGCTGCGTAACTAGGCTCACGGAATAGATCCAGGGTGCAAGTGCGGCACATGAGCGATGATCGAGAACAACGGCTGAAGCAAGCCCAGGCGATTCAACGCAAGCTGGCAGAACCCGGGCCGGGACGGCACAAGACGCGCCAGTCGCGCTTGGTGCGTACGATCGCGCTCGGAACGGTCGCTGTAGCCTTCGCTATCTACTGGTTGGCGCTCGAGTACGGGGTCGACACCGACGAGCTCGTAGGGTTCTTGGGTTTGAGTGTTCTGTTCGTTGCCTTGATCGTGGGGCTAGCCCTGCTGGGTGGTTTCGTACTGTGGATCGTCAAGAAATATTTGGGCTCGGAGTAAAAATATTGGTGGGCTAAGTCCGACAGGTTGCTAGGGCAATTCTTCGAAGAATCGGTCCAGCCGCGGTCGGTAGTAGTTATCGTAATCCAGCGAAAATGCGATGGCTTCGGCGCGGCCAAGGATGCGTTCACGACTGACGAAGCCAATAACGCGGAAGTCGCTGGAGTTGTCGCGATTGTCGCCCATGACGAGATAATGGTCCGCGGGCACCTGTTGTTTTGGAAAGCTCATATGGGCGCTCCCGTGCGGGTAACGCTGCAACATGATGACGCGGCTGCTGCCAAGAACGGATTCTTCAACGAAGCGATTGCTTTTCAACCCGTTCATCGCGTCGCTAAATTCGGAGGGTTGCAGTTCACGATAATCCGCGGCGATACCGTTGATGATCAAGCGGTTGCGTCGTAGCTCCACCTCGTCGCCGGGCAAACCGATGATGCGTTTGACGAGCAGTCGTTCGTCCATCGGCGACGGGAACGTCACCACGTCACCGCGCTCAGGATCGTGCCAGCCAAAAATGCGTTGCAAGGTAAACGGTATGCGAAGGTCGTAGGCGAGCTTGTCGACGACGATACGATCGCCGACCAAGATCGAGGGGATCATGGATCCCGATGGCACTTGGTTCCAATCTGCGATCGCCGAACGGAACACCAGCATGACCGCGATGAATAGAAAAAATCCTCGCCAGTCTTGCCAGAGCCTTTCGGCCCGCGTCAACTGCGGATCGAACCGCAACGATTTGCGCACTTTTTTCAACGATCCCTTCTAACAGATTGCACGTAGGGGTTGGCTGCGATGAAATTCTAACAAGGCATGCGGCCATTCATGTGAGTAGATTGCATTGTCCTTCGTTGGAGGTGCCTGGAAACTGATGCCCGCCTAACGCTGCTTGTCGAAGGTTTCGAGCTGTTCACTCGATGCTTCCTGTTGGTGTTGTGCCTTCCAATCCTCGTATGGCATGCCATAGACAAGTTCGCGGGCTTGTTCGTAGTCGATCTCGAGGCCCAACTCTTCGGCTGCAGCACGATACCACTTGGAAAGGCAGTTGCGACAGAAACCTGCCAGGTTCATGAGGTCGATGTTCTGCACGTCTTTGTGTTCGTCCAGGTGCGCGACAAGTCGGCGGAACACGGCCGCTTGAATTTCGGTGGTTTGCTCGGGCATCCGAAGGTGACCTCTCGGTTGAAAGCTTAATAGTAGCGAATCGGGTGACGACTATAAAAGGAAGTGTTTCAATTCTGGCTTCGCAGGCTGAGGAAATCTTCCGTGGAAATGCTACTAAATCCAGAGATCTGGGCGGCGTTTCTAACGCTGACAGTGTTGGAGATCGTCCTCGGCATCGACAACATCATCTTCATTTCGATTCTGACCGGGCGTTTGCCCCGCGAACAGCAGGCCAAAGGCCGCTATGTTGGCCTCTCGCTGGCGATGGTGATGCGCATCTTGCTGTTGTTCTCGCTGACCTGGGTGATGTCGCTGACGGATGAACTGTTCGAGATTTTCGGTCAGTCGATCTCTGCGCGCGATGTCATTCTGTTGGCCGGGGGCGCGTTCCTCATGGCCAAAGCCACGCGTGAAGTACACAACTCGCTCGAGGGCGAGCATCACGCCAAGTCCGGGACCGCCGTCGTGAGTTTTCTCGGCGTGTTGGTGCAGATCGCGATCATCGACATCGTGTTTTCATTGGACTCCGTGATTACGGCGGTGGGTTTGGTCGATGAGATCGAGGTCATGGTTGCGGCCATTGTCACCGCAGTCGGTATCATGATGCTCGCAAGCACCATGATCAGTGAATTCGTCGAGAATCATCCGACGGTGAAGATGCTGGCGCTGACGTTCTTGATATTGATCGGGCTCACGTTGATGGGCGAAGGCCTCGATTTCCACACACCTAAAGGCTATATCTACTTCGCGATGGCGTTCGCTTTCGGGGTAGAGCTGTTGAATCTGCGGGTCAAGAGAGTGCGTGCCGACCACGTGCACCTGCGCAAGGCGCAGCTTGGTGACCTAATTCCGTAAGGGTTTGTTGCGCAGAAAGATCCACTCGTCCGCCGTTGACCGGTCTTCATTGTAACGGTAACCGTGCCAATCGAAGGATTTAAGCGCGCTCAGGGTCGACACGCGGTGCTTCACGATGTAACTGGTCATTGCGCCGCGGGCTTTCTTCGCGAAAAACGATAGGAACTTGTAGCGTCCGTTTTTTAGGTCCAAGAACTTCGGCGTGATGATTCGAGCGTCAATCTTGGCGGCATCGATCACGTTGAAGTATTCAACGGAAGCGAGATTGATCAGCAAGGGTTGCCGCTGTTCAGAGATGGCTTCGTTGAGGCATTCAGTGACCCGATCGCCCCAGAACTGGTAGAGGTCGTTGCCGCGGTCGGTCTCGAGTTGCGTGCCCATCTCTAGTCGATACGGTTGGATGAGATCCAGAGGCTTGAGAATGCCATGCAGTCCCGAAAGAATTCGCACGTGTTTTTGGGCCCAGGCAAAATCACGCTCCGAGTAGGTCTCGGCTTCGAGGCCCATATACACATCGCCCTTGAAAGCCAGCATCGCTTGCTTGGCATTCTTGCAGGAAAACCGGCCATTCCAAACAGCGTAGCGGTCATAGTTGAGATCGGCCAACTTGCTGCTGATACCCATCAGATCGGCGATGTCCTGGGGTGCCTTTTGACGCAATTCATCGATGAGCCGCTTCGACTCGGCTAGCAGAACCGGCAGGCTGTGCTTGCGGGTCGGCGACGGACTCTCGAAGTCTAGGGTTTTCGCTGGGGAGATGATGGCCAGCACGGTGTTCCTCGTTTACCTTGGTCCAAAGCGGCCCGACATTCTAACGGAATTCTAACGGAATTCACCGTGGAGGGTTGAGGGTAACGCTCATAACCGATTGCGGACCTGCGTTCG
>JAPUIA010000219.1 GCA_027297435.1 Gammaproteobacteria bacterium | reverse complement strand
AGTGTTTTTTCCATATTCAGCTCTCAGTTCAACGCTGATTGATGGTATCGCCGTTACGCTAACTCCGAAAGCAGCCGGTCGCGCTCGGTGCCACTTCGGCTACACTAGTGTGTCCGCACACTCGCGCAGGAGGTATCAGTTGAGTCGGACGTTCACCGGCATTGTTCTTGCCGGTCTTCTCTGGGCGACGCAAGCGATGGCGGGTCAGCCACTAACACCGCCGTGGATGGAACCCGACGTGCTCAAGGCTGCCATCGATATCGGCATGAACGACGAGCAGCTCCCGCAGTTTCGCACCTGCATCACAGAGTTCGTAGATGGTCGCACGAAAGCCCTCAACCGCTTATTGAGGGGCCACAACGTGACGAACATGGATCGTAAGATCAAAAGCCGCACCAATTCGTTGAAGCGAACCATGAACAAGCGGATGAGCGAGTTCTTGACCGAAGAGCAGTATCCTCGGTATGAGACCTATCGCGATCTATTGATATCGAAATTCCGGTTCTGACTACCCATACCTGGCTTTCGCATCCCTGCGCCGCGCGTGCAATATCGGCTCTGTGTAACCGTTCGGCTGTACCAAGCCTTGCAGGATGAGGTCTTTTGCCGCTTGAAACGCAATGCTGTCGTCGAAATTTGGTGACATGTCGCGATACTGAGCATCGCCTGCGTTCTGTTCGTCGACCACCCCGGCCATGCGTTGCAACGTCTCGAGCACCTGCGCTTCGTTGCAGATACCGTGATGCAGCCAGTTGGCGATATGTTGGCTCGAAATTCTCAATGTCGCGCGATCTTCCATCAAGCCGACGTCGTTGATGTCCGGCACTTTGGAACAACCCACGCCCTGGTCGATCCAACGCACTACGTAACCCAAGATGCCCTGGACGTTGTTGTCGAGCTCGGCTTGTATTTCCTCGGCGGGCAGGTTCTCGCCCGCCAATAGGGGAATACGCAAAATTTCGTCGACGCTGGCCGGTGTTCGCGAGGCAAGCTCATGTTGCTTGTCGGCCACGCCAACCCGGTGATAGTGAATCGCATGCAAGGTGGCCGCCGTCGGCGAGGGCACCCATGCGGTATTGGCGCCCGCTTCGGGGTGGCCTACTTTGACCTTGAGCATCTCGGCCATCTCGTCGGGTTTAGGCCACATGCCCTTACCGATTTGCGCAACGCCGCGAAAGCCGGTCGCCAACCCACAATCGACGTTGGAGTCTTCGTAGGCCAGAATCCAAGGCTGAGCCTTGATAACCTCTTTACGTAATACCGGACCCGCGTGCATGCTGGTGTGAATTTCGTCCCCCGTTCGATCGAGAAAACCCGTGTTGATGAACACTATTCGCTCGCGCGCTTCATAGATGCACGCTCTCAGATTCACCGACGTGCGTCGTTCTTCGTCCATCACCCCGATTTTCAAGGTGTTGCGCGGCAATCCCAATACGTCCTCCACTCGCCCAAACAACTCCGCGGTCAGGGCGACTTCTTCCGGGCCGTGCATCTTCGGCTTGACGATATAGACACTGCCGGTTCGCGAATTTTGCCGTACGCCGTTGCCCTGCAAATCGTGCATCGCCGCGGCGGAAGTGAGGAAGGCATCGAGAAACCCTTCGGGTATCTCGTTGTCGGCGTCGTCGAGCACCGCATCGGTCATCATCAAGTGACCGACGTTACGTATCAGCATCAAGCTGCGGCCCGGTAACGTCAGCTCTTTCCCATCAACGCCCGTATAGGTGCGATCGGGGTTCAGTCGTCGAATGATGCTGCGGCCGGCCTTTTCGAGAGATTCTTCGAGATCGCCCTTCATCAGCCCAAGCCAATTGCGATACACGATGCATTTATCCTCGGCATCGACTGCCGCGATCGAGTCTTCGCAGTCTTGGATGGTGGTCAGCGCGGATTCCATCACGACGTCCTTGACGCCCGCCGGATGCGCCTTACCCACCTCGTGTTCGCGATCGATCTGAATTTCCAAGTGCAAGCCGTTGTTCGCAAGCAATATCACGCTCGGTTCGTCGTCACCGACATAGCCCTTGAACTGGTCAGGGTCGGTCAACCCGGTATTTCCACCATCGTCGAGAATGGCTCGCAGCGCACACCCGTCCGGACCATCGCCCACGCCATACAGTCGAACCTGGCTATGACTGGCCCCGTCCAGAGGTACGATTTCGTCGAGAAGCTCGGCGGCCTTGGCAACGACCAACTCACCACGCGCCGGGTTGTAGCTGGTACCCTTTTCACGTCCTGGCTCTTCCGGAAGTATATCGGTGCCGTAAAACGCATCGTACAAACTTCCCCAGCGGGCATTGGCCGCATTCAGCGCAAACCTGGCGTTCATCACCGGCACGACCAGTTGTGGCCCTGCCATCGTCGCGATCTCGACGTCGACGTTCTGGGTTGCAATGGAAAAGTCGTCGGGTTCTGGTAGTAGGTAACCGATCTCCTGGAGGAAGCCCTTGTATTCGGCTGCATTCAGCACTTGACCCTTGCGCTCTAAGTGCCATGCGTCTATCTGTGCCTGCAGTTCGTCCCGCCGCTGGAGGAGTGTCCGATTCTTCGGCCCAAGGTCGCGCAGCGTCGTCTCGAAGCCGGACCAAAAGTCGTCCGCGTCGACACCCGTACCGGCCAAAATCTCATTCTGCACCAGCGCGTCGAGCGCGCTCGCAACCCGGAGGCCACCCCGCTGCACCCTGTCGTTCATGATCCTCCCCTTCAGAAAAAAGCCAGTCAGTATAACGATCGAGCATCGCATTGGGACAGGCCTGTAACGATCCGGTGTGCTAGTGTGCCCTCCGGGAGATGCTTGAGTGAAAGAAGAGAAGCTAGAACCGTGATTCGGATCTATCACGCACCGCGCACGCGCTCAGTGCGCGTAATTTGGCTCTGCGAAGAGCTAGCCATTCCCTACGAGGTCGTCACCATCGATTTTTCCCGGGAGTACCGAGCGAGCGATGAGTGGCGAGCCATGCACCCCCAAGGCAAGGTGCCGGTGATGGAGGACGGTGATATCACCATCTTTGAGTCATGCGCGATGATTCAGTACCTGTTGGATCGCTATGGCGGCGGACGTTTGCAGCCCCAAGCTGGCTCCGAGGCGGCCGCCCATTACCAACAGTGGTGTTGGTTCGCAGAGTCGAGTTTTGCCCGGCCGCTAGGCGACATGATCCATCATTCGCGATTGCGACCCGAGCACGAACGCATTCCCGGCGTCGTAGAGGACGCAAGGTTGAGAGCAGAGCCGTGCCTGGCGGCAACCGATCAACATCTCGTAAATCGCAACTACCTCGTCGGCGATTCGTTCAGCGGCGCCGATATCATCATGGCGTGGACGCTGTTCCTCGCCAAGATGCTCGAGCTATTTGACGAAGAGTCGGCGCCCAACGCGTGGCGGTATCTGGCCAACCTCGAGGCGCGACCGGCGTACCAGAGCGCGCTACAGGCCTAGCACCGTCTTCGCAATGATGTTTTTCTGCACTTCTTTGGTGCCACCGAAAATAGAGGCCGCGCGGGAGTTCAAGTAGCGCGGCGTCACCGTTTCTGCGTATTCCGGTCCTACGCGGGGCTCGCTGTGCCCATTCATCGAGATCAGGTTACCGTGAGGCATCGCGTAATGATGGATGGCCTCCAGTTTCAGCTCGCTCAATCGTTGATCGATGTCCACCGAGGTGTTTTTAGCAAGCGACGAACCGGCCCCCGGAGAACCACCGGCTGACAAGCGCGCCAACGTAGCGTGTTCGGCGAACTGCAGCGCCGAGAGTTGAATTTCGAGCACGTTGACACGATTCCGGAATGCATTCGATTCCCATAGCGGCGGACCACCTTCGGTTTCGGTCTGGGCGATGACCTTCAGATGCTTCAGAGACACCTTGATACGCGCGGCAGCACCGCCGCCACCGCGTTCGAATTCCAACAAGTATTTGGCCACCGTCCAGCCTTCGTGCTCCGGCCCTACCCGGTTGCTCTGCGGTATCCGTACAGCATCGAAGAACACCTGATTGACCTCGTGATCTGCCGCCATCGTGATGATCGGTTCAACCGCGATACCCGGCGTATCCATCGACATGAGCAGAAAGGTGATGCCCTGCTGCGGCCTGCCGGAACTGTCGGTACGCACCAGACAAAAAATATGATCGGCAAACTGCGCATGCGTCGTCCAGATCTTGGTGCCGTTGACGATGTAGTCGTCGCCCTCTTTGACCGCCGTGGTCTTCAGGCTCGACAAATCAGAGCCCGAACCCGGTTCGGAGTATCCCTGGCACCAGTAGTGTTCCCCGGAAAGCATTCTCGGTAGGTAGTGGCTTTTTTGCTCGTCGGTACCGTACTTGAACAGTACCGGAGCGAGCATTCTCAATCCGAGTGGAATCAACCCCGGAGCACCGGCCTTCGCCAACTGTTCGCCAAATAGGTACTTTCGTGTCGCGGTCCAACCCGTCCCGCCGTATTCTTCCGGCCACGCGGGTACCGCCCAACCCTTCGCCACCAATATGGCCTGCCACTGCATGGCGAGATCTTTGTCGGCAAACACCGTTGTCGTACGGGATGCGTTACGACGCATCTCGGGAGTCAACTCTTGATCTAGAAATGTCGCGACTTCCTCGCGGAAGGCTTGGTCTTCGGCGCTGAATTCAAAATCCAATTTAATCCCCCGTTTGGCGTTGATCCAACTTGATACCTATTCAACAATAAACCGTCAAGTCTGTCTGTTTTGAATCTTTCTGTCTGGAGGAATACCGTGACCACATTGCTAGCCCACATTCGCATCAAACCCGGCACCGAAAAGGAGTGGGAAGCAGCAATGGCGAACCTGGTGGACAACACGCTTGCCCACGAAGCCGAGGTCATTCGTTACGAGTATTGGAAGGGCCAAGAGCCACTGACTTACTACGGGCTTTTGAGTTTCACGTCAAAACATGCATTCTTCGTACACCAGGATGCGGACTACCACCGCAATCAGACTTACGGCGACATCTTCGACGACCTACGCCTGGAATTCGTCGATCCGGTGAGCACCGCATCGCCGTTACCCCGAACCACGAACCCACCGCTGCCTGACGATGCGCCAGACGGACTGAAAGAGTGGGAAGCCAGCACGCCGGTACAGATTGCTGAATGGTGGCAAGGCCGCGTCTGACGCAAGTTCGGTTAGCGAACCTGAATGGACGCTTGATTCCATGGCGTCGGCCTATCGCCTTCACCTTGAAACGCTTGCGGTAGTTCCTCCACCATATGGTAGGTCGCCGCCAAGCGTCCAAAACCGACAAAGAATGCGGCTTGCATACCAAGCTCGACGATCTCAGGTTCGGTGAAGTGTTGGCGTAGCTCGTCGTAAACATCGTCGTCGATTCGAAGATGATCGGTCGCCAACAGCTCACCATACTTGATGGCAGCCTTCTCGGCCGGCGTGAGATTGTCGGCGTCTGCTGGATGTTCCAGCGAACAGACGACATCTTCGTCGAGACCGTCGTCAATCGCATCGGTGTAGCGAATCGCCATGCAGCTGCGGCATTGATTGAAGTAGGCGACCCGCAACCGTACGAGTTCAATGAGCCGGTCCGGAAGCGTCCGCTCGGTCTTGAGCGCGCCGGCGAACGGCAGCATGCCTTTGACGAGCTCCGGTCGGTGAGCAAAGAAGCGCATGAGACCTTGCTCCAGAGGTGTTGCCACCTCAGGCTTTAGCGCCGTCTTGAGGTCTTCGTCCCACTCATCCGGTGGTAGCTGTCGCAGTCGGCTCACGTCACTCTCCTCTCACGTCCACTGGCAGCGTGTTTTGCAACACCCTTGCCGGTTAACATAACAGACTCACGGGGAGGCACACGAGGGCCGGGTCTGGGGTTTTTGGCGCGCCTAGAATATCGAGCCATATTCGACGAGAAGGCGCGCCTTCGATGAGAAGGCGCGCCTTCGACGCAAAGGCGTACCAATAAAACCCGGCTTTTCCGCCCTAGGAGAGCTAAGTCCGACAGACCGCTAGCCCGATTCAAGCATCAACGTACGGATATCGTTCGCGAGCATGTCCGCGTGCAGGTAGGCAACGCTGTAGATGTTGCGAATCTGTTTCTGCCGGTCTATCAGGTAGACGCGTAGCACATGCGACATCGTGCCTAGGTAGTTGCCCTGTAGATCGTAGTCCTTGATCACCGATTGTCCGAAGCCGTCTAGAATGGGCGCGAGTTCGTCGCCCGAACGACACGTCATGAACTGCCAGTCGAACTTCGGGTTTCTAAAGTACCGACCGTAGTTCGCCAGTACCTCCGGGGTATCGTGATCCGGATCGAAACTAAGGCTGATTAAACGAACCTTGTCCCTAAGCTCGGAACTTTCCATCAGTCGGTCCTGTACCCCTCGCAACACGTGCGTGGCGAGCGGGCAGCCGTTGATGTCGCTGCATGTCGTGAAGATAAAGCTGAGTACGACAATCTTGTCGCCGAGCAGATCGTGCACGGTGTGCGAGGCACCGAGCGTATCGAGCACTTCGCCGTCAGCGGCAGCACCGAGCGGCGGCAACGAATAGCTGCCGGGAAGTGGTGGTGTGAACTCCAGATCCGCGTAGCCAGGCGCCAACACGGTCGCTTGCCGATGCGCGTGCTCCGATGCATCGCTCGCTTGGGACAAACCCCAAACCAGCGATGCGATCAGAACAACGACACTGCGCATCAGCGGCGCCGCCGTCTCAGTCCGCGCCCACTTGCTCCGGTGCCCGCAGCCCATATAGTGCGTATGCCCCGAACCGCATCTGATGCGGAGACCCGAGGTTTTCCGCAATGAAGTCGATAGTAAATTCAGGCGTCAGTGTACTGCCATCCCAATTGAACAGCTTGAAGTACTGCACATCTTGATCCGCTGCTGATTCAAGCTTGTCCCAGTTGGCGAGCAACGATGACGTGAAGTACACACGCTCGCCGTCCCAACTTTGCGAGACCATGTTGATTTGCTCGCCGAGTTGCTGCTCGAAAACCTGGGTTGGGGCATGCGGATCCGACGTATCAAACAAGCGAACCTTACCGTCATTCCAGGTGTTCACCCACAAGTGGTTGTCGTCTGCTGTTATGGAGATGTCGACGGGTAGAGGAACCTTCGACGCGTCCCCAATGTCTGCTACGGCCTTCGCCTGCCACTCCCCCTGAGCGTCTTCATAGATCAACCAAATCTGCGAGGTCAACGCCGTAGTGGTGAAACAATAATTGCTGTTCGAACCCCAAGCGCAACGAATTTCGAGCGGTGCACCCGGCACATCGAGAATCTTTTTCGGTTGGCGCGTGTGCAGATCCCAGATGACGACGGTGTTGCCGAAACGTTTCATCGCTTCAGCGTCCGCCATCAACTGGCCCAGGTTCCTCATGTAGTTGTTCCAACCCGTGAAGGAAGACGTGATCATCACGTTGCGACGCGGCAAGACTCGAACATCGTACCCGTAGCCCCCGGCGAAGCTACCTGACTTGTCAGCCCCGTTCAGGTTGTCGTCCGTTGGCATCCAATGTGTGGTGATGTAGTCGCCGGCATTGGTGTACTCGACCATCCCCGTACGCCCTCCATGGTCCCGATTGTTCGACAGACCGGTCACCAACATGCGCCCCGGTAACGCATAGCTGGTGTGAGGGCCAACTACGCCACCTGATTTAGCGACGAAGTCGTCGATCTGTTTGTGCAACCGCGGCGCCGCGGGATCGGTATGCACGTCAAAAATGAAGATCTTGCTGGTATCGAGCCCGCTAGCCCACAAGTAGCGCCGATCGTCGGTAAGTCCGGAATGGTGAGCTTCGTTGCGACCGCCAACGGACAGTGAATGCACCACCTGACCGTAGGCCTCCGAGTCGGGGTTGACGTCAACGTTGACCATCTTGTCTTGCCCGTCCCCAACGCCTTCCATACCAAGGGTCCAGATGTAGACAAAGTCTTCCTGGCCGACGATTTTCGCCATATAAGGCGACATGCAGGTTTCATCGGCAGATGCTATTGGTAGCGCCACAAACCAGGCAACCAACACGCACGCAAACACTCGAGTGAACATGGTTTCCCCCTTCTAATGTTCAAAGCGGCGAGTATGCTAACACCCGTATGGAGAGAGTGACACGTCCATTATCCCGGTTGCTGGGGCTGCTGTGCCTGCTTCTACCCATCCTATTGCCCGGCGCCGAGCACGAACGCATTGGCCAAGGCGATCCGCGAGTCGGCTACGACAGCAGCGACTATACGACCGATTCTCGACAGATCACCGGGCTCAGCGGACGCGCGGCCGATCTCGTCGCACTCGTCGACCGGCCGCCGCTCGGATTGCCGCCCCTCGCACTTGCGAGACCTATCACCGTAGACAGCGTTAGCCTTGGACGACGTTTGTTTTTTGATCGGCGCCTGTCCTTCAACGGCACCCTGTCTTGCGCGATGTGTCATATCCCCGAGCAAGGGTTTACCCAACACGAACTCACCACGCCTGCGGGTATCGAAGGTCGCGTAGTCAAGCGTAATGCGCCCGCGCTGTATAACGTCGCCTATCGCAAGATTCTGTTTTTCGATGGACGCGAGGACACGCTAGAACAGCAAGTCTGGTCGCCGCTGCTTGCGGTTAACGAAATGGGCAATCCGTCCATCGGTGTCGTGTTGCGCCGTCTGAACGAGACAACAGACTATGAGGCAACGTTCATCGACGTGTTTGGCACGGGTATCAACGTACTCACTTTGGGAATGGCACTCGCAGATTATCAACGCGGCCTCATATCCGCAGACTCGCCGTTCGATCGGTGGTACTTCTCCGGTATGAGCGACGCGGTAAGCGACAGCGCAAAACGTGGCTTCGAACTCTTTGTCGACAAGGACTGTTCCGCGTGCCACCAACTCGAGAACGGTTTCGCACACTTTACCGATGACGACTTCCACGACACCGGACTCGGCTTTGACGTGGCAATGAAGGGCCCGCAACAAACAACCCGCATGCAGATCGCGCCCGGCGTGATCATCGACATCGAAAGCGACGCGCTCCCGCCAAACCCGAACGATCTGGGACGTTACGAAATCACCGGCAAGCCCGAAGATCGCTGGAAGTTCCGTACGCCGTCGCTACGCAACGTCGCCATTACTGCGCCCTACATGCACGACGGCTCGCTGGCGCGTCTGCGTGATGTCCTCGATTTCTACAACGCCGGCGGCGTGCCTCATGACGAGCAGGACGAACGCGTTCGACCGCTGGGCCTGACAGAACGGCAAATCGAGGACATCATTGCCTTTCTCGAGACGCTAACCGGTAGCAACGTCGACGCCCTTGCAGCAGACGCAAGGCTTGCTCCCATCGGCGACGTGGACTAGTGAGCACGCCGCCACCCAGAGTGGTAGATCCGCACACCGTTCCGCTCAAGACGCGCCTTGCGTTTGGCGTGGGTGCATCGGCCGAGTACTTGTCCCTGTATTCGCTCGCCGTACTCGGCCTGATTTTCTACAACCAGGTGATGGGTCTTGGAATTCTGCTCGCCGGATTGGTGCCGACGATTGCGCTTTTTGTCGATGCCGTCTCTGACCCGTTGTTCGGGTCGTTCTCGGACCGCTTTCGCAGCAAACGTCTGGGTCGACGGCATCCGTTCATGTTCGCCGCGCCGGTTCCCATCGCGATCAGTTTCTACTGCGTGTTCAATCCACCGGATAGCCTCACGCAATCCGAGTTGTTTGCCTGGTTCTTGGTTTCGTCGATTAGCCTGCGCACGTCCATGACCGTATTTCACGTGCCGCACCTCGCACTCGGTAGCGAGCTGTCGAAAGATTACACCGAGCGCTCGAAAATCATGAGCTACAACAATTTTTTCTACTGGTTGGGCGGGCCCGGGTCTTTCAAGATCAACACCTTGATCTTCTTCGCCGCCCTCGGGGCAGCTTCCAATGGTCTGTTGAATCGTCAAGCCTACCCGGATTTTGCACTATTCATCGCCATCGCAATTCTGATCATCCTGTTTACTTCCGCCTGGTTTACCAGGGACCGCATTCCGACCCTACCGCAAGCGCCGGATCATCTGGCACGCTTCTCCGCCAGGATGTTCTACCGCGATCTAGCCAGCGCGTTTTCCAATCGAAACTACCTTATGTTGATGATCGCGCTGTTCAGCCTATCGATGATGCTGGGGTTGCGTACCGCATTCACCAACTACATGAACATTTACTATTGGGAACTACCAGTCGAAGACATCGGCACGCTCATATTTCTCGGCTCACTACTTGGCTACGCGTTCGGTTTCTTGTTTACCGCTCTACTTCACCACGTATTCGACAAGCGCGCCACCATAGTGGTAACGGCAGTCGGTTTATCCATATTTCCGGCGATGCCGGTAATCTTACGCCTCATGGATGCTTTTCCAGAGAACGGGTCGCCTTGGTTGCTGTGGTGCATCCTTGCTTTTCAAGCTTTGTCTTCAGGCAGCGGCAGCGTCTTGAACATCAGCGTGATGTCGGCACTTGCCGACATTGCAGATCAAAATGAGCTGCGTATCGGCCACCGCCAGGAGGGTACGCTTTACGCAGCGCGCACCTTCTTCGCCAAGCTCGACAACTCTTTAGGCCATGGTCTCGCCGCGCTATCGCTGTGGTTGATCTCGTTTCCAGACAAAGCCAAGCCGGGAGAGGTGGATGCAGATACTATTTGGTGGCTGGGCATGATCGACTCACCCATCACGATTATTCCGGGGTTGATTGCAGCTGGCTTCTACGCGCAGTACCGTATCAACCGCAAGCAGTACGATGAAACTCAACGCCAACTACAATCCAAGCGGGCGGCTGAAACATGATCAAGATCGGCGATACCGCCCCGGACTTCGAATTGCCGAATCAATCGGGTGAAATGGTTTCGCTCGGCGGCCTACTGGGCAACGGCGAATTGGTACTCTATTTCTATCCCGCAGACTTCACGCCTATTTGTACCGCCGAGGCCTGCGCCTTCCGAGACGTGTACGATGACCTAACCGAGATAGACGTTCAGGTTGTCGGCATCAGCCCGCAGAGCGTCGACAGCCACCAGCGTTTCGCATCGCGCCATTCACTGCCCTTTCCCATCCTGTGCGATGAACGAAAATCCGTCATCAAAGCCTATCGCGTAGACGGGCCATTGGGCTTTGGTGTGCGACGGGCAACCTACCTCATCGACAAAGATCAAACGGTCGCCAATCGTGTGGTCTCCGATCTGTTTGTTGGTAGCCATATGGATTTGGTGAAAGCGGTCATCAATCGCGACTGAAGGTGAGTTTGCTACGCAAACTCGTAATCGCGGCTGAAGCCGCTCCTACCCGAATTTCAACGTAAACGCGAGGTACCCGAATTTCAATGTAAACGCGAGGTGCCCGAACTTCAAAGTAAACGCGAGGTAGGAGCGGCTTCAGCCGCGATCTCCAAAGAGGTCCTCGGCGTGAACATCCGCTAGCGAGGTCTGAAACACGTCGATCAGCCGATCGATCTCTGCCGGCTTGTGGGCGCTCGACAAAAATGCCCGCTGGGTACCCGGCACGAGCACGCCACGGTTGAGCGCGTGTAGGTAGAAGGCCTTCTCCGCAGCGCCATTGACCGTATTGACGTCGCGCATCGAATTCAGCGGTTCCCGTTGGAAAAACAACTGAAACATGCTACCGACGTTCTTCATCTGCGCAGGTATCTGATGATTTTCCGTGAAGGCGTTCACCTCGCTCGCCAATCGGTCGCCGGCTGCATCGATATCCGCGTAGATCTCCGGATGATCCTTGAGGTAGGTTACTGCAGCGGAGCCTGCTTCCATGGTCAACGGGTTTCCGGAAAACGTACCTCCCGAGAACACGCCGCGGTCTGCGGCAAGTCCGGTGAACACGTTCATTACATCCGCGCGCCCGGTGATCGCGCCGACCGGTAGCCCACCACCCAACACCTTGCCATAGGTGGCAAGATCCGGCGTGACATCGAATCGTTCCTGGGCGCCGCCGTAAGCGACGCGAAACCCCGTGATCACTTCGTCAATGGCAAACAGCACGCCACACGCACGACAAACTTCGGCAAGCTCCTGCAAAAAATCGCCGACTTGGGGTTGCGGGTTTGAACTCTGCACGCCCTCGATCATCACCAATGCCAACTCGTCTTGGTGCTTGTTGATCAACTCGAACGCTGCTGGGTGACGATACGGCAACAGCATCGTCAGGTCTTCCAGCGCCCGCGGAATACCATGGCCCATCGGAAGCTTGGTCGGGGCGTCCGGCGGACTGGTTGGATCGGTCATCCACATACCGTAATCGTGGGCACCGTGATAAAAGCCGTCGAAAAGGGCGATCTTGTCTTTGCCGCTGAACCCGCGGGCCGCGCGTATCGCGTACATGGTGGCTTCAGATCCGGTATTGCAGAAAACCACGCGTTCCGCACACGGGCTCGCATCCAACAGCAGGTTGGCCAATCGCACCTGGCTGGTGGAATGGATGCCGAACATCCAACCGAGCTCTGCACGTTGTTTGATGGCGGCTTCGATGTTTGGGTGACGGTGACCCAGCATGTGCAGGCCAAAACCAACCGACGTGTCGATGTAGCGGTTACCGTCCGCATCGAAGACATACGCGCCTTCGCCACGCTCGATGAAGATCGGGTGCGGCATTTCCAAATTCGCCGCAAGACCCGAGTTTAAAATCTCGCTGCGTTCATCCGCCATCTGCTGAGAGCGAACGGTTTTTGCGAGCAGTTCTGCGCGCGCTTCGGCGACCCGTTTGGGCATGGCTACTTACCGGATAGACGTTCGACGACCGGCGCAAACGCATCCATATTGTCGCCGCCGACGGTCACGTACGAAATGCCATGCAGCTCGCGCCGCCGCTCGAGTTCATCACAGATCTGATCGACGTTGCCGAACAACGCATGCGGATGTTTCGCCATGTCTTCCGTCGAGTAGCCGAACATCTGCGCGAAATTCTCGAGCACCCGCTTAGCATCGTCCATGACGAAAGTAAAATAGGCGCCAATCTCGATCTCGAGCTCATCGAAGCGCTCGCCTGCGCCTTCTCGTACCCACCCGAGCTTCTTTTGCGTCTTTTCCTCAGATGAGGTTTGCACGCCGTCTGGACCAATCACGCCCGACCGGTTGTTGAAGTTGAGGCTGACAATGTCGGCTTCCCGCCCCGCCAGTCGTAGCACTCGTGGGCTGCCACCGCCAATCATGATGGGTGGTTTCGATACCGGCTTTGGCACGCCTTCGAAGTCGCGCCAGTTAATGGTGTCGTTGGACACGTTGGCGTGACCGTCCTCTCGAAACGCCTTCACCCCCTCCACGATGTCGGCCAACCGATCGATGCGCGTTGCTGGTTCATCGAACGCAATACCCGTCGCCGCATATTCTTCGGCCAACCAACCGGCGCCGAGTCCAAGCTCGAGTCGACCGTTGGAGAGCATATCGATCGTCATCGCCGATTTGACGAGCACGACAGGATTATGATAGTCGATGCAAAACACCCGACAGCCGATATTGATCGTGTTCGTCACCGCTGCCGCATACGCCATCGCCGGAATCGCCGCTAGGTTCTGCACCGGATGGTTGGTCTTTGCCAACGCCGGCCCCGGTCCCAACAGATGGTCCGCCAGATGAAACGTGGAGAATCCGAGGCTCTCCGCCTTTTGCGCCTGGTTCGCCCAATCTTCGCCGGACTCGGCGTTGAACGACTGTACACCAAAACGAAAGGGTTTGGTCATGGATCGTTGCCCTCGATCGCCCCATTCGTACAGTACTTGAGACCCCGCCTAAGTAGTTCGTAGTACTCCTCGGTTTCCCAGCTACCGCGCTCGATCTGCGGGTAGTAGTCCATCAGCGGCCGCATGTCGTAATGTCCCCGACAATGGCCGAGATTGAGGTACAGCACCTCTCCATCACCCACCTTGTTGATGTAGTAAACGGGTCGAGCTTCGTCGTCATTCCATTCGCTTTCCGCAAAACCCGTGGCTTCACCGGTAAAGCGCGTCTCCAGCAAGTGGTGCAGGTCCCCATGAATGCGGCAAAGGTACAGTTCATCGTCGGTTTCGAACGTATTGATGCCTTTGACCAGCTCGTGATCCGCATCCGCCACCGTAACCTTGAAGGGGTGGATGGGCGGATGGGCGATGAACTGGGTGCCCAGCGTCTCCATCAGCACCGGCGCCGTTTCGGGACACCCGACACCGTCAGGATTCGTAAAATCGAAGATGGCGTTGGTACCGTGCAGTGCGAACCAGCGTTTGCCAGAGGCGATGTAGTCCCTGAGCGCTACCTGTTCGTCCTCTGTCGGCACCAGATCACACGTGTACGTAATCAGATAATCCGCTTCGGCGATCGCTTCGAGATCGTGATAGTCGGCGGCCACTTGTACACGGACTCGATCATCCTCGGCCAGCAGCTTCAAAAGCTCGAGCCGAGCGAAGTCGATGTCGTGATAGCCGCCGGCCGCCACCAGGTAGACGTCGACGATGCGTTGCTCGCTCATACTAGTACTGAATACGCTTAGTGAAACCCCCATCGATCACGATGTTGGTGCCCGTCGTGTAACCGGCCAACGGACTAGCCAACAGCGCGGCTTGAGCGGCAATCTCACTGGCACTGCCCATGCGCCCGACCGGAATTTCAGCAACCGTCGCTTCATAGAAAGCCGTCATGTTCTGTTTGATATTGTCCCAGGCGCCGCCTTCGATGAAGATCGGTCCGGGACAGATCGCGTTGACCCGGATACCTTTCGGGCCCAGATCTTGGGCAAGCGCGCCCGAGTAGTTCAAAAGCGCAGCCTTCATCGCATTGTAGGCCCCGGCACCGATGAACTTTTCCAGTGCGGCCGTGGTGGATATGATCAGCACGCTTGCGTTTTCCGAGTTCTCGAGATATTCCGTCGAACCCTCGACCAGGCGGATCGTGCCTAACACGTCGTGCTCGAAATTGGCCCGCCAGCCGGCCTCACCGGGCGCGTTGCCGCCCGAAACGTTAGCAACGATCGTGTCGATGCCACCCAGCGCTTCGGCCGAGGCGGAGATCCAGGCTGCCAGCGCCTCGCCGTCGCCTATGTCAACCGACTGCCCAAAGGCCGTCACGCCTTTCGCCGACAGCGCTTCAACCGCGGCATTCACTTCGTCTTCGTTGCGCGCGCAAATCGAGACGTTGCTGCCTTCGTCCGCAAGCGCATCGGCTATCGCGCGGCCGATGCCCTTCGTGCCTCCCGTAATCAGCGCCTTTTGGCCTTTGATCCGTAAATCCATGATGTGTCCTCTCTTTTGATCTTGACTAGTGTCTTGGCTTGTTAGTTGAACGGTCCAAACTTAGGTGTAGCTCTAGGTTCTATCCCCGTCACGGTAACGTGGACTTTGCCGCCTTCCAGCGTGACGGGGAACGTTGTCAGCGGTTCGGTCGCGGGCGCTCCCTGGCACGCACCACTGCGTACGTCGAAGCGTCCGCCGTGCAGCGGACACTTGAGCTGGTGCCCGGTGAGCTTGCCGGTATGCAACGCCTGGTGCGCGTGCGTGCATTCGTTGTGCAGCGCATAGAACTGGCCTTCGACGTGGCAAACCAACACGCTCACCCCGTCCACCTGGCGAGCGGTCATTTCGCCCTCGCTAAGCTCGGCTAGCGCTATCACCGGCTTCACGCTACGTCCATTTGATGGGTTTGCGATGAACGTAGTCGTCGATGGTTTTGTGAAAGTGGCGTATGCGCAGTTCCTGGCTGGAGATCCACAGACCACGGAAACCATCCGAATTCATACCCTGCTGTACCATCGACAGGTTCGACGCATCCTGGTCTAGCACCTCGCCTATCGACTCTTCGCCGTGCTTGAACTGACGGTGCGGCGGACGCTCCGGCGTCGGTTCACCTTCCGGGATCAGCGAATAGTTCTGCAGATCGTAGTACATCTTGTTCGGGTCGGTTACATGCGGGCGCTGGCGAAACAGCATGACGTTGTTGCAGTGGATGTTCAGCGTAATGTTCGGAAAGATCAGGTAATGGTAGTCGTCCGTCAACTGATCATCATTCAGATCGTCGAAGTCGAAACCCAGCGTCTTACCATTTTTTCGCCAATGCTGTTGTATCGCACGGCGTACGCCCAGCCCATCACCGGTGTATTGGTCCGGGTCCATCATGTTCATCCGCATGAAATTCTTCAGCCCTTCGGACAAAAAGGCACCGTCCTCGATGTGGGTGCTTACACATCCGAAGGGAATGAGGTAGCGGTTGTGACGCTCGTAGCAATCGATCTGCACGTCCATGTCCTCGAGCCAGGACGTCAGCTGAGGATGCGTGCCGAACACGTGGTACGTTTCATTGAACGCATCGACCGAGGTTTTCCAGTTGCATTGCCATTCCACGGTCACGTCATTGACGAGCGCCATACGATCGAAGTGATAAGGATCCAGGTGCTCGGGAATGATACCCAGAAAGTCACGCAGCGGCTCGGCATCTTGATTGAGACTGAACCACACCCAGCCACTCCAGGTGTCGCAGGGCAACTTGACGATTGCCAGCTTGTCCCGCGGCGCACCCTGAGCAAACGTTTCGACGTCGGGCACGTTGATCAGCTCGCCGCGCAGATTGTATTCCCATTGATGATATGAACATTTGAATGTTTCGGTATTGCCGGACTTGCCGTACGCCACCTGGTTACCCCGATGGGAACAAACGTTGTAAAACGCGTTGTAGGTATGGTTCTCATCCTTGGTTATCACGATGTGCTGGTTGCCAATCTGAGTCGTGACGTAGTCTCCAGGGTTTTTAAGGTCCCCTTGCCAAGCGCCCATCAGCCAGACCTTGGTCCAAAGGTGTTGCCACTCGAGCTCCTTGAACTCGGTCGACGTGTAGCGCTCCTTGGGAATGAAGTCGTACCCCAGATCCGGGTCCGGCTCCTTTTGAGCCGGTGTCTTGCTCGTTTGCGGATCCGCAAATCGTTCGATCTTCCGATAAACCGTCATCTAGTCACCTCGACTTTCTCAGTC
This sequence comes from Gammaproteobacteria bacterium, assembly GCA_027297435.1. Taxonomy (GTDB): domain Bacteria; phylum Pseudomonadota; class Gammaproteobacteria; order Pseudomonadales; family Azotimanducaceae; genus Azophilus. The sequence continues at coordinate 7,288 of JAPUIA010000219.1, read as the reverse complement.
TTTCCTCCACGGACTCTCATCTCAAGGAGTCTGGAGCGCCCCACCGTCTACCAACAAACCATGGCCCGTGATAAAGGCCGCTTCTTCCGAAGCTAAGAACACGATCGCATTGGCGATGTCTTCCGGCTGGCCGAGCCGCCTAAGCGCGCTCTTGTTCACCCAGAAGTTCCGAAAATTCTCGTCTGCGTCGAACGCGTCCCGCGAGAGGCCGGTCACTATGGCACCAGGGCGTACGTAGTTTGCGGTTATCCCATACTCTCCGAGTTCCAACGCCAGGGTCTTGGTCAGCGCTGCAACGGCATGTTTCGAAACGGCATAGACCCCCATGGCCGGTGACGACATCGTCGACATCACCGAGCCGATGTTGACGATACGACCCCGCTCGCTCAATTTCAAAAGTGGAATCGCGGCACGCGAAATGCGAAATACCGCGTCCAGATTGACATCGAGCACCTGGCGCCACAACTCGTCGGTCAATGTCTCCACCGGAGCGCCGGCGGCGATACCGGCATTGTTGACCAGCACATCCAAACCACCCAGCTCCGACTGGGCAGCTTGCATCAGCCGTTCGGCCGCATCTTCGGCCGTCACGTCCAGTTCGAGTTTGGCGGCGCCTTGCAACGCCTCGAGCCCAGCGGGGTTGCGATCGCAAACGAGCACCCGCCCACCTTCCGCGAGCAACATGGCCGCGGTGGCATGGCCAATACCATCGGCCGCACCCGTCACCAGGCACCGTATGTCTTCGAAACGGCGCAACGCGCCCCCCATCGGAATTCAAGAGCCGTAAATCGAGCATATGGGGGGTAAAATAGTCAGTCAAGACGGTTTTTTTTCTGCCGGGCACAGCGCATAATTTTTTTCCGCGAATGAACTTCACTTTCGGGGACGCTATTGAGATGGGCGACGCTGTAAACCGCCAGTTCCTGTTGGCTGCGCGACCGCAAGGGGTGGTCAAGGAAACCGATTTCGAGTATCGAGAATTGTCCGTACCCACGCCGGGCGAGGGCGAGGTGCTGATCAAAACCAGCCACATATCGCTGGACCCCTCGATGCGCGGTCAGATGGAAAACCGCGCCGACTACGTCGCCCCGCTAGAGCTTGGCGACGTCATGCGCGCCGGCGGCATCGGTACCATCGTCGCGTCCAACCATAGCGACTACGCCGAGGGCGCTCAGGTTTCCGGTAGCTTCGGCATGCAGGATTACGCGGTTTCGGACGGCAACACCCTACCGTTTCGGGTATTCGCGAACGACGTGGATCCTACCGTCGCACTCGGGATGCTCGGAGGCACCGGCATGACCGCCTACTTCGGTTTGCTGGATATCGGCGAGCCGAAAGCCGGAGATGTCGTCGTGATCAGCGGCGCCGCCGGTGCGACCGGCAGCGTTGCCGGCCAGATCGCAAAAATCAAAGGTTGCACGGTGTTCGGTTTGGCTGGTTCAGACGACAAGTGTGTTTGGCTGACCGGCACGCTCGGGTTCGACAGCGCAATCAACTACAAAACCCAAGACGTCGCCGCAGAGCTCGACCGGCTCTGCCCGAAGGGCATCGACATCTATTTCGACAACGTCGGGGGCGAGATTCTCGATATCTGCTTGGCGCGTATTGCGATGAACGCGCGCATCGTGATCTGCGGTGGCATATCGCGCTACAACGCCACGGGACCGCTTCCCGGACCCAAGAACTACTTCAATCTGGTTTTTCGACGCGCACGCATGGAGGGCTTCATCGTCATCGACTACGCGCAACGATTTGCCGAAGCGACCCGGGTAATGCAGGGTTGGATCGACGCTGGACAACTCAAGCAGCAAGCCACGGTCATTGACGGATTTGGGGAATTGCCGAGAGCCCTGATTAAACTGTTCGAAGGTTACAACACTGGCAAGCTCATGGTCAGAACCACCTGAGTGAACTTGAAGGAGTGACGGCATGGCCGAATCTGACGTATTGACCCAACCGCTGGCTGAGATTTCACCGATGTCGCCGGAGGTCTTGGCGTGTCCTCACCAGTTCAATCAACGACTGCGCAAGGAAGCGCCGCTCTATCACTGCCCGCATACCGGCATCTACTTCGTTTCCGATTACGACACGATCACAAAGATCGCCAAAGACCACGTGACGTTCTCGAATCGCTTCGCCTTGGCGACGGTTGGTGACAAGGAAGTGGATCCGCGCATCAAAGAGATTCAGGCGCAAGGCTATCCGCCGGTCGACACCATGCTGACCCAGGACCCACCCGTGCATCGCCGCTACCGTGGCATGGTCAATCAAGCGTTTACCGCCAGGCGCGTGGCGACCTTAGAACCAGAGATAGAAAAAGTCTGTCACAAGCTGATCGATGAGTTCATCGATCGAGGGGAGGCCGAGTTCGTCGTCGAATTCTGCGAACCGGTCCCAATGATCGTCATCGCCGAGCAGCTGGGCGTGCCACTTGCAGACTACGAACTCTTCAAGTCTTGGTCCGATGCGTTCGTCGCCCAGCTTTCACGCATGGCGACTCCCGATGAAGAGGTGGCAGCGGCAAAGCTCATCGTGGCCTATCAACACTACTTCGCGGAGCGGATCGAAGAGCGTCGCAAAGACCCGCACGACGACATCATCTCCGATATCGTGCACGCCAAGTTCGAAGACGAACGCCCACTCGATATTCCGGAAATGCTTTCGATCATCCAGCAACTGCTGGTGGCCGGCAACGAGACGACAACCAATGCCATCGCGGAATGTGTACTGATGTGGATCAAGTATCAGGATCAATTCGCCAAGCTGAAGGCCAATCGCGATCTCGTGCCAAACCTGGTCGAAGAAATACTGAGACTGTCCACGCCAACCGCCAACATGTGGCGGGTCGTGACAATCGACACGGAGATTCAAGGTACACCGATACCTGCCGGCAGCACGGTGCAGATTCGGTTTTCGTCCGCCAATCGGGACGAACAGAAATTTCCCAATCCACACCGATTCGACGTCGAACGCGACAATGCCAAGTCTAATATTGCCTTCGGCTACGGCGTGCACATGTGCATCGGTGCAAGCCTAGCGCGCAAAGAAATGGACGTGGCGTTCCGCGTACTGCTCGAGCGGTTCGACGAGTTCGAGCTTGCCTGCGACGAGTCCGAGCTGTCTTATGCGCCCAACGTGCTGCTGCGTGGCTTGTCGAGACTGCCGGTGAGGTTCAAACCTGCCTGAAACGATCGGCGTGCGCGTTCTTCGGACGCGCGATCACGGTCGATACCAGATTGCGGATGTGACCGCGCGCTCTTGAATGTGCGGTTCTATGCCTTCGGGGTGTGGAATGCCCAACTTGCGGCTGTCATACACACTCCAACGGCAGGTGGGCACCTGTAATACGCGAACGTAGTAGACGGCTGGCAACGTCGACGAGAAATCCGTATCCGCCCACCAAGTATCGAGTTCGTTGGCGCCAGAAACCGCCTCGCAGGCCTCGTTGGGGTTGTCCGCTTGCTTCGGGCAGCGGCCGTCGACGGGCTTGTCTCCACCTGCACAGGCAATGTCGATAACGGCCTCTCTAGCCTTACCATCCTCGACCCACAGTTTGATCATCTGCAGACGATCGAGTTGCGCCTCAACGGGATCTCTCGTCGCGTGAACGAGAAAGGTTGGTCGCTCGCCCCTACCCGGCAACACACCACCCATCGGCACGCCGCGAACATAGCCGGTGGTTACCATACCTTCACCAAGATCTGCAGGTCCAAACGACCAGCCACCGAACAACCGTACTCGAATCCGCGGGCCCGAGGTCGCAAAGGTTTCACGGCGACGTAGCGCGTCGAACAACGCTTCGCGCGTATTGGCGTCCGCCCATACGCCGGCTAGTCCCGCCGCGCCCCAAGCCGACACCGCACTGATCGGCAAAGCGGGCGACAGTGGCGTGATCAGGCGCCGCTCAGGCGTGTGATCGGCGATGCCGATCTTGCCGGTATAGTTGTCCTCTTCGACCGGACTCGTGGCGTTGTGACCGTCGCTGGAACCAATGACGCCCATCTCGAACGGGTTGAAGCCCGCCAACGACATGACGAGGCCGGATTTCAATGCGTCACGCACGTAACTGCCGGCGGGTTCGCTCGGATCGGTCATGCGTCCCAACACTCTGTCGAAGATTTCGAAACCGGCCCATTCGTCTGCCGGCGACAACATGGGATGCGTTTCCGATGAACCCTTGATCTGGAAGAGTTCGCTGACCGGTTCGTTGCGCATTCGCACGTCCGCGTACGCCGCATCGATGGGGTCCCCGCTCCAGTCGGTTCGCGCGTACATGAGGCCATTGCTCGCGTTAGCGTTGTGCGGTATCGCGATCAGATCATCGCCTGCGGCTCGTGCCTCGTCCATCCACCGCCAAAGATCCTCCGGGTTCAAGGAATCGACGCTCGCGAAGGGCCGCTCAGGTACGTCATTGCCACGAAAGATCACATTGCGATGCAGGTTTTGCCCATCCGGCATCGACGTGTACTCGTATGCCACCAGTGCCGTGAACTCCCCCGGCTGGTTATGCTCGTCCGCAAGCTCTACGATGCGCCGCCAAGTGGGCTTGACGATGTCATCCGTGATCAGCTCGGGTGGGGCTTCACCGCTCGCCAGCGACGCGGCAAAGGTTCCTAGGGCTGCAGAGCTGACCTCTGGATCGTCGCTCATCAGATCACGGATGAGAGATACTTCCCGAAGCGGGCTGCGTGGATCATCGACGGCCGCCGACACTCCCAAGTAGGCCGCGTGTTCCGTCAACGCGATAAAATCGAGCGGCGGTCCCTGCAACTGCACCGTACCACCGGCAGGGTGCTCTATCGCGCCGCCGCGTGCGTAGCGATAGGCATCTTTCGGAGTAGCTTGTACGTTCAACGCATAGGCGTCGAATGACCAGCGGGTATGGATATGCAGGTCACCGAAGTACGCCTGCCGCTGTGGGGATTCACCCGCACTTGCGAGGCTGCACGCCAGAAACAAAACACTAGCAGTAAATGGCCTCATCTACGGTTCCATACCTGCGACCCAGCCGATCGCGTTCTCGACCAGTTTTCGATAGTGTTTGTTGGCGTACGTCACCGCGTCATCGCCACACTGCAGATAGACTATGCGGCTCGCGCCGTAGGTCTTGGCCCAACCGATCAGGTTGCTCCCATCGGCGTGCTCCCACCCCTCGTTGTCGAACATTTTCTGTTCCCGAACGACTTTGGCCGCCGAATAAAAATTATCCCGAGTGAACGCGTAATCGCTGACTAACAGCGGTGTGATGTCTTCTTCGAAGACCTCGCCCAGATACAGCTCATCGGTAATCGTGAACGTCTTGGGCACGCCCGCAGTGACGGGATGCTCGCGCACCACGCTCACCTGGTGTTCGACCCCGTGGCGATAACCCGAGTCCTGGCGGCGTGTACCTTTGAGCTCTCCCGGCAAGTACAGGAACCGGCCGCCGACGATATGTGCGTACTCTTCCCAGGCCGGCCAACCGGCAATCGCGTGATGTAGAAAGACGAATCCGTGGCCTGCCGCTAACAACTCGAGGAAGTCGGCCTTGTACGCTGCGTCCGGTTCCAAATAGGTCGGTTCGCGGTCCGGATGAAACTGAACACCCGGCATGTCGTAAAGCACGTAGGCATCATAGCGAGCCGCTTGTTTGATGTTGAACAGCGCTTGCGCAGCCGGTTGCTCGACATGGGTCCAGTTGACGCCTGGCATCTGATCGAACACTTCGAAGAACGGCTCGCGCTCGAAGGGATGCCCTTTTGTTACCAAAAGCACCTCCGCGTTCCTCGCACCCCTTCCTCCCACTTGACCTACCCGACCTCGGCCCCCTTTAATGTGTAATTCATCTTACGTGGATTAGGTTATGGCAGCGAATCAACCCGCACCCGGAAAGAACTGGCAGCAAACCAAGAGCGCGCGCACGCGCAACGCGATTCTAGATGCCACGATCGACTGTTTTTACGAACTTGGCTACGCCAGCACCACCACCGAGAACGTGGCTAACAAGGCCGGCGTTTCGAGAGGTGCAATGCTGCACCACTTTCCGACACGCTTCGATCTGATCAAAGCGACGGTCGAAAGTCTCAACAAGAGACGTCTGGAGATGTTCCAAACCGAAGAGGCGACCATCCAAAAAGGCGCGACATACACCCGCGTCGAGGAAGGCATCGATGCCTATTGGAAGCAACTCAACACGCCGGTATTCGTTGTTTTTCAAGAGCTTAGGGTAGCCGCGCGAACAGACAAGGAATTGGCCAAGGTATTGATTCCGGCACTGGAGGATTTCAATCGTGCTTGGTACCGGTCGGTTCGCGAGATCTTCCCCGACCTTGCTTTGTCCGAAGCATTCTCTCGAGCCAACTACCTCACGCAATACATGCTCGAGGGGATGGCGATGTCGCGCTTGTTGGGGGGACCAAAACCGCCCGTCGGCAAGATGATCGCCTGGTTGAAACGCGAGCTACGGCGCAGTTATCAAGACGTCTTGGGTAAAGTGGAACGCCAAACCGACTGATTGTTGCTCGCTTAAGTTCGCTGCCAGCGTGCGTTAGTGCACGGTCAAGCACATGCCAAAACTGATCGCACTCATCAAAGCCAAGCCGGAACTCTCTCGCCAACAATTCATCGACTACTACGAGTCGAACCATGCACCACTGGTAAAACGCCTGCTGCCGATGATTGGCGCATACCGCCGAAACTACTTGAGCGACGCGGACTGGCAGGACAAGCGTGGCGCGTTCAATTACGACGTGCTGACCGAGTTGTGGTTCGAAGACCAACCAACGCTCGACGCTTTCTATACCCGCATTCGCGAACCCGACGTACTCGCACAGATCCGCACCGACGAAGCCAATTTCTTACAGAGCGGCGCAACCCGTATGTTCGAGGTTGAAGAACGCCCACGTCCGCCGGGGCCGGATGAATGATCCACGTGCCGCACCCACCCGCATTGTTTGACGCCTGGTCATAGCCGCACCCGCTACTCACCTCGCCGTGCATATCCCGGCGGTCGGGTGCCGTTTTCGTCCAGAATGTCGAACTCCTCGGCGAGGTCCTCGACCCACTGGATGCTTCCCGTCCTCGCCATCAGGTCGTCTGCGCCCAACAGCGCTGCAGCGGTGCGCCCCACGAGCAGAGGCGTTTGCGATTGGGATAAATCCATGCCCTGCTCTTTGGCCGCGTCTTGAATGAACTCCGTCGAGACCGAGCCGGGGTACAAAACCACCGCCGCCACGCCCTTGGGCTCCAACTCGATGGCCATATCGGCGGTAAGCCGGTCGAGACCGGCTTTGCCTGCGCCATACGAGCT
>JAPUIA010000218.1 GCA_027297435.1 Gammaproteobacteria bacterium | reverse complement strand
AAGACGTTCGACATCGGAAACAACCGCGCGATCAGGCGGATCGCTCGTCTCCTTCGGGAGGCCTGAGAACCAACTGAACGCGACGAGTAGAAGAGGCTTGCCTCGGACACTCGACCGGGTCTTCGGATCCGTGGAATCTTCGGATTCCAACCGATCCTTCGGGTGAGGTCTTAAGCCTTCGGGCTTGGGCCGGATCCAAGGGGATTCGGGAGGACTAGACCAGCGCATTCGGGCTTGACTCGATTGCATAGGCCAAATCCTAAATTTGAAAACCCCGCCTTCGGGCGGGGTTTTCTTTTTTTTGCGGTGAGATAGATGAGATATCTGGCCGGAGCGGCTTTCGGGCGCCTTCTAGGCCAGACCACGCCAGTGCGTCAGTCAGTGATCGCCCGTGAGCGGTACGAATGCAACCGGCAATACTTCCTCCGCCGTATAGCCCCCATTCTCTAGCTTGGTCACCACCGTAAGATTTTGCGCGGCGCGCGGGGTACCGACCGGCAACACCATCTTGCCGCCGACCTTGAGTTGCTGAACCAATGCCGGCGGAATATCCGGGCCCACCGCAGTGACGATAATACCGTCGAAGGGTCCCGCTTCCGGCCAACCGAAGTAACCGTCACCGGCTTTCACCGAGACATTGTCATATCCTTTGGCAGTTAACAGAGACGCCGCCTTGGTCGCCAATTCCGGAATGATCTCGATGGTATAAACATGGTTGACCAACTGCGACAGGACGGCGGCCTGATAGCCGGATCCGGTACCGATCTCCAGCACCACGTGATCGGCCTCCGGATCGAGGAGATCTGTCATGAGTGCGACGATGAACGGCTGCGAGATGGTTTGTCCGTGGCCGATGGGCAACGGTCGATTGGCATAGGCGGAATCGAGCCCATAGCGGTCGACGAATTCGTGGCGCGGCACGGCCGCCATGGCACGCATGACAGACTTGTGAAGCTTCGCACGGCCTGTGTATCCGCGCGTTTCACGGGTATCGAGACGAATCTCGTCCAACAGTGCTTCTTGCAGTTCCGCCAATGTTGCCGCCTCGCTTAACGCCGAAGGCGCCATTAGACCCAACAGCACAACCACAAGGCCGCAATACACCTTGCTCATTCGGTTCACTCCCACGGTTATCATGGGTCGGCTGATCATCGCATACCGCGTCACCGACTTTAACCCGATTCAACCTGGGGGATTTTTCTACGGCCAGGCTCTTATCGGCGCAATACGGGCGACAATCTTGCTTATACTCCCGACACCCATGCCACAACAAAACTAACAGAAGCAGCGCATGAATCAGCCCAAAGGCCTATGGATCTTGTTCATCACCGAGATGTGGGAGCGCTTCAGCTACTACGGCATGCGCGCGCTCTTGGTGCTGTACCTCTTCGCGTCGACGGATGAAACCACTCTCCATCCGGGTTTCGGCTGGTCGGAAGAAAACGCGTACCTTTTATATGGCCTCTACACGTGGCTCGTGTACCTCACCCCTATCTTCGGCGGTTTGATTGCCGATCGCTTCATCGGCACCCATCGGTCGATGATCGTCGGTGGCTGGATCATCGCCACGGGTCACATAACGCTTGCGGCCACGGAACTGTTTGGCGTTACTGCAGGGGCGGTCGTGTCGCTGCAATCCAGCCCAGGTGCGTTGCTGTGCTTCCTCTCAGGCCTCCTGTTGATCGTTATCGGTACCGGTTTCTTCAAACCGTGCGTATCGGTCATGGTCGGTCAGCTCTACGAACCCGGCGACGAACGCCGCGATGGCGGGTTCACGATCTTCTACATGGGCATCAACGTCGGCGCCGTGATGTCGCCTCTCATTGCCGGCACGCTCGGCGAAACCGTCGGCTGGCATTGGGGTTTCGGCTCGGCAGCGGTGGGGATGATTCTCGGCATACTGGTCTATCAGTACCTCAGGCCCCGCTATCTGGAAGGCATAGGCCTGCGACCCGAACGGCCGACAACGTCTGCGCAAACCGCCAAACCGACGTTCTCGCTCTCGAAGGTCGAATGGCAGCGCATCGGGGTGATCTTAGTCCTCGCCTTCGTCGGCAACATCGCCTTTTGGACCGCCTTCGAACAAGCCGGCAGCTCGATGAACGTATTTGCGGCGCAAAGTACCGACCGCACCGTTTGGGGATTGTTGAGCGATCCTTTCCCCGCCACGTGGTATCAAGCGGCGAATCCTGCCGCTGTGATCATCTTTGCACCGGTATTTGCGTGGCTCTGGATTTTCTTGAGCAAACGTAATCTCAATCCGTCGACGCCAATGAAATTCGCCTTGGGTTTGTGGCTACTGGGTCTCGCGTTCTTGGCCATGGTGTTCGGCGCTATGGAAGCGCGCGACGGCGGCCTGGCAGGTCCGCACTGGCTGTTGATTACCTACGTCGCCTATACGTGGGGCGAGTTGTGTCTCTCGCCTGTGGGTCTTTCGATGGTGACGAAACTCGCACCCCTGCATTTACAGTCATTCATGATGGGTATGTGGTTCTTTTCGTTTTCAATATCCAACCTGTTGGCCGGACTAGTCGCACGCTATTCGATAAAACTCGAATCCGGCGAGTCGACGTTCGTCATCGATGGCTTGGCTGGATTCTATCTGCTGCTCGTCGTCGCGCCGCTGGTGATCGGTACCTTTATATGGCTGATCTCGCCGGTACTGCGCCGGTGGATGCATGGGGTGAAGTAGGCGGCGGCGGATAATTGGGGTCGATGCCCCGACCCAGGTGAATATCGAAATTCTCGAACGGAATGGTGTAGACCTGAGCGCGATGCAACGCTTCAAACCCGCATTTTAACGCGAGCGGCGGGCAGTTGACGGACCCCGCCGTACAAGGCTTGATACGGGTCTGCGATGGGATTGTGGGGGGACTTTCGATGCGGCTCATTACTTTCACGGAAGGCAATCGAACGCGTATTGGGGCATTGAACGGCGACGCGGTCGTCGATCTATCGGTCGCGGCGCCCGATCTGGCGACGAATATGCTGACGTTCCTCGAGGCGGGCGAGTCCGCAATGGCGAGTGCTCGGGACGCCGCCGGCGGCGAAACGCACTTCTCGCTCGCAGACGTCCGGCTCGAAGCACCTCTCAGATCACCCAAAATAATCGGTATCGGGCTCAACTATCGGGCGCACGCCGAAGAAAGCGGCATGGAGCTACCGAAATGGCCGCTGGTGTTCACCAAGCAATCACAGTCAATCAACGCACCCTTTGATCCCATCTATTGGTCGGAGGACTCGAAATTGCTCGACTATGAAGGAGAGCTGGGGGTGGTGATCGGCAAAACCTGCCGCCGTGTACCCAAAGACAAGGCGCCAAGCGTGATTGCCGGGTTCTGCATCGTCAACGACGTCAGCGTGCGCGATTGGCAAACCCGCGGCACACCACCGTCCTTTACGATGGGTAAGTCATGGGACACACATTGCCCGTTAGGTCCCGCGATCACGACACCAGACGAAGTCGATCCGCATAGTTTGCAGCTCAAGACCTGGGTCAACGATGAGCTGCGCCAAGATACCAACACCAACGATCTCATCTTCGACAGTTATGAGCTCATCGAGTTTCTCTCGACCGCCTTTACCTTGGAAGTTGGGACGGTGATCGCCACGGGCACGCCCAGTGGGGTGGGCGCAGCCATGAATCCGCGTTCGTTCCTAACCGTTGGCGACGTCGTGCGCATCGAAATCGAGGGCCTCGGCCGGATCGAGAACACCGTGATCGAAGAACCGCAAGGCACTACGCGCTTCTAACCCATGTCGAACGCAGGCTTTGACGTCGCGATCTTGGGATTGGGACCGGTGGGTTCGACGGCGGCCATTCTCTTCGCCCATGCCGGTTTGAAGGTCGTAGCATTCGAGCGCGACGAAGAGGTGTACAAACTGCCGAGAGCGGTCAACCTCGATGGCGAAATCGTTCGCGCTTTTCAGCGGATCGGTCTCGGTGACGAAGTCGCAAACCTCTTGCAACCCGTGCGCGAAGGTGATCGCGTCGGCTTCGCCAATTCCAAGCGCGAGTGGTTGTTTGGGCGCGACAGCGCCGCATTCGGATCGAACGGTTGGCAACCGGGCAATATGTTCGATCAACCAGAGCTGGAAAGCTATCTGCGCCGCACCGCAATTGCACACGACAACGTGACCGCCTACATCGGCTTCGAGGTGAACGGGTTCGTTGACGACGGTGATTCGATCACGATCAACGCCGATGAGGCCGATGGCACGAGAACTCAGACGGTGACCGCGCGCTACCTTGTCGGATGCGACGGCGCGTCGAGCTTCGTTAGGAAAACCCTCGACATCGAATGGGTCGATCTCGGCTACGATCACGACTGGCTGGTCGTCGACATCGTGACCAAGCCCGGACACACGCTGACCAACGTTACCTTACAAGTGTGCGATCCGGAGCGTCTATGTACCTACGTCTGCACCAAAGATCCGTACCGCCGTTGGGAATTCAAACTCAATACCGGTGAATCGTGGGAAGAGATGCTAGAGCCCGAACGCATCCACTCGCTCATCGATCCGTGGACGCCACGTGACACTTACGACATTCGCCGCGCGGCGGTGTACCAGTTTCATGCTGCCACGGCCGAGACCTGGCACGTCGGCAACGTGTTCATCGCCGGAGATGCTGCACATCAAACGCCGCCGTTTCTTGGACAGGGCATGAACGCCGGCATGCGTGACGTCGTCAATTTGGCTTGGAAGTTTCAGATGGTCTTGTCCGGCGTCGCAAATGACGCGTTGTTGGACACCTATCAAGCCGAGCGCGAAGCCCACGCCAACGATCTCGTCGATTGGGCCGTTGCCATCGGCCAACTGATGGAACACACGGCAGCCGTCGAAGCCGCAGAGCGCGCGGGCACCCCACCACCGGCAATTCCGCCCCAACATCAAGCATCGGGCTACGGCCAGGGTCGCGAGCAACCACCTATTCGCGATGGCGTCGTAAAGCTCGATCAAGTGAGCGACACCGGGTCGACCGGTTACTTATTCAGCCAGCCCATCGTGCGGGATCGACAAAACGACGAGTTTCGCCTCGATGCACGCCTAGGCCCGGGATTCGCCATCGTGGCCAAAACCGAAGCCGACCTGGTGCTGTCCGCCGCCAGCCAAGCTACTCTGGATCGTATACAGGGCCGGTGCACTTCGATCGGCGGTTTGCAAGAAGTCCGCGGCCACATCGATCGCCTTTTCAACCACGCCGACGCGGCCATCGTCAGACCCGATCGCTACGTCTTCGGACACACGACCGACGACGTCACGCTCGACGACCTCATGGCTGATTTGGCAGATAAACTTTCGATAATAGGAGACACGCAATGAGCGACGACAAAGCTGAAAAAGGCATGCAGGTGCTACGCAAGCTGTTCGGAGAGGACGTCAGCGAGCCGCAGTTTCCCGACGATCTGCGCCGCTACACAGTAGAACATCTATTCGGAGATGTATGGCAGGGCGAGGATCTCGCGATCGAAGAACGTTCACTGATCACGTGTACCGTGCTGATTGCCATGGGGCGCGAAGCAGAACAGCGTATTCACTTTCGCGGTGCGAGAAACCTCGGCATTCCCCGAGCCAAAATCGAAGCGCTGTTGACCCACGTCGCGCACTACGCTGGCTGGCCGGTTTCGGTCAGCGCCAATCGAAATCTCGACGAGGTTTGGCCGAAGGAATCGCCATGAAAATTACGATCATAGCGATCGCAAGCCTACTCGCCGCATGCGGTCCGCCGCCCGAAACGGCTGCTCCGTCGCCATCCGCTACAGACAAACAGCTGTCAATCTACGCGCCAAACCAACACGAGCTTTACGACGGTCAGTTCAATATCGTCGGCCACAAGATCTACCACGCCGGAACTCTCAACGATGCATCGCCCTGGGATCACATGGGCGACGACGCAGCGAACCTGCGACCCGTCGACGGCGAGATAACGCTTCACGCAAACGACATAGACAACACGGCAACGTTCGTCGCCACGTTACGGCTACCCGAAGGCGATTACGTCGTCGAACTCGACCGCGTGCACGAGTTCAATCCGTGCCAAGACGGCGGCATCGCCGCGTTTCTCTATGAGCATGGCGACTCTGGTTGCGGCGACAGTAATTGGCCGAAGAGCCTTCTTTACATAGCAGGCTGGGGATACGGCCACGCGACTTTGAATGGGGAGCCGCTATATAGCGACTACGAAATTCATTTCATGGTGACTCAAGGCATGCGCAACCGCGAGACGCTGGAAGTACGACTAGCGCCCGAAGATGGCCCCGCCGGCAGCATCAACCCCGCGGCTCAGCAACTTGATTTCTATATTCGCAGTCCGGAAGCGAACGCAGCCAATCATCCGGGACGGGCCGTGTTTGACCATTTCTTTGCGATGGAGGTGACCTGGCGGTGAAAGGCGCGCATTTCCGTTAGTCGGCAACCCCAACGCGAAGCTGCTCATTAGGCTGGGCAGCTTCACCTTGAAATCAATCCGGATGACTTCGAAATCGCGAGTGGGTCTTCACACCCCCAGTGCGTCGCGGGCGCGCTGGATGGCCCCGGTGTATATGCCTCGCACCACGCGGACAGCCGCATCTTCGGACGCCTCTTTGGGCTCGAACTCGCCGGTCCAATCCACGGTGCAACACTCGCCACCGGGATCTGCCGTGATCTTCACGGTTGCCGAATAGTTGCTTACCGGAAGCGGGCATTCGTCATTGATGATCGAGTACGCGAACGTCATTTGGTCGGCATCGTGCACATCGAGCCGTTCCACCACAACTCCGGTGGTGAGCGTAAGCGTCCGCACCATGCCAACGCCCTCTCCCTCGACCTCACAGGATTCGATAATACCGCCAGGCTGAATCCCGCCAAAATCACTCAGATGCTCCCATACATCGGCCGCTTTCGCGGCTACGGTCTCTACGACCTGCGTCGTGGCCATAACGCTTCACCCCCTGATAAAGTGTGCCCATTCTACCCCTGAGCGCGACGATACGCCCAACACATAGCATCAACCGCGTTTCTGGCGGGAACTCACGGGCCGGTTACCTGCAAACCTCAGTTCGTCGCCAACAGAAACCACGCGTTCGGTCATATTGTTTCGCCTCGCGGCGACTCACCAGTCGTTTCCACACGGTCGGCCAGTCGCAGGAAGAGCTGCCACGCTGGATCGAAGTCTCTCTTGAGGGGTTTATTGTTACTTCTTGCTCCGAGTTGCCATTTTACGTGAGCAGCGAGTAGGCAAAAGCTTTGTGAGTCTGAGC
>JAPUIA010000217.1 GCA_027297435.1 Gammaproteobacteria bacterium | reverse complement strand
CATCATAGGTTCGGATGGTACCGCTCATGCTGGCGGTCTCCGGCACGATGTTGTTGCGCACGCCGCCACTGAACGTGGCCACCGTCACCACGGCGGGCGCTTTGGTAATGTCGACCTGACGGGAGACGATCGTCTGCAGGGCGGTGATGATGTGCGCGCCCACGATGATCGGATCAACCCCCGCCCACGGTCGCGCGCCATGAGTTTGCCGGCCCGTAACCCGGATATCGAATCGTTGGGCGCTGGCAAGTGCTCCTTGGGGCCGGTAGTTGGCAGTACCCGCTATCCCGCCCTGAGAGATATGCAGACCAAAGATGGCATCCACGTCCGGACGTTTCAGGACGCCTTCGCGCACCATGAGCGCCGCGCCGCCCTCTTCGCCTTTCGGCGCACCTTCTTCGGCGGGTTGGAAGACGAATTTGACTGTGCCGGGCAGCTGCTCGCGAATCTCGCTCAATACGCTGGCCGCACCCATCAGAATGGCGACGTGGTTGTCGTGACCGCAAGCGTGCATCACTCCCACGTCCTGACCCTCGTAGCTGCTCCGTTGAATCGATGCATATGGCAAACCGGTCTGCTCGACCACGGGCAAACCATCCATATCTGCGCGCAGCGCAACCACCGGGCCTGGGCGTGCACCTTTCAAGACACCCACCACGCCGGTGTGCGCAATACCGGTGGTCACGTCGAGACCCAGGCTCCGTAGATGCCGGGCGATCAGCTTGGCCGTGCGTACCTCGCGATTCGACAGTTCCGGATGTTCATGGATGTCCCGCCGCCAGGCGATGACCTGCGCTTCCATCGCACTCGCCGCCCGATCAATGTCGTCATACACGTCACCAAGCGCCGGCGTACCCGGCAAACACCAGAGCCCCAGAACCCAGATTCGCAAATTCATACGTCCTCCCGACTGATCTCTTGTCCCGCCAGCGGCACTCATCATCGACCACCACGGCTTCGGGACATCCTAGACGACCAGCCTCTGTCAGGCCATCCACGACCCGCATGGGGTTCAGAGCCAACAGGTAATTAGGCTACACTGCGCGCCTTCACCGTTATTTGGGGATGACATGAATTTTGACATCGATATGACCGATGAACTGCTCGCGACGACGCGCGCAGTGCGCAAGCGCCTCGATCTCGACAAGCCCGTACCTCGAGAAATCATCAACGAATGCTTGGAGCTTGCGATACAGGCCCCAACCGGGTCCAACTCACAGTCGTGGCGATGGCTCGTCGTCGAGGACGCCGACAAACGTCAAGCCCTCGCCGATCTGTATCGCAAGGGGGCTGAAGGCTACCTGGCCGCGGCGGGCGAACAAGCGACCGACGATCAAACCAAACGAGTATTTGGCTCAGCCCTCTACCTCATGGAACATCTGCAAGACGTCCCCGTGCATCTCATCCCGTGCCTGCAAGGCCGACCAGAGCCGGAAACGCCGATGGTGATGCTCGGCGGGATGTTCGGTTCCATCTTTCCGGCCATATGGAGTTTTCAGTTGGCGCTGCGTGCGCGCGGTCTGGGTTCTGCACTGACGACGTTGCATCTGTTGCACGAAAAAGCCGCCGCCGAAATTTTAGGCATCCCCGATGACGTCATGCAGGTGGCGTTGCTGCCGGTTGCCTACACCAAGGGTACGGACTTCAAGCGCGCAGAGCGACCGCCGGTTTCCGACATTACCCATTGGAACACTTGGTAAGCTAAGGCTCTAGGCGCTTGGCAATCTCGGTCTCGAACTCCGGGAAATAGCGATTGATGACGGGCAGGTCGAACTCCGGAAGTATCTCGGTGTTCGACTCGCGCTCCAACAAAAACTTGAACGCCTGTACGATCACCCACTCGTGGGTGACCCTCGCGCCGCACAACTTACGGTAATAGTCTTGAGACATGCTCACAACGTGCGTGGTCTCCACGTCCTTTTCGACGACGACCCGATAGGTATTGGCGTCAACGAGACTGACACTGATCATGCGTTGCCCCTCAGGACTCAGTAGTCGGCATACTGGCCGTCGGCCAGGACGAATTTCAAGGTGCTGACGACGCCGGTCACGGGCTGCGATACCCCATCGAGTATGGGCGCCTTGTAACGCCATTGCTCCACCGCACGCTTGGCCGCCTGCTCGAAGACACCCTTTGGCTCCGCTTGTACGACCGACACGTTGTGCACGACGCCGTCGACGCTGATGTCGTATTTGAGAGTGACCTGACCCTCTATTCCGTTGGCTTTGGCCGCCGGCGGATATTTGGCACCGACCTCGAAAATCAGCTGCATGGGGCGGTTATGCCCGCCGAGGCAACCATTGAAGAACAAGACAGACAACACGATGATGCCTAGCTTCATACCGGTTCGCCTCCAAAGTGCGCGCATCGGGTCTCTTGCGTGGTTCGACGAACCCGATACTACCCTGTGCTAAGCTCGATTCCACATGGCTCAGAAGCAACAGGTGCTGGTGTTGTATCTCAAGAGTTCGGCTCTCGACAGTGAGGTAGCCGGATGGGCCGTCTACGACGGCACCGGAAAAACCCACCACATGGCCGGCGAGGCCGAACAGCCGCCGTACAAATCGGGTGTCTCAGCGCTACGGGACGGCTGGCGGTTGATTCAGGCAAGTCCCCTCGTACCGGAGGCGCCGGGTAACGAGTTTCGGACCGGATACCTAAAATACGAATTTTTCTTCGAGAAGCTGTTCGATGCCTAGCCTCGAGCTTCTCAACTCAACCCAGATGGCACGGTTCGTCGCCCGCGGTTTCTTGCGCTTCGACGCCGTGGTACCCGACGCCCTCAATCAGAAGTTTCTGGCGGACATCGGATCGCTTTACGGCGCGGAAGATCACGAGGCAGTGCACGACATTCGGCAACACCACCAGGCCATCATGCGGTCGAGCGCGATACCGGTTGTCAACGCCGGCACGCCGCTCGCGGAGGCTTACCCGCCGGATTCTGCGTTGAGCGAACTCGTCAACCTGCCCCTCGTGCAGGGCGTGCTGCAAAGCCTGCTCGGTGAGAATCCGACCTTCGATCACCACTTTCTGCACGTTACGTTTCCTCCCGCTTGTTACGAGGCGATCGGCAAACGCAGCACGTCGCAACCGACCCATCAGGATTCGACGATAGATCCACGACGGGCCTTCGACGTCCAGATCATGTACTTTCCCCACGAGGTCACCTCGGCGATGGGCGGAACCCGGTTTCTACCCGGCAGTCACCTGCGCATCGTCAGCGAAGCCAGCATAGGCCGCTATCAGAATCTGTGTGGTCAAGAGCATGTCGTTTGCCCAGCCGGTACCGTCTTCTTCCTGCACCACGGTATCTGGCATGGGGGTGGTCACAACACTTCCGATGAGGTGCGCTACATGTTCAAGATTCGTTTATGTCCCACGGTTCGGCAAAGCCGCAAGTGGGACTTGAGCGATCTGCCGAACGACCACTTCGAGCAACGTCCGATCTTCTGGACCGAGGGCGAGCCAGACGAAAATCACCTTCACAGCATTCTTACGAGCGGAGAGCCCTGGTATGAGTACGATACCGGCCGGCTCGAGTATCTAAACCGCATTCGATTGTGGCGCTACTTGTTAGGGGACGAATCGTTCGATGCGGATTACTGGCTGACGCGAATCGAAAACGAGCACTAGTGCCTCTAGGTCAGAGCACTAGCTCCTGCCCGGATTCTTCAACCCCGTCCGCAACTTGTTGCGCACCTCGCGCTTGACCCGCGCGCCCAGCACCGCTTCGTGTTGTTTGACAAACTGCCGAACGCCCCGGGCATCCCAGTGGATCAAGTCCCGCAATGCCCAGGACAAAGCTTTTTCGACCATGTCGTCATGATCGTCCACCAATAGCGACGCGATTCCGAGCGTACGCTCCGGATCTCCGTAACCGCCCCGGTTGCGCACGTTGAGCCCGGTCGTCGCAACCAACGCCGCTCGGCGCCACCAGCGGTCACCCGATCGTGCCCAGCGCTTGACCGCTGCATCGGAGATCTGCTCGTTTGCCCAACACGGCCCCGCAATGTAGCCACAAAAGGTGTCTACCTCGTCCCAGGATTGCATCCCAGCACCCAACGCCTCGACCTGGTAGAGCTTGAGCGAACGCAGGGTTGCCGGATGGTGTTGGATGAGTTCGTAAGCCAGCCAGCGACGGCGCCGGCCAATCAGCTCGTGCGCGACCTTCAACACAACCGCAGGTGTTGCCGTGGCTAAACGCGTGGAAGATGCCCGCCGAACCCGCCGCAGGTTCGGCGTGTTGAGCTTTGATAACCCATCGATGTCCGCCAGAGTTCGCCTGGTTTCCGCGCTCAATCGTGGCATGGCGCTCCTCCCTTGCAACTAGCAGGATATAATGCGCCGCATGCGCGACCAATCCGCAACTGCACACCCCGAGCGCAAAGGCAAGGGTTGGCAGTTCATCGCGATGGGCATCGGTTTCGCCGTCACGTTCGTCGTGACCCTCGTCGTCATCGTGCAAGCCATTCTAGCCACCACCGGCTAGCAATCTTTCCGCGCAAGACCGCATCTCGCTGGTTTCGTCCTCGAGTGATGCGAGCAGCTCGAACTGCTGCTCAGCACGCAGCAAATTCTCGCCGGGCTGACTGGTTTTGAAGTAACGGTCACCCGCTAGGTGATCCGTAAGAAAACGCACCCCCAGCATGTAGGTGACGTAGAGGGGGGCAGAGGCCAGATCGTCGGCCGTGGCCGCGATCTTCGACCCCTCGAGAAAACCGTTGCAGACCAGAGCAAATCGCTCGAGCGACAATCGCCCGTCGATCACGCAGGCGCTACGAGCGAGATCGCCGAAGTCCCACGCCCAGTTACCCCACATAACGGTATCGAGATCGAGTACGGCGCACACCTCGTCGCGATCGTCGAACAACAGATTGTTGACCTTGCAGTCTCCGTGAACATATCGATCGCGCACGCGAAAGCGATCGGCCAAATGACGCCGCTCGTCGACAAACGCCACGAGGCTCGCGGGTTGCTTGCCGGCATGGTCGTCGTAGCGGGCTAGACAGTGATCGAGCTGCAGGAACCCGTCGATCGGATCTGCCAGTTGCGGACCCGCTAGGTCACGCAAATAGCGCTGGGTCTCGCCAAAGGCAACGCCGGCCGTAAAGGCTTGCCGATCACTTTCAAGCTCTGACAGCGACCGGCCTTCAACGTAGCTCCACAACCGCCAGATAGCGCCATCGACCTCCTCATATGGCGCCCCTTCATGCGTTTTGATGAGCCGCGGGGTCCAGTTCGGGCGATGCGCACTCAGGTGGTCGACGACGCGTTCTAGATTCACCATCAACTGCTCTGCATCGCGGAACACGAATCGATTGACGCGCTGGAGCACGTAACGCTCCACAGGTGTCGTGACCAAATAGGTATCGTTTATGTGCCCTTCGCCCAACCCGGCAACGCTGCCCTCAAAACCCCAGTGCTCGCGCACAACTTGTTCGAGTTCCATCAACGATGCCCCAACCAATCGAGCAACCCGGGCACGATGGCGACGACATACTCGCCTTGCGGCAGGCTGGCGTCCTGCAGCGTGCGGCGTGCTGCCTCGGTTTCGAGCGATCCATCCAGAACGCCGAGCACGACGGTCAACGCCTGGCCAAGACGATCGACGGGCGCTTGCAGGTCATCCGCAAACCCACCCGCTTCGATTACCGTTAGCAGCTCCAAACAAGCCTCTTTCAGCCCTGTGTCCGAACGTTGCAGCGCGGCCACAAAGTCGCGCGCGGCGAAGCTTTCGGGCAACAACGCATCGACCGGTCGGTTCAGCGGCGTATCGACTTGGTACGGGCGCGATAGCGGCATCTCGCGGCCGTCGATACGGGCCGCCAGCGCCGCTTCACCGAGCAACCGTCCATACCACTTGATCGGTTCCAAAAGTCGCACTACCGCGAGTTGCTCATGCCTCACACCGAAACGCTCGAGTAGTGCGGCGCTTTCCGTTTCGAGCGAGAGCAATTGCACCTCAGCCAGCCGCCGGTAGGATGCTGCCAGCCGCGCGTAGGCATCATCCACGTCGTTCACACACGCCGGCGACCAAAACCGCTCCGCCAACATCGGCAAGCGCGACCAGAGCCTGACGTTGAGGATCGGTCCGTCGACGAGTTCCGACCACAGACACGCCTCGCCGCCCAATACCTTGCCGTCACCGGTTGTTTTGGAAGCCGACGCACGCCAGGCATGGGTCCAACGCAGTCCGTCGGCAACGTGAGCAAAGCGCGGATCGTCCAACAACCCATCTTCCAACCGTAACAATTCGGCATCCGGCGCTGCCGGATCGTAGGCATAGTGCACATCGTTGGGATAGAACAGGTCCAGGTAATAGCCGGAAGACACCACACAGTCGTGGCCCATCACGAGCGCCCGGTCGCGAGCCGTAGCGCCGCGCCAACTCTGCACGATCATCCCCGCGGGCGCACTATCGTTGAGCACTTCGTCCCAACCGAGCAATCGTCTACCGCGCGCCGTTGCAAGTGCGAATACTCGAGCGTTGAAGTACGCCTGCAATGCCGATGGTGTCGCCAACTGCCTGGTTGCCATGAAGCTCTGAACCGATTCATTCCCGGTCCACCAAGCCGGATGCACTTCATCGCCACCGAGATGTATGCACTCGTCAGGGAAGACCTCACAGACTTCGCCGAGCAACGTATCGATGGCAAGGTAGACCGCGTCATCCGTCGGGTTGAGAGCGGCCTTGTGCACGCCGAATCGATTGGTAGCAGAGGTAGGTTCGCTCCCCCATTCGGGATACGCCGTTAACCAACTTGTTACGTGTCCCGGCATATCCAGTTCCGGAACGATCCTGATCCCACGGTCCGCGGCAAGCTCGACCAACTCGCGAAGCTCTGTCTCTGTGTAGGCCTCAGCAGCCGCTAGCTTGGGAAACCGGGTACTCGGAAAACGAAACCCCTGGTCGTCGCTTAGGTGCAGGTGCAAGACGTTCAACTTGTAGAACGCCATCAACTCCACGGTTTGCTTTAGCGCATCCACGCTCAAGAAATGCCGGGCAACATCGAGCATCAAGCCCCGCCAGGGAAAGCGTGGACGATCGCGAATACGACCGCAAGGCAGCAGATCCTGCGCGTCGCGCAACTGGCGAACGGTGGTCAGGGCATGCAGCACGCCCCAAAGCGTCTCGGCATCGACCTGGATCCCGTCCGGATTGATCCGAAGATCGTAGCTTTCGTCATCACCCAACTTGGGGTATGCGCCAGTTTCACCGTAGGTAATACCAACGGCCAGGGTGCTGCCAGACGCCGACAGATCGTCATTCACCCGCTCCAAAGCGGCGCCGAGCCGACGCTCGGTCGCGCCCTCGAACTGCAATCGGCCGAGCCGCGTCGTCTCGCCGGTGAGCTCAATCGTTTCGGGCCACGGCATCAGCGGCAGGTTGGTCATGCCCTGAAGTATTAGAGGCGTGTCTCATGTTGTCCACAGCCAAACCTCGTGACACCATGGCGCCAACGACAAGCGCGAGGGTCCCTATGAACGTCCGTGAACGCATGCAAGCAGTACTGACCGCGGAAGCCGAGGCCATCTCTTCCATCGAGATCACCGACGAGTTCGTGCAGGCCGTGAACATACTGGCGGCATGTCCGGGCAAGGTGCTGACGACCGGCATCGGCAAAGCGGGACACATCGCCCGCAAATTCGCCGCCACGCTGTGCTCGACCGCGACGCCGGCGGGTTTTATCCATCCAGCGGAAGCGGCGCACGGTGACCTCGGACTCGTCGGCAAAGACGACGTCATGTTCGCCTTCTCGACCAGCGGCAAGAGCAGCGAGGTATTGGAGATTCTCGAACTATCGCGGCATCTCGGGGTCGCGTCGATCATCGGTGTCACGTCGCATCCCGATTCGGCGCTTCGCAACCTTGCCGATCTGGTACTCGATATGGGTGTCATCGAAGAGCCTTGCCCGCTGGGGTTGACGCCGAGCGCCAGTATGGCCGTCATGTTGGCGATCTCCGATGCGATCGCGCTGTCGCTTTTGGAGGTCAAGGGCGTGACCAAGGAGGACTACGGCATGCGTCACCACGGCGGCTACCTTGGCCGCCGGACACGCACCGACAACATGCCGCACAAGTAGGTCGTTACTTTTGATAAAGAGCGGCAACCGCTCCGGCCGGGTCTTGGATGACGCAGAAGCGGCCGCCCGAGAGGTCCTTGGGTCCCGCTAACACGCTGCCCCCCAGATTACGGCAACGCGCCATGCTGGCGTCGATATCATCCACCGTGATGTAGATGAGCCACTGAGCCGGTAAGTCGGCGTTGCTGCCACGCGCATGGCAGACCCCGGCCACCCC
>JAPUIA010000216.1 GCA_027297435.1 Gammaproteobacteria bacterium | reverse complement strand
GGCGTACCAAAAAAGACGATGTGTTCGACCCGCGAACCACCGAGTTGATTTTGGGCAGCCGCGATGGTTCGGCGTACTTCGCCGACCAACGGCTCCCCGCTTTCCCCGGCATGCCAGTTCGGTGGCAAGCGGAACGATCGGGTGAAGACGACCATGCCGTCTTTGGCAATGGCGACTTCCGCTGAATCGGCTAACTGTGCAATGACCAGTGTGACGCCGCTCCGCGCTCGCTCGCAACGTCGCAGCGCCAGCGAGGTGGCTGCACACGGTCGCAGGATCATCCGCGACGGCTCATGGCCCGCGCTGGTCAGTGCATCCTTGAGTTGGTTTGCCAGATCCGAGGAGATCGACGCGGCCATCACCTCGCCCGCTTCAGCGCCCACGTCACCCAAAGGCACGAAATCTAGGGGTGATGCCTCATCGAGCGCCGAGAACTCGCGTAACGCCTGAAAGCGGACGAGATCGGGCAACTCATCTTCCGGTGCGGGCGGCAGCTTTAGGATTCGCAGTTCCACCTGGGAGCGGCCAATCGCGGCGAGCGACTGGCAGCGAGGAAACCGCTGTTGGCCAAGTGCCTTTTTCAGCTGTTCATTCAACCCGGTGAGATTGCTCTCTTGCGCGTCCAGCTCGAGCGCAACGGTCGCAACGCTGTCGATCTGAACGCTTTCCCCTTGTGTACGCGCCACGATCATGCGCGCCTCAAGACGATCCCAGTCGATTGCTAATATTCTGGCCATAGAAGGTGTTCAGTTGGAGTTGCGATCGGACCGCTCACTGGATCATCATCGAATCGAGCGGAAAACCTGGTCCTAAATGAGTTAGATCTCTCCACGATACTACCTTTGGAGTATCACCGGTAGCATCTATTACGACTTCCGCGCGGGCAAACGTCCCGGGCACTTCTGAATAGCCAACGACCTGAGCCCTATAAAACCCGCCCGTTACAGTTACAAACGGCATGAGTGCCTTCATTTCGTCCACCGTGACCAAACCAAATGCCAAGGGCCAGGTCGCATACTGGTAGTTAGGATCCGTGGACAATCCCGCGGGGTCTCGCTGCGCCAGAATGGAATCTATCAAGTTGTCATTCATCGAAGGTACGGACGATAAGACGGTTTGACACGATCGGCTCATGTTAATCCTTCCCGTACCATCAACATCACCGGTCGAAAAGTTGGCCATCAGGTCGGGTAGGAAACTCGCCATGCTGGCGGTATCGTTGGCAAACGGAGAGTCCACAAGCACACTATCGCGGCTGTCCTCGAACTGTGTCAGCGTTTGTGCGCCAATCAGGTCCAACACGTTGGTAAACTTGTTGCCACCCTCGTTCGAGAGGTCGACGGTACGTCCGTCGACTGGCTCGGACACGAGCGGCTCTTGCGGTTCGCCATCTTCACCTGCATCTTCGCTTGGTGGTTTAGGTGTGTAAGGGCCATTCTGCCGAAAGGCCGCTACGAACGTTGCGGTGTCCTCATCAAATACCGCGGCAATTTCGTCGAACAGCTCTTCCAAATCGTCCTGATTCAAATCAATCGGTTCATTTTGATTCGGCATCGCCTTGCTGCTGACCGTCAAAAATGCCGACCAGCCGCGGTCCATCGAGCCAGATGCGCCCATGCCTTGCATCGTGGCGGCCAAGTCCTGCTCCGATTCATCGATGACGCCGTTGTGGTTGCGATCCGCGCCATACAGCAGCTCAGGTGTCACGCCATGGACAAGCAATAGCTCGTCCAGGCTGTCGATAGGGCCATTACGCGGCTCGTACCCCAGAAAGCTGTAGTACTCCGCTTCCGCCCCTAACGGACGTTGCGTACTATCCTCGTCGATCCAGTCCAAGATCGCATCTGCCACATCCTGCGTCATTCCCGGCAGCACCATCAACACGTCTTGCTGCGGATCGCTGTCGATGGCATCCTCAGAGTCAGCACCATCATCCGCCGGCTCCTCGTTGGGCGGCCCATCTCCGCCAGCTGCACCTGGGGAACCCTGGGCCGAAGATCCGCCGGCCGACTTGTAGGCATCGGAACTGACGACGTGGTTAATGTTGATACGTGATCCTTCGTCTTGCAGACCAAAGCGAGTTCCAATCGGGCTACCGTAGGTATCCTCGACAATCGAGATAATCGAAAATCGCGTGGTTCCTTCCGGCTCGGTAGCGACCAGAACGTCCTGGAAGTACGCCGGATTGTCATAATGCGCGCCCAACAGGAGCTGCGATTCCGCATCCAGGGCAAGGTAGTCCTTGATGTACTCAACGCCGGAAGCCACTGCGGCCTGAGCCTGTGTGTGGCGTCCATTCATAATCGTGCCGTGCTGCTGGGCAACCATCAGATCGGTGAAGCTATACGCGCCAAGCGACAACAAAGCGATCACAATCAGCACCAAGATGATGGCAAAGCCGCCGCGTTTGGGGTCTGTTTTTTTCATGACTGGAGTCCAATTAGAATCCGATCGAGGACGATCCGCCGCTCGCATCGGCCAGCGGCAGGTTGACGGTCAGTTGATAGAGATTGTCGGTTGTCATGTCGACAGGAACACCTCCGGCCGATTCTTCCGCATCGACAACCACAATTGTGATTTGCACCGCCAGAGGCAACCCTTGGTAGATGGCCGAATCCCATTCGTCGAGCCACTCGAAACCATCGAAATATGCAAACGTCATCGAGACAATTTGGTCACTTAATAGTTGCTCGCCTTGCACCAGCGAACCGGCGTCACCATACGTTGCCGCGTAGACTGCCTCAGCGCGACTTTGCACGCGGCGGATCAGCACGCTTCGTTGTCCTTCCGCCGTAGCGTCGAACAGCTGCAGCGGCGTTCCCACCAGTTCACCCGGGTCGCTAGGACGAAGGTAGTACGTCACCGTTTTGGGATCGCTCAACAGGTTGGCAGACTGCAGGGATATGCCAGTTGCGGCTAGGGTGTCGTATTTCACCGGTCTGACAAATCGCCCCTGCACATCGACTTGCAATTCGTAGGCGTTACCGTAGAGTCCCGGTGTGGGTTGAACCGCATTTGTCGTGAGGTCCGCGGTCGCGATAAAGTCTTCGTTGCCAAGCGAGTCGCCACCACCCCCGAGATCGTCGCCTGAGCCGTCACCAGATCCTTCCGACAGATCATCAGAGCCACCTCCACCGTCATCCTTCGCCTGCGAATACATGGCGAAACGAATATCTTTTGCCATGTACTGCAAAACCGCCCGGGCAACTTGGGCATTCACGACTTCGGAACGCCGATCACTCACAATACGTGAGTAGAGGTTGATCGCCGATCCGACCAACACCAATAAGACCGCGGAAAGAGACACCGCCAGGATAGTCTCCAGCAGTGTAAAGCCCGCTCGTCCGCGCAGGAATCGACGTGAGGTCGTGCGACGTGGCAACGACTTTAGATGGCCAGAAACTGCGTCTTCGGACGGGTTCATATGCTGTCCCCCGTCGTGGAACTGTCGTCTTCGACTGGCGCTGGTACCCACTGCGTCAGGCTGAAGCTCGCCACCCGGGCTGCACCAATGTTTTGCGCAGTAACCCGCACAGCGATCAGCGTCTCGCTCATCGTCGTGCCCACGTCGATCGAATAGGCCCAGTTCTCATCCACTTCAAATTGTGTCATCGCTACCGCATCGGCCGGCAACAGCCCCGCCACGACCTCTGCCAT
>JAPUIA010000215.1 GCA_027297435.1 Gammaproteobacteria bacterium | reverse complement strand
GCACCGCGCGTAATTGGCTACCTTGTTGCGCACCCGTGCATTGGTTATGTAGAAGAACGCTTGTAACGGGGGTTGTAGGGGCTTTCGCCGCTATTCTAAACAATCGCGGCTAACGCCGCTCCTACCCTATATTCGAGGTTTTTCGAGGTGCCTTTTCATCGTCTGTGATACGGTGCCGGCCATGAGCGCGCTCGCGAAGTTGATCGTCGATGGCCGGTTCGAGATGAAGCGCGGCAGCCTCACGAATCCCACGATCGCCTTCGAAACCCTCGGCGAGCTGAACCCAGCCGGAGACAACGCGGTACTGATATTCACCGGGTTGTCGCCGTCCGCCCATATCGCGTCATCGGCTTCCGACCCGAGTACCGGTTGGTGGGAGGACATGGTTGGCCCTGACAAGCCAATAGACACCAATCGTTACTTCATCGTGTGCATCAATTCCCTCGGCAGCTGTTTCGGATCCACAGGTCCTGCATCGATCAATCCCGATACCGGCAATCACTATCGCGTCGAATTTCCAGTCCTTTGCGTCGAAGATATCGCGGATGGCGGAGCGCTCGTACTGGATCACCTGGGCATCGGCGTGCTCAATTCGGTAGTGGGAGCGTCGATGGGTGGCATGACCGCATTGGCATTCAGCCTCATGCATCCGGAACGCTCTCGAGGTTTGCTATCGATATCATCCGCCGGTCGCAGTTTGCCTTTCTCCATCGCGCTCAGGTCGTTGCAGCGCGAAATCATTCGCAAAGACCCGGCCTGGGAGAACGGCCAATACGATTTCGCCGAAGGCCCGATTACCGGTATGCGTTTGGCCCGTAAGCTCGGCATGATTACCTACCGCTCAGCCGCCGAGTGGGCTGACCGGTTTGGGCGTGAACGTGCCACCCAGGAACCCCAAGGGCAACATCCGTTCGGCATCGACTTCGAGATCGAATCGTATCTCGAAGCCCATGCCAACAAATTCATCGGCACATTCGATGCGAACTGCTACCTATTCCTTTCCCGCGCCATGGATTTGTTCGATGCAGCCGATCACGGCGGTAGTCTCGACAAGGGCTTGAGTCGCGTCCAGATAGAGCGAGCACTCATCATCGGCGTAGAGTCCGATTTCTTGTTTCCATTGCGTCAGCAAGAAGAGCTGGCCGTTGCTTTGGGCCCTTACGTGAAGGACCTCGAGTACAAACCCCTAGCGTCCATTCAAGGTCACGATTCGTTTCTGGTCGATATGGATCGGTTCAGACCTGCCGTCGCGGACTTCTTCTGACCAGGCTAATCAATTTCGACCTGGCGCAACGAATCGTTTTTACGCTGCGCTAGGTCTATGAGCGTAGCGCTATCGAGGTAACCGCCGGCCAACAAGCCCCGCTCGCCATCGCGCTCCCACAACACCGACGGCAGAGCGTTGGTCCCGTACCCCCGGGATGTGGAAAACTCGAAGCCGACGAGCTGCCGGATCCGCTCAGAGCTACTCTCTCGACGCACGGTGTCTCGCGGTACGCCGAAATCTTCCGCCACTTCAGCAACTAATTCCGCATCGTTGATATTGCGTCCTTCCACAAAGAACAACTGTTGTAAACGGTGCAGGTAGCCAAACGGCGGCTTGCCAAGGTGCTCACGCACGACTTGCACCGCCAAACAGGGCAGCGTGCTGTTGTACACGAAGCTGTCCGGCAACTTGAAGCCAAATTGTTGCCCAGTCGTCGCGTGAACCTCGTGCCAAATCTTCATCAAGTGGCGGCGTCCAAAGTCGCCGATCGGTTGCGTGGCATGCGTGTTGATGCCGCCAAGCAGGAAATCCAGTTCGACCGACGCATTAAGCTCATTTGCGGTCCGGTCGACTTCGGCAGACATACCCCAACACCATGAACACATCGGGTCCGTGACCACCAGGAGTTTCATGCAACGATGTGCCACGCGTCTTCGGTAACGACAGCAACGTCACGACTATAAGGGTAGCCCGCTTCCACCAAAGCGGCCAAGCAATCGGCTACGCGACGCGCCGGAACAGCGCCAAGCAAGCCACCCGAGGTTTGCGGATCGGCCAGCAACCTCACTCGTGGATCGTTTGGCGCGCAGCCAAGTACCTCGAAATCGCCAAGCGCCCGTTCGTTGTTGCCCTGCAAAACACTCGCGACACCACCGGTTAGACTGTCTATCGCACCCGGGTATTCCGGGATGCGTTCGAGCCTGAGTTCCGCGCCTAAGCCGGACGCACGCAACATCTCGCTCAAGTGACCCGCGAGACCAAAACCGGTGATGTCGGTTGCCGCGTGCACGTCATGGGCGCGAAACACCTCCAGCGCCGACCGGTTTGATTGGTCCATGCCATCGAGCACCGGCTGCACTAGGTGTGACGGAACGGCGCCGCGCATGTTGGCGGCCATGAGCACGCCGACACCGAGCGCTTTTGTGAGTATCAAGTGGTCACCGACGCAGAGAGCTTTCTTGGCAAGCAACGGCTCTACCAGATTACCCGTGACCGCCAGCCCTAGCGAAAGCTCGGGTCCCTCGGAGGAATGTCCGCCTACGAGCGGCACACCCTCCTCGTTCAGCACGTCGACCGTGCCGCGCAACAACTGGTACAGCTCATCCTCCATCATGTTTTCGGCCATGAGAGGCACTGTCGCCAACGCCATCGCACTTGTAGGCTGAGCGCCCATGGCAAAGATATCGTTGAGGCTGTGATGTGCCGTAATGCGGCCAAATAAATAGGGATCGTCTACCAGGCTTCGAAATCCGTCGGTGGTCAATACCAACGGCGCGCTGCCCGACCGCAATACCGCGGCATCATCACCAATACCTTGCATCACGTCGGCAAAATCTTGCGTCGGCAGCCGGTCGAGCACACGCCGCAAAGGATCGGCACCAAACTTCGCCCCGCAACCCCCACAGCGCATGGGGTCGAACACCGTTGTATCGGCAAGGGAAGCGGGCAGCGCCGCGGCTTCATCCCGCATGCTGGGTAGATTGGTAAACTGCGCCATGAATCGGCGATCGATCCATTCTTTCCACCGCCACACCCACCGGCCCTCGGCGGTAAAGGCAGAACGCGAGGCCACGGCGCTGCCGTCACCGGTACCGATCAGGCTCAAAAACCGGCTTTGCGCCTTGAACCGCTTGAGTCCCAGACCGAATATCGCCCGGCGTACGTTTATCGACAACGGCGGGCCGGAACGAACGGCAAACACGCCGGATTTCGGCCGTTCTTGATCGACCAGATGGGCGACGTCGCCAACCGCAAATACCTCGGGATGTGAAACCGAGCGTAACGTTGCATCGACCTTGACGAAGCCTTTGGGGTCTGTCGCCAGTCCACTTTCGGCGAGCCACAGCGGCGCAGCGACACCCGTCACCCAATAAAGGTGATCCCACGACCGAGAACTGCCGTCCGCCAGGTTGACCCTGCCCGGTGCGCTTCCAACAACATCGGCCTCAACGACCTCGATATCGACTCGCGCCAGTTGCGCAGCCAGTCGCCGCCGAACCGAGTTTGAATGGCTCGGCAACAAAGATGCTGCGATCAGTCCAACGGTGACCTTTGGTCCCAATGCCTGGCGTACGGCAAGCGCCAACTCGACACCCCCGGCTCCACCGCCAATGAACAGGATCTTGGTGCCGGGCTCAGCACTTGCTTGCAGTTCATGCCAAGCAGGCAAGAAACGCCCAATGGGTTTTACGGCTACGCCGTCCTCTCCGATCTCTTCGGGTACGGCCCCACTGTTGATCGACAGGAAATCGTAACGAAACGGCGGCCGGTCACCGCAATGCACCAATTTGGCATCGAGATCGAGGCGGCTTACCTCGCCGGTGATCAAACGCGCACCGGCAAAGCGGCACAACGGGCCGAGATCAATATGAATATCCGACCATTGGTAGTGTCCGGCAACATAGCCCGGCAGCATCCCGGAGTACGGCGTGTGTACCTCTCTCGCGATGACGGTGACGCGAACACCGTCCATCGGCGTCATGCCGAGAGATTTGAGTACTTGGACGTGGCTGTGACCACCCCCGATCAACACCAGGTCACGAACCGGCGGCGGGGAATTGGACTTCACTACTATTCGTCGGAACCTAGATCGAGATAATCAAGATCGTGATCGAGTTCTTTTTGCTCACGGCGTCGCTCTATGGCGCGGCGTATCGCAAGTGACTTGGCGTTCTGTTCTTTCGGACTAAGCTCGACGACCTTATTGACGTCTTCGTCTTCGTCTTCCTCACCCTCCCCTTCGAAATCCGTCAGATCTTCATCCGGCAGCGGTGCATCGTCTTCGACTTCGTCTTCGTCTTCGTCGTCTTGTTCTTCGAGAACCTCTTGTTGGTCGTCTTCGAGATCGCGCATCGACGTGATAAATCCGCCTTGATTACAGTCCGCGAGGGCATCAAACCATCCGGCATTTTTTAGGCTGACGTTCCAGTTCTGTCAAGAAATAAATGCGTCGTGACGCGCAAAATTGCTTAACGAGTGCCCGTCCAGAATGCTTAGCATTCTGACGCCGTACAAGCTCGACCATTTTTACGAAGCAAAATACGAAGTTTTCAGCGAAAACCGAGGAAGATTCGCGGCGCCTGCGGCGAAATCAGGAAGCGAATTTCCGGACACAAACCAACGCGGTCGTGCCGGGATTAGGCAAGATGGCGGGTGGGAGACTTAAGCAAGCGGTCTAAGCAAGAAGCGGAAGCGCGAGATACACGACGAATATAGCCAGCGCCAAAAGGCTCAATCGATCAACTTTTAGGGATCCCACACTCACACTTGCCGATGCTAGGCCCGCGCATCACCGAATTGAAGGACCCATTATTTCTATCGAAATAACCAAATCAGCCAAACTTGAGCACGGTGAAACAGGTGACTGGCGCAACGATTGCCCACAACAATACGGCATGTAGCACCGTGCGACCCTGCAATTGGCGCAGGGTTTCGCGAGACAACTCGGCACCGACGAGAAATAACGCGACCACGAGCAGACTCTTGCTCAACAATGCGATGACGACGAGGACCACCTCGGGCAGCGTCACGATCGAACCGAACGCCGATGCGGCGACGAACATGACGATGAATCCCGGCACACGTAATTTCGTGTCGTCTGAATGCGTCATCAGACTGATTCCGAAAACCAGTGGGATCAACCACAGAGTTCGGCCCAGCTTGACCGTGGTTGCGACGTCGGCCGCCTGCTCGCCATATATCGCAGCGGTGGCGACGACGGAACTCGTATCGTGGATCGCCAATGCCGACCAAAGGCCGAATTCGAGCTGAGACATATCCAGGCGCTCGCCGATGAAAGGGAACGTGAGTAGGGCAATGGCGTTCAACGTGAACACCACCGCGAGCGCAACGCCGGTTTGGCTGGGTTTTGCCCCCAACAAAGGCGCGATCGTCGCGATCGCCGTGCCACCGCAGATCGCGGTACCGGCCGCCATCAGTCGCGTGACGGTGACATCTGATCTCAACCAACGCCCCAGCATCAGACCGAGACCCAACGTCAGCAGCACGTACAACCCGACCGCCCACGCATAGCTCGCACTCAAACTCCAGAGCGTTTCCAAGTTCAAACGAAACCCGAGCAGCACGATGGCAGTCTGCAGTGTCAGACGGCTATAGCTTGCGGGTAGCGCAACGGGCGCCTTGTTCATCGTCAGCGCAAGCGCGCCGCCGACCAGCAGGCCCAAGGCCGGGTTGCCGAGGTAAAGCAGCGGGCCGGCAACGGCGAGCGTCAGCAACAGGCCGATAGGGTGTTCGCGGGCGGTCTGCGCGACGGCGGCGTAGAGGGTTTTTTCCTTCGTGTTCGTGCAAGTACCGAGCATTCCGGCGGCACGTTTCATCCTAGTGAAGTCTCCGACTAAATATCTCTCATTCTTTGGCCAAAGAGGTCAAAATACGCAATATCCGCCTCAAAAGTGAAAGATACATGGTCAATTTTGACAAATTCGATCGAAAGATCCTCCAGCACCTGCAGGATGATGCGTCACTATCGAATGCTGAACTGGCCGAACGCGTGGACTTGTCACCCAATGCTTGTTGGAGACGCGTCAAACGACTAGACGAGAACCACGTCATCCGCAAGCGCGTAGCGCTGCTCAGCGAAACAGCTTTGAACCTCGGCGTCACCGTGTTCGTATCGGTCAAGACCAGCCAACACAACGAGGCGTGGCTCGCCGATTTCGCCCTGGGCGTCAAGGCACTGCCGGAGGTGGTCGAGTTCTACCGCATGAGCGGCGAGATCGACTACCTTTTGAAGATCGTCGTGCGTGACATCGGCGACTACGATCGGGTCTACAAAAAACTGATCGCCGTTGCACCCTTGCACGATGTTTCGTCATCCTTTGCCATGGAACGCATCAAGTCGTCGACTGCCCTACCCCTGCATCACCTGACATAATGGCCCCCAAGGGTATTGGGAGGATGCCGATGTACCGTTGGATCGCCTACTTGGCGCTTGTGGCCATGCCCGCCCCCGGGTTCGCTAGCCTGGACGCATCGGAAGTTCAACAGTTCTTCGATGCAGCGTTCGAAGTACAACGACAAGAACACGAGTTGGCCGGCGCCGTTGTCGCCGTCGTCCTGGACGGCGCCGTGCTCTTCAAGAAGGGCTACGGCTTCGCCGACATCGACTCTCGCACGACCGCGGACCCCGATCAGTCACTATTCCGCATCGCCTCGATCACCAAGACGTTCGTGTGGACCGCCGTGATGCAGCTCGTCGAGCGCGGCGCACTCGATCTCGATACCGACGTGAACGCGTACCTCGATTTCGCGATACCGGGGACGTTTGCCGAGCCTATCACGCTGGCGCATCTCATGACCCACACACCGGGCTTTGAAGAAGGTGGTTCGGGTGGTATTGGCGAGAACGTCGAAGACGTCGTGCCGTTGGCCGACTATTTACCGGCGAACATACCAAGCCGGGTGCGAGCGCCCGGTGCATACACGTCCTACTCCAACTACGGTACCGCGCTCGCCGGATACATCGTGCAACGCGTGAGCGGCATGCCTTGGGAGCAATTCATCGAACAGAACATTCTCGAACCGTTGTCTATGTCCAACACCAACGTTCGAACGCCCATGCGAGACGATCTGCAAGCGAGGCTCGCTACAGGCTACCGGTTCTTGCGTGGAGATTTCGTATCGCGACCCTATTTGTACTTGTTCCAAACACCCGCTGGTGTCATGAGCACGACCGCAGACGACATGACGCGCTTCATGTTGGCCCACTTGCAGGACGGTACCCACAACGGTTCAACCATTTTGCAACCGGCTACGGTCCAGCGCATGCGTGACGTCCTGCACCGGCACCACCCGCTGGCAGGACCCATGCTGCACGGCTTCTTCCAGACCGAGCGCAACGACATCATCCGTTTCGGGCACGGCGGCGACGTCAATCAATTTCACAGCCAAATGCAGCTCGTGCCGGACGAACGGCTGGGCATCTTCGTGTCCTTCAACTCGGACCCAGGATCTGCAGCGCGATCCAATCTCGTTACCGCATTCTTCAATCGATTCTTTCCGGTAGCGTGGCCTCCGCCGATCGAAGCAGCCGAAGCGCTGATACCCACGCTCGATGACTATGTAGGCAGTTACGCGACGCTGCGTCGCAACTATTCGCGTTTCGAGAAAATGGCGGTGCTGGTGAATTCATTCACGGTCAGCGTGAGTGACGGAGCGTTGCTGCTCGCCAGTCAAGGGCGCGTGAGCCGCTGGATACCGATCGAGCAGGACGTGTTGCGTGCCAAATACGGCCACAACCATCTCATCGCCAAACGTGACGCCAGCGGTGCCGTGACCCACCTCGTCGTCAATCAGTCGGTATTTGAACGGCTGGCGTTTTGGGATCAACCGCAAACCCATGTGGTGTTTCTATCGATCATCGGCGGCATCGCCCTTCTCGGATTTCTCAGCACCGGCTATCGGATTTTGAGTCGGGGCCCTCTCAACCAGTTAAAACCCCTGCACAACGCTTTCGCGTTCTTCACGACGATTGCGGTGCTGTTTTTCTTGTGGGGATTGACCGAAGGCATGAGCAATACCGATGCCTTCACGTTCGGCGTACCCGCGTTCGTCGAACGCCTCTTGGCGCTGGCCCTGATCCTCGTGGGTCTCGCCCTCATCGGCGTGTACTTCAGCGTGCGTCAATGGATGGCCGGAGACGGCACGCTGTGGATGCGCATTCGCTACAGCGCCTTTGCCGCAATCGGGTTGATATTGGTATGGGAGCTCAACTACTGGAACCTGTTGAACTATTTCTGGACTGCATAGGAGCAAGCGCGTGAGCGGTTTTGAGAACATCCTCTTTGAAGTCGACGACGGGCGGGCGCGTATAACGCTCAACCGGCCGGAGAAGCTGAACGCGCTGTCGTTCGCGCTGCAAGTGGAACTCGCGGAGGCTCTGTGGGAAGCGGACGACAACACCGACGTGCACTGCGTGATCATTCGTGGCGCTGGGCGCGCCTTCTCTGCGGGCTACGATCTCGCCGGCGGTGGCGGACGGGTCCCCGTATCGCGTGTTGAAAACGACGCCAATCGCTACCGCGGTGGGCGTTCGATCGATGACGACGCATGGCAACTCGAACGTGCGCAACGATTGCGCATGACCATCTTCGACATGCACAAGCCGGTCATCGCCCAGGTGCACGGCTATTGTCTCGCCGGTGGCACCGATATCGCCCTGCTCTGCGACATGGTCATTGCCGCCGATGATGCGATCTTCGGTTTTCCACCGGCCCGCGATCTCGGCGCGTTGCCAAACAACATGTGGGTGTACAACGTCGGGCCTCAGTGGGCGAAACGGCTGACCTTGACCGGCGATACCATCACCGGCGCGGAAGCTCAAGACATCGGGCTGGTGTTGAAAGCGGTCCCTCAAGAACATCTCGAAAACGAAGTAGAACAACTGGCATCGCGTATGAGCCTCATCGACCCGGATCTGCTGAGCGCAAACAAACGCATCATCAACCTCGCGTTGGAGTTGATGGGCGCTCGCACGCTACAGAGGCTGGCCGCCGAAAACGACGTTCGCGGTCACAACACCAAGGCCGCGCGCGGCTACGGCGAGTCGGTACGCGAGATTGGCTTGCGCGAGACTTTGCGCGCCAGGGATGCCAAATTCGGCGATGGTCGCGCACGCGTGCACGGGCCCGAGATCCGCGATGCGGACGGTAAGCTCGTCGACTAGTTGCGGCTCTCGCGGGCAACCTCGCTAATGCGGTAGGAGCGGCTTTAGCCGCGATTGATCGCGAATTTCAACACAAAGGAATCGCGGCTAAAGCCGTTCCTACCCGTGCTTCTGACACGACTCCGGATAGGCTTCCGCCAACATCGAGGTGACGTCGAAGGCGTTCGCCGGGGGCTGGAACCCACCGCTAACCGGTTTGCCGATCACCTTCCACGCCCGGTTCACGTCGGCCGTAATCGTGAACGAACTGACGCTTGGGTCCAGCCCCAAGCCATAACGCAGATCGACCATGGAAAGCCGAAAGCCAGCCTCGATCGGATCGACCAGCACGTGCGCGAACCCCATCGAGAACCAATCGAATACAGCGCCTTCTCGGGTTGCTGTAAGCGCCTGCACCGCAACGGGCTTCGGACGAGGCGTTCGTCTCCAGACAATCTCGCATGGATGCCATGTGGACACGTAGCCGATGTAGATCTCGTCGTCGCTGCGGCCAACGATGCGGCGATAGTGCACCTGAAATATCGTTGGAAACGCGGTGACCTCGACCCCGTCGCGGCCTTGTGCTGATAGCTGGGCCGCCGCGTACCGTTCCGCGGATACGTTCTGCAGCCAGCCGTAGCCGAGATACGCCGTCGTCAACACCAGCGCGGCCGCGGCAATTGCCACGGCATGAC
The DNA here is from genome assembly GCA_027297435.1 of Gammaproteobacteria bacterium. Classification (GTDB taxonomy): domain Bacteria; phylum Pseudomonadota; class Gammaproteobacteria; order Pseudomonadales; family Azotimanducaceae; genus Azophilus. Next base: position 747 of record JAPUIA010000215.1, on the reverse strand, counting down.
CACCGCGCTTGTAGCGTGCCGCAAGAACCAATCCCATCACCAGACTCAACGTGTAGATCGGGTCGATGATGGGCATGGCGTTGATGGCAAAACGTCGGTCGCTGAACGGCAACAACAATTGCGTACCATACGACGTCAACCAATCGAGCAACGGGTGCGAAAACAAAGCCGTCGAGGCGATGACCATCCACCAACCAAGCTCACGCCGTGACGGCGGGTCCGGCCCGCGTTGCAGCCGTTTCAGTACCCAGATGCAGTAACCGAGCAGCGGACCGACAACCGGTGCGAAGAACAGCGAATGCGTGATGCCGCGATGCGTGACCAGTCGATCGAAATAGTCGCCGTTGATCGAAAAAAGCACGTCGATATCCGGCACCGCACCCGCAAGCGCACCCACGAGTATGACGCCCTTCGCCATATCCTTCGGCGCAACCGTGCGTGCCACTATGGCACCCAGCGCAGCTTGCGAAAAAGGATCCATCTAACTATTTGTCCCTGAAAAAGTCCGTCCGGGACTTTTTCAGAGATGTCGCCTGGCTCAAACTTCGTCTGAGCTTTGCAGTTTGGGCAAACCCAAACTGCCGTAAGTGTTGCTTGCAACACGACCGGCTCGCGCCGAGCTTCGCTCGCGGCAGGCCGCCCCTGCGATGCAGGGGACCCATGCCCTGCAAGTCGGCCGCCGCATATTGCAAGGTTTTAGCGGGAAACCCGTTAAAACCTTGCAATTTCCACGCTGGTAATTCTACG
>JAPUIA010000214.1 GCA_027297435.1 Gammaproteobacteria bacterium | reverse complement strand
GGCCACGGCCCAATGCCGGAACGAATCGGTCCGTACCGCATCGTCGACAGAATTGGTCAAGGCGGAATGGGTGAAGTCTATGAGGCTGAGCAGGAGAGACCGGTTCGGCGTAAGGTCGCGCTGAAGCTGATCAAGACGGGGATGGACTCAAAACCGATCATTGCCCGGTTTGAATCCGAGCGTCAGGCGTTGGCGATGATGAACCACCCGTGCATCGCCCGGGTTTTTGACGGCGGAACCACCGAAAACGGCCTGCCGTATTTCGTGATGGAGTTCGTCGACGGTATGCCGATCGACGAGTACTGCGACAACAATCGGATGACCACACGTCAGCGCCTTGAGTTGTTTATCGACGTCTGCGAGGGCGTTCAGCACGCCCACCAAAAAGGTATCATCCACCGCGATCTCAAACCGCAGAACATCCTGGTCAAGTCTGAGGGCGAGAGGGCTGTGCCGAAGGTCATTGATTTCGGAATCGCCAAACCTATGTCCGAACGGCTAACCGATTCAACGTACGTTACTGCCGCCGGTCTGCCGATCGGCACACCGGAGTATATGAGTCCCGAGCAGTCCGGGCTGGGCAATGTGGATGTCGACACGCGCACCGATGTGTATTCGCTTGGGGCGCTATTATACGAGCTGTTGGTAGGAGCGAGGCCGTTCGACATCAAGCAGATGAAACTTAAAGGTATCGACGAGCTCTGGAAATGCATACGCGAGGACGACGCCCCAAAGCCCAGCACGCGGATCAGCACAGTGGTGGCCACATCTCCGGACACGGCGCGGGCGCGGCGGACGGACCTCACTCACCTGACTCGTGAGCTTCGCGGCGACCTCGACTGGATCCTGTTGAAGGCATTGGAGAAGGACCGTACGCGGCGATACAGCTCCGCGTCGGAATTCGCCGCTGATGTCCAGCGCCACCTAAATCACGAACCGGTGTTGGCAAGTCCGCCGAGCGCCACGTATCGGTGCAAAAAGTTCGTCATACGCCATAAGCTTGGCGTTACGGCGGCTGCGCTGGTTGCAGTGGCCGTCGCGCTGGGTATCACCGGAACCACTGTAGCGTTGGTACGTGCGGTGCGAGCGGAGAAGTTGGCGGTGATCGAAGCCGAGCGAGCGAACGAGCAAACGCGGATATCCGAACAAACCCTCAAATTTATGGTCGGCCTGTTTGCAGTCGTTGATCCGAGCGAGGCACGCGGTAACACGGTAACGGCGCGGGAGATTCTGGACAAAGGCGCATCCCGAGTCGAGAAGGAACTAGCCGGCCAACCGAAAGCCCAAGCCACGTTGATGGCTACGATGGGAACAGTCTATCGAAGCCTCGGACTTTACGATGCTGCTGAGCCGCTGTTCCAAAAAGCGTTGAACAAGCAGCGACTACTGTTCAGTGACGCTCATCCAGAAGTCGCCCACACTCTGAACGACTACGCCACGCTGTTGGTGAAGAAGGGGAGCTTTGAAGCGGCCGAGCCGCTGTATCGCGAGGCACTCGCGATGCGTCGCGAGCTTTTCGGCGGAGAGCACGAGAACGTGGCGGAGAGCCTCAACGACCTCGCCTACCTTCTTTGCCAAAATGGTGACTTCGCAGCCGCCGAACTGATGAACCGTCAGTCGCTCGATATGCGTCGCCGGCTTCTCGGCAAGGAGAGCGAAGCTGTCGCCGAATCCCAGCACAATCTCGCGATGAATCTTCACGACCAGGGAGATGCGGACTCGCCAATGCCGTTGCTGCGCGAATCGCTGGCGATGCGCCGGAGGCTGTTAGGAAAATTCCACCCCGACGTGTCGGAAAGTCTGAATAGTTTGGCGTTCGTTCTATACAGCCGCGGGGAATTCGACAAAGCTGAGCCGTTATTTCGAGAGGCTCTGGAAGTGCAAAAGCAGTTGGTCGGCGAAGTGCATCCGGATGTGGCGATGGCGATGAACAACTTGGCGTTCGTACTTCACGACAGTGGCGAATACGACGCAGCCGAAGCGATCTACCGCGAGGTGCTGACCGTGCAGCGGACGCTGTTGGGCGATGACCATCCGGACATCGCTAAAGTGATGAACAACCTGGCGTTCGTACTGATCGAAAACGGGAGCGTCGACGAGGCGGAGAAGTTCGCGCGAGATTCACTGGCTATGTATCGGCGTGTGCACGGGGATAACCACCCCGACGTCGCTCGCGGACTGAACAACCTCGCGCGGTGGCTGCAGGACAAAGGCAAGATGGTCGAGGCAGAGAGGATGTACCGCGAAGCCGTGGCCATGCGCCGTGACCTTCTTGGAGATGATCACCCAGCGACGGCGGTGAGCCTGACCGGGCTAGCTCACCTGTTGATTAGCGCCCAGCGGTTTGGAGAAGCACTAGAATCGGCTGAGGAAGCGCGCGCGACTATGGCGAGTGCGCTATCCGAAAGCCATTGGCGCACAGCGGTAGCCGACGGCGTGGTTGGGGCCGCGTTAGCTGGGCTCGGCCGGTTTGATGAGGCCGAATCGCTGCTTCTCAAGAGCTTCAAGACCGTTCAAGCCGAGAAAGGCGCCTCGATCTATGCTGAGGACGCACGACAACGGTTGATCGGTCTCTATGAGGCATGGGGAAGGCGGGAAGAAGCCGCGCCTTACCGAGCAACATCCCAAGAGGTGCCGTCCGAAAGCAACTAGCTGGTTCGTTCGGGAACTCTGCCTGGTTCCACGATTGGCCTGCCGTTGTTGCAAGCTGCAATCGCAGGCGAATGCCCGGACAGCGCCGGAACGGTTGGTTCCGTGCCCTCGCACCAGCGAAGCGAGCCAGCCAAATGCAGAACTCGTGCAAAAAAACCGGATCTCTCGAGAATTCGCTTGGATCGAGAACGCTGAATCGGTATCATAGCGGGCTAGATCCTCATGCATCAGCAAAGTGGGAAGTGTCGGTTCAAGTGCTTACCGAGCCGACGAGAAGAGGCTAAAGCAAGGAACCAAGACTATGCGCACTGCAAACGCAACGACCAATCCGACTAGAGCGAGGCGCAGCATCGCGCCGGCAACTGGCATCGTCCTTTTGGTATCGATTGCGGTACCGTCGATGGCTCAAACTGCGAAAGTCTATGTTGCGAATTCGTCAAACTCTCGCATCCAGTTGGTGCAATTCGATCCACCTTCGACGACCGCCGTCAACGATGATGCCAACCTCTTGACACAGGTGCGCGACATTGCGATTCGCGACGACGGACTGGACGGCGTAAATCTAATCGCCTGCGATCGAAATGGGGGACGGGTCGTGTTCTACCCAAACGCCTCGGGCATCGGGCAGGTCGTCTTCGATGAGGGCAACGTCACCGGCCCGGGCCGGCCGGACGGAGTGTCGCTCGACTTGTTCGGCAACCTTTTCGTCATGGACTCCGGACAGGGTAATTCGAGCGGATTGAGCGAGGTATGGGTCGTTATGCGCGACAGCGGTTGCCCCGATCCGATGCGACCAGAGTGCTTGAACGGCGGCTATCGCGCACCTTTAGGCCTGATTGACGCACACGTGCAGATCGCGACGGAGATCGGCGGCAATGCCACATTGATCGACGCGGACCTACTTCCCGAATCATCGGTGTCCGCGTCCACGGCGGGCTTGCTTCACACTGGCGATTTGTTGGTCCTAGCCAACCCTGGCGCACTGCTCCGCTACGCTGCTGCAGACATCGCCGCGTTTCTGAGCGCGTTGACTTCTGGAGTGTCGCCTTCGGAACTAACGCCGGACACCATCATTCATCCTGCCGATGCATCGGTCCCGGCCGCTCAACGATTTCCGGACGGATTGGTGCCGAACGGAATGGCGTTTGCACCGAACGGCGATTTGCTTATACCCGTATCTGACGGCCGAATCCTCATCTATGGTCCCGATGGACACCGCCGTTCCGACGGTATGGGTGGCTTTACAGATTTCGTTGCCAGCTCCGGCCAGGACGAGTTCAAGATTGCTGTCGGCTTGCAGGGCGGCAAGTACCGCGCGTTCGTAACCCACCAGCAGCGCGGTGAGCTGCGCCGATACACCATCAACAGCGGCGGAACCGGAACGCTCGATACCGTCGTTGACGGCTTCCAGTTCCCCGTCGGTGTCGACACCACGACGAGCAACACGGTTCACGTGCCGTCCGGCAGCAACGTCCCCGTGTCACAGACGTCGATCATCGACACGGTGATCGAAGAAGTCGTTGCAGGCGGAGACCTAAACGCGAGCGTCCATTTGTTCCCCGATCCGCGCGAGGACGAGCAGATGATTTCGCCCGAACAGCCGCTGCATCGGTCTCTGTTTTTGAACGAGCTTCGAGCCGATTTTCCGCCGATCGAGATACCGGCCTGGGTGCGCGCGTTTCGGGTCGGCGATCCGGTCACCGGCACGCCGTCCTTCATCGTTGAGATCAAGGAAGCCGATATCGCGGTTGCGGGCGTCATGGATCACTTGACGCATGAGTCGATTCTTCTGGGCTACGATCCCGACTGCGTCGATCCCGACATCACGCAGCAACCGTTCCTGTTCTGGTCGCCGGACGATAACGATCCGCCGATCTTCGAAGGCGCGACGTTTATCGATGTGACGACCGGGTGCGGTACGATACGCGGGCTGACGCGGGATTTGTCCTTCTTCCTTGCCGGTGTACGGATCACCCTGCCGTTCTCACAGGTCGTCGCCGACAAACTCACCGCGCTCCAGCAGATCATTACGGGCGAACCGTGCATCGCCCCGCTTCTCCGTCAAGGCCTGGCAGAGGCAATCGACCGTGCGATCGACGAATTCGGGCTGGCTCGACTCGCTGAACTCACCGACGCTTTACAGGACATCGATGATCTCGTTGAGCAATCGCCCGAGTCGTTCTCAAGCTGCACGGTCAACGTGGGCGGAGAACTCCAGGCGCGAGCCCGCTCGACCATCTTCGCCGTAACGAAGTTGACCAGCTGCTTCGTCGACGGCGACGGTGATGGATTCGGATCAGCAGACAGAGTCCTGTCCGAGGATGAAGACTGCAATGACGCGGGTGAGTCCAACGTGGGCACGGATTGCGACGACGCCGATCCGAACGTGAACCCAGGCAATAACGAAACGACCTGCAACGGGATCGACGACGACTGCGATCCCGCTACGACAGACGCCCCTGGCGGCACAACCGACGATTGCAACGCGAACGGGCTAGCGGACGAGTGCGACCTAGCCGCTGGCGCAGCCGACTGCGACAGCAACGGCATCCTAGATGAATGCGAAGCGACTCCGCCTAACCCGGCGGCGTCGCCGCACGACGTGTTGAAGAACCGCTGGCTTTCGTTCGCACCTGAACTTCGGTGCCAACAAGTCGCGTACCAAATCACGTTACCGGATGGTCGAGTAGGATGGGTTGGCGAACCAGTCCTTAGGAACTGGCAGGGCGACGACTCAGCATGGTTGGCACTTGTCGTCGATGCCCCAGTGTATCGTGAATGGAGCGGCGAGGACGCCGTTCATGTCTACGGGTGCGTGATCGTGCCGGACGAGGTCTACGAAATCCGTGCGACAACAGATGCCGTGGCGTTCACGGATTCGCTATTGGTTGCCACTGTGCCCGCCCCTATCGCCGGTGCATGGGCGGATATTGTGGGTGTGTTCGATGATGGTCCGATGACATGGCACGCGCCCAACGGGTTCGTCAACTTCGACGATATCGACGCAGCCGTCAAGAAATTCCAGGTGAATCCGACGGCGCCGCACGTCACGGTCGTCGATCTGCATCCCCAGTGGCCTAACTACTTCGTGAACTTCTCCGACGTAGACATGGTGATCAAAGGCTTCCAGGGCGTCGCCTACCCGGTGCCGGTCACCGATTGCCAAACCGTCGCCAACTGCCCGCTGGGTGGCGAGGCGCCGTGTTTGCCGTGACAATCTAATAACTTCGAGTCTCTGCCTGTCTAAGAAGTGCATGCGCGTAGAATCCAGAGAGGCGGACAGTTTGAGCGGCAACGCGATGCGCGGAGCGAACTGACCGGCTCAAGCGCCCGCTCCTGTCAGCCCTACCGACCGTGGCGTATAATCAGGCATGCGACCTCTCTCCCGCAAACGGCGAATCCTCAAATGGGCGGGGCTGGTCGCT
>JAPUIA010000213.1 GCA_027297435.1 Gammaproteobacteria bacterium | reverse complement strand
GGTCACAACAGGCCGTCCGACGCACAACACGCGGTCCAGTTGTTGTATGACTACGAAGATCAGCCGCTGATTCCGCTTTCGGTTGAACGTGCGGGCGCGTGGCTGGAGGTCGAACTACCTTATCCCGCGAGCGAGAGGATGCGTTGATGGGGGTGGAACGAAACTCATGTTCGTTGGGCTAATCGTGCCGTCTACATCGAAGACGAGGCTATAGCTCACAGAGGGCGGTGTTCGCCCCCGGGTCCGGGCGTGACGTGCAGCAGTTGGCTGGGGGTCTCGAGGAGTCGTACCTTGTGCCAGATGCCTTTGGGCACGATACAGGCCTCGCCGGGCCGTAACGGGAACGAGTGTTCGGTGTCCCCGTCTTCGTACCACACCTCGACGCTGCCCGAGACGAGATAGAGCAATTCGTCCCCATCCGGATGCATCTCGCCGTTATGCGGAGGGTTCCGAGTCAGAATCGGCATTCCGACCACCAATCCATCGATGCGCCGGGGTGGCCCCGACGCCGTCGTAACGTCAGAGGCGCCGTCGCGAAAGAGTGCGGCGGTGGCCGTGGCGAGGTCGAAGATCGGTAACGTCATGTCAACTGCTCCGCAGGTGCGTTTGCCGGTAAGGCAAACTGTTTCTGCACCGGCTGAAAGGTATCGATCACGCGGCAGTCGGTCAGCGCTCGTCCCGAGTGCGACGCGTGGGAGGGCACGACCGCGATGCACCCGGCGCTCAACACCTCGGTGACGCCGTCTATCGTGAATTCTAGATCGCCCTCGAGCACGTTGACGATCTGCTCGTTTTCGTGGGAATGCTCAGGCACTTGGGTACCGGCGTCGATCGTCCAGAAGGCCAAGGTGACCCGCTCTGTGTGCACGAAGTCGGCGGCCACGCCGGGACCGTAGGGTTGGATATCGATCTTCTGCATCAGTGTCCCTCCGCGCCGATGACTCGGGAATCGAGTTATGAGATTCCAGCGGTCTCGATCAGTCCTGGTCGCATCAACGGGCCTTTGCGCTTGCGCTCGTACTTGTGCGCCGGTGTATTGATGATGTCGGTTAGCTCGCTCGCCGCTCGTCCGGCATCGATACGTTCCTGAGTCGCATCACCGTACAGCGTATTGCGTTGCCGGGGCGTGCGGTTGGCAGACTCGATCATCTTCGCCATCTCTTGGGGAGAGGTTTCCTGGCCGTGCAGAGTACCGGCGGCGCGGCTGATGCTTTCGTTCATCAACGTACCGCCGAGATCGTTGCATCCGGCGTTGAGGCTTGCCACGACGCCTTTGTGGCCCATTTTTACCCAACTCGATTGAATGTTGGTCAGGTGCGGGTTGAGGGCCAAGCGTGCAACGGAGTGCATCAAGATCGCTTCACGGAAAGTCGGGCCTTTGCGCGCCTGGCCTTTGAGGTACATAGGCGCTTCCATGTGTACGAATGGCAACGGCACGAATTCGGTGAAGCCCCCGGTGCGTTTTTGCAGATCGCGGACACGTATGAGGTGGCGTGCCCAGTGCACGGGTCGTTCCACATGTCCATACATGATGGTCGCCGTGGTTCTGAAGCCAACGCCGTGTGCGGCTTCCATCACTTCGAGCCATTGGGCGGTATTGATCTTGTCGGCGCATATCACTTGCCGGATCTCGTCGTCGAGGATTTCCGCCGCGGTTCCGGGCAAGGTGCCGAGTCCGGCTGCCTTGACGCGCTTCAGATAGGTTTTTAGATCCACGTCCAGCGTTGCAGCCCCTTGCCACACTTCCAGCGGCGAGAAGGCATGGATGTGCATCTCGGGTACGGCCGCTTTCACCGCCTCTAGGATCGCGATGTAGGTTTCGCCGGTGTATTCGGGATGGATGCCGCCTTGCATGCACACTTCGGTGCCGCCACGGGCCCAGGCTTCCTCGGTTCTGCGTTGTATCTCGTCGTGGGACAGATCATACGGGCGTCCACGCAGGTTCTCGGATAGCTTGCCCTTCGAGAATGCGCAGAACTGGCACTTGAAATAGCAGATGTTGGTGTAGTTGATGTTGCGATTGACGACAAAGGATACGGTGTCGCCATTCACTGATTTTCGCAGGCGGTCGGCTGCCTGCACCACCGCGGAGAAGTCGTGTCCCCGCGCTTGGAACAACCTGACGATCTCTGCTTCGCTCAGGCTCTCCGAAGTCAGCGCTTTGTCGAGGATCACTTGCAGGTTAGATGAGGTGCGGCTCGGTCTGCGCTTGATCGCATCGAGGACCTCTCGAGGCGGATCGATGGGATCTCCCGGTGCCCAGTCGTCGATACGCGGAAAACCGTCGGCATCGCAAAGATCCAGAAGTGCCTTATGTAGGCCCGGGTCGACCCAACGGTCGAGATCCTGAGCATACTTCGGATAAATCGTCAGGCGTTCGTGTAGATCCTTGCCCGCGGCATCGGTTTCCCGAATCAGATCGTCTAGGTGTGGCCAAGGCGCCTCGGGGTTCACAAAATCCGGAGTCAAAGGCGACACGCCGCCCCAATCGTTGATGCCCGCGTCCACGATTTGGGGCAAAACACCCGGGCTCAAATTCGGCGGCGCTTGAACGCTCATCTCGGCGCCGAAAACGATACGCGCCATGGCGACGGTCCACAGCAGCTCGTCGAGATCCGGTTCTGGAGCGTGCGCCATCTTGGTTTCCGGCTTGGCGCGGAAGTTCTGGATGATAATCTCTTGAATGTGTCCGTATTCTTGTTGGATGCTGCGAATTGCCAAGAGCGATTCGATGCGTTCCCGACGAGTCTCACCGATGCCGATGAGGATGCCTGTGGTGAACGGAATCTTGGCACGGCCCGCGTCGGCGAGTGTTTGTAGCCGCACGGCAGGTACCTTATCGGGAGAACCGTAGTGCGGCATGCCCTTCCCACACAACCGTTCGGAGGCAGATTCGAGCATTATGCCCATGGACGGGGAACACTTGCGCATTCGGTCCATTTCAGCGGGCGTCATCGTGCCGGGATTCAGGTGCGGCAACAGGCCGGTTTCCTGATGGACGACCTCCGCTACGTGGCACAGGTAGTCGAGCGTGCTCTCGAAGCCCATTTCACGAAGCGCTTCGCGCGCGGCCTTGTAGCGCAGTTCGGGCTTTTCTCCCAACGTGAAGAGCGCCTCTTTGCAGCCCATCTCGGCACCCTGTCTTGCAACGTCGAGAACCTCATCGACGGTCATGTAGGGTGCTTTCAGCTTCCTGGGAACTTGCGCGAACGTACAGTAGTGGCAAACGTCGCGGCACAAATGGGTCAGCGGGATGAAGACTTTGCGTGAATAGGTGACGACGTTGTGAAAGCCTCGGTCGCGCAACGTGGTGGCAACGTTGGCGAGAGCCTTGGTGTCCTGGTACTCGGCGAAGCTGAGAGCTTCCTCGTCGCTGATGGGTTCGCCGCGCTTCGCCCGATCCAGTATGTCCTGGTAACTGGGCATGTCATGTCCTCCCGCGTCAATTGTCGTTACCCCGATTTCGAATCTCACCTATGGCGCGTCCTTAACAGCGCCCTGAGGCCTCATCCGCGGGAGTTGAGTGGCCCATTATCAACGTCTGGCAGACGTTCGGCTATACCTGATTTTTCCAAGTAGATTCCGGTCTGGCAGCCGGGATCGCTGTGCAATAGGGCGGTCAGGTCTGCGGGCGTGTCGATATCGAGCGAAAAACTGCTGGCCGGCACGATCTTGGGCGTAATGCCTGCCTTGAACGCGTGCTCGGCGTGGGGCTTGAAGCTCTTGCCGTCGAAAACCAGTGGAATCGCGTCGGGCGGCGAACAGATCAACCCGTTGGTGCCGACTTTCTCCGCATCCGGCAGCAGGGTGACCGCCGTGTGCTCCTCGAGAAGTCGATCGACCTCAACGGCCTGAATCAGCGGTACGTCGGCCGGAACGATGAAAATGCCCGTTGCATTCAGGTGCTCCATCGAATACTCGATGGCTTGGGTCAGTGCGGTGGGCAAGTTCGCATCCGGACTCTCGGCGAAGCGTTCGGTACCGAACGACTGAGCCAGTGCGTCGGCTTCCGGCGCGCGCGATACGATGACAATACCGGTGAGGTGCTGAGATCGTGACAAGGCGGTCAACACGTCTCGAGCCATTGCCAGCATGAGCGAACGCCGCTCCTCGGGCGATAGCACGCTGGCCAAGCGCCGCTTGGCTGCCTCGAAGCTCTTGATCGGTACGATGGCCCACATGGTCGCTTGGTTCAGAGAGTGTTGATGAATTGCAACGTAGCGTCTGCCAGATCGACGCGGTCTTGCAACGTTAGCATGACGGACTGGGCGACAGTAGTTGCTACGTTGAGCGTGCCGTCGAGCGCCGCATCCTGTTCGTCGAGCAAAAATCCGTCTAACAAGTCGCCATAGTGCTCGGCAACTTGAGATGCAGTCGACGCGATGTCGAGTTCTGTCATCATCTTGGCCGTTGGACCCTTTATCGCCCTGCCGCCGACGATGGGCGAGATGGCAACGACCGGGGCTTGGCAGTTCTTTAGCGCGTCTCGAAACCCGGGCAAGTTGAGGATCGGATCTATCGAAACGAACGGGTTCGAGGGGCAGATGATGATGCCATCGCACTCGCCGAGGCGCTCCAAGATGTCCGGGTTGGGTTTGGCATCGTCAATGCCTTGAAACTCGAACCCCGTAACCGTCGGAACACACCGGTCGCGCACGAAGTAGTGCTGGAAGGGCAGGGGACCGTCCGGCGTATGGACGATGGTTCGCACCGGGTCGTCGCTCATGGGGAGAATTCGATGGCGAATCCCGAAGCGGGCAGCGATATGTGCCGTCGCTTCGGTCAAGCTTGAACCGGCGTTGAGCATCTGAGTACGGGTGACGTGCAAGCCCAGGTCGCGATCGCCCAAGCGGAACCAAGTTTCTCCTCCGAGATCTTCCAGCGCCGCCATGAACTGCCAGGTTTCGTTCTGGCGGCCCCAACCGGTCTTCGTGTTGCTTTGCTTCGCTAGCGTGTAGGTCAGGGTGTCGACATCGGGGCAGATGTACAGTCCGAGATGTTCAAAGTCGTCCCCGGTGTTGACCACGAACGTGATCTCGTCGGGACCGAGCCGGTTGGCAAGACCCAGCGCGAGCTTCGCCCCGCCGATACCGCCGGTCAATGCTAGGTACCCCATTACCGGAACAGGTCCTCATCGAGTGGGCGGTTGATCATGCTTGCGGTGTCGTCGACGTCTTCCGGGGCTAGGCCTTGGACGATGACGACCGGGGTCTTTTCGGTGGTCTCGCCCATGAGTAAGGTTGCGGCAGCCGCGATTGCGTCGGCCCGGTTGACTAGGGTGACCTTGAGTTCGCGCCCATAGATGTCCTGGCCACCTCGGTAGTCTTCGAGCACCGTTATGCCCGCCGAGCCGATGGCGCTGCCGATGGTGCCGAGACGCCAAGGCCGGTTGCTGCTGTCGGTAATAACGACGCCGACGATGCAACTCAGCCGTTGTTCGAGTGCTGCGCGAAGCCGCGCGGCCGACGCATCGGGATCAACGGGCAGTAACAAAGCGTTCTCGTCCTCGCCGTGCTCTATGTTGGACTGATCGACGCCGGCGTGGGCACCGACGAACCCTAAGCGGTGGCGCATGATCAGCACGCCCGATTTCTTGCGAAGTACTTCCGTGGACTCATCGAGGATGA
>JAPUIA010000212.1 GCA_027297435.1 Gammaproteobacteria bacterium | reverse complement strand
CTGGCTTCGATGACCTCCTTCATCTCTGAGTTTTGCATAACCCTTCCCCGAGAGACGGAGCCCAACCCAAATCGTAAGCCGCTATCTTGTCGTTAGGCCGTAAGCCTGGGCACCCATCGGGCGGGCTACCTAAGTACACGTCATATCTCAGGCAAAGAAAACCCCCGCCGAAGCGGGGGGGTTAGAAATGGAGATGAACACCCACCCTGATTCCGTGCCTCTTAGGGCGGGTTTCCCTAGGCCCCCACTGGGCGGGTTTCCCGAGGCATCCATTCGGGCGAGCTTTCTAAGTACACTCCTATACCGCTATCAAATCCACTCCTGTATAGGCGTACAGGGCGCTGTCTGGGCGTACAGGTTAAGGGTACAGGGTAATATTGGGGATACGCCTCACAGGGCTGTGCGGGGCTTGCAGGAAGCCTCCCTCTGGACATCATTGGCGGTAGCCATATCAGTCTCCTTTTCAGGCTGTTGTGGTTAGCGACTTGGACCTGTTTAGGCAGGCTCAGGCCGCGATTCCTGCAAGGGCTGATTTCGCTTACGGTGCACTTACGAGGTTTATCGAAAAATAGAACGTGACTTAACTACTTGATTTTACTGGTGGAGCCAGCCGGGATCGAACCGGCGACCTCTACAATGCGAATGTAGCGCTCTCCCAGCTGAGCTATGGCCCCGTTGTTTGACCTCACACGGTCCTCGCGAAGCCGAGTGTACACGCCTCGATTGCGTATTCCTTTCATCTCAGTTCGGGCCAATTGGGCGATATGGTAAAGTGTAACAGGTACGCCGAAAGGGAATTGCCGACCATGACAGATATCAAAAAGGCGATGTTTAACCCGACGCAGGTGTTTGCGGATCCGAGTGAAGTAGTTGCGGACGTCGAGCTGACCCGCGATCAGAAAATCGAGATTCTACGTAGTTGGGAATTTGACGCCCATGAATTGGAGGTGGCAGAGGAGGAGGCCGGAATGACCGTACTCCACCCAGAAATGTTCGACCGTATTGTGAAGGCTTTACACACACTCGGGGCAGAGCGCGATACCGAACACACTCCGCCAACCAAATAGCTGGTTGTTGCAGCCCCGAATGGCCGGGTCCGGGAAGCGCGCTCGGGTACTCCAAAAGATGTTGCGGCAGTAAGAGAATTTGGAGCGGGAAACGAGATTCAACCGGCAGCCGCGCTGTCGCGACCGTCAAGGTCCACAACCTCGCCCAACTAAGCATGTAGAAAGATTGAAAGTGTGGAGCGGGAAACGAGATTCGAACTCGCGACCTTCTGCTTGGCAAGCAGATGCTCTACCAACTGAGCTATTCCCGCTGAGGTGTCCGCGGCTGAGACCACGAAGGAGGCGCATTTTATAGGAAGCCTGGTTGAGGTCAAATATGCCTCTAACCTCATCGCCGTGACGCAATCGCAAGCGTATTGCCGCCCGGGTCTTCGAAGAACGCCATCCACTCTTCGGTGCCGGGATTGTCAAAGGCGCCGTCCTCGTCTTTGTGGATCATGTGCGGTTGGCCTTCGAACGCCACCCCCTGCGAGGTCAAGCTCGCGTGTGCAGCATCGATGTCATCGACCCAGAAATATAGCGTAGCGGGCGCCGCATTCGGCTCGAACAGCACGCGCACGCCGTGAAAATCGAAGAACAGTATTCCCGGTGGATCGAACACGGCGATGAACCTGGCGCCAAGCGTCTCCTGGTAGAACTGCTGCATGTCTTCCAGGTCGCCGGCGTGCGCGGCAATCTGATGTAGTCGAGTTATTCGCATATCGCTTCCCCAACCTGTAAACTCTAAATAACTTAGCAATGCTAACTTAATAATTTAGCAATACTAAATAAATGTCAAGCCGCAACGACTACGCTCTGCGTATTAATTCGTCCGTGACGCACCTGATGCGACGCATTCGCCGCATCGACGAAGCTCAGGGTGTGGGTCGAGCGCGGCTGTCGGCACTGGCCGTGCTGCACTTCGGCGGGCCATGTTCAATGACCGAACTTGCCGAAGCGGAACTCGTAACGCCGACAACCATGCACCACGTCATCAAGGGTTTGATGCAGGACAAGCTCATACGCAAGGTGCCCGACAAACAAGACAAACGCCGTCAGTTTATCAATCTGACAGCCAAGGGCCGCCGCGTCATCCTCAAAGCACACCGGGCACGTATAGACTTTTTGAGCGCGTTGCTTAAAGGCCAGCCGCGGAACCGCATCGAGCATGCGGCCGCGCTCTTGGAAGCGTTCGATCGCGCATAAACTACTTCGGCTTGCTCACCAACCCGCCATCGACATCTGCCTGGACCTTGTCCGGGTCGCGTGCAGAACGATCTCCCATGCCGCCACCACCTGGAGTTTCCAGTACCAACGTCGACCCGGCTGGTACTAGGTCCTTGCCCTTGCCAGGCAGATCGGCGCCTTCCTTGAGATAGACACGACCGGCAGCACCATCACCTCCACCACGGCGCCCACGCGCCGGGAACTGAATGCGATCGAACATCTTGGAGACATAGAACGCGGCGCCTTGGCGGTGACTGATCTCGATGGTTTGCCCAAGACCGCCTCGATGCTCGCCTTCACCACCGGAATCCGGCCGATATTCCTTACGCCAGATGACGAGCGGCGACGTGACCTCATTGATCTCTGTCGGCGTCGTGCGCACGCCACTTGGAAAGGCAGTGGTTGACAGGCCGTCTTTGTGCGGTCGTGCACCGGTGCCGCCATTGAAAATCGGGTTGATCACAAAATTGTCGGCAGCCGTGTTTCCGGCGCCGCCAACCCCGAGAAACACCGGATTCCAAATGCACGAGGCCCCTTCGGCCGGCGTTCTGCCGGGTAGCGCTTGTTCCAAGCAGCCTAGCACCACGTCGGGTAACATCTGGCCGATGGCGTGGCGGGCCGAAACCGCACGCGGCGATTCGGCGTTCAATATGCACCCCTCAGGCGCCGTCACGCTTATCGTTCGAAGCGAGCCGGCATTGTTGGGAATGTCATTGCCCACCAAACAACGCACGCCGAAAGAAGCGTAAGCCTCGGTATAGGGCATGGGTACGTTGATACCGTAGCCCGAGGTCGGCGAGGTACCCGCGAAGTCCAACACCAGCTCAGCGCCGGCAATGGTCATAGATACCACCAAATCAACCGGCTCATCGTAGCCATCGATTCGCATCTGGTAGTCGAACCGTCCGTCTGGCAACGCTTCGATTTCGCGACGCATGGCGCTCTCGGATGTCGAGAGAATCGCAGCCCCCACCTCATCGATGCCTTCGAGGTCGAAATCGGTGAGCGTGCCCATGAGCTGATCCGCACCAGCATCGTTACATGCCGTTAGCGAGTAGAGATCGCCTTCCGCAACGATTGGATCACGGACGTTGGCCGACAAGATCGTCATCAGCGTTTCGTCTAGCTGCCCTTCGCGAAACAGATAACCAATGGGTATGTTCAGTCCTTCCTCGAACACCTCGGTTGCGTCGGGTCCGAAACCACGGCCGCCTACATCCGCGATGTGGCTGGTGCTCGCAAACAAGGCAACGCACGATTCGTTGCGGAATACGGGTGTCACGACAGTGAAGTCGTTGAGGTGACCCGTGCCATCCCAGGGATCGTTCGTCAGTAGTACGTCTCCCGGCCGCAGCGCGTCAACCGGATACTTGGCGAGAAACTTGCCTACCGAAGAGGCCATGGCGTTGACGTGACCCGGCGTGCCCGTGACCGCTTGAGCCAACATCAAGCCATGCGTATTGAAGACCCCCGCCGAGAGATCGCCGGCTTCTCTCACAACGGTCGAGAAAGCCGTACGCATCAACGTTTGCGCCTGTTCCTCTACGATTGCGAGCAGGCGATTCCACACCAGTTGAGTCTTGATCGGGTCCAGACTAGGCATCATAGGTCGCGCCGCTGCATAATCAGATAGCCGAGTTGGTTGACGATCAGGGTATAGGCACTGGTCACCACACTCGTCGTTTGCTCCTCGACGATGAGCGCGGGCCCCGATAGGTAGTCGCCCGGTCGCAGATCCGATCGCAGGTACAGATCAGCCCGTACCTCGGCACCTTGAACCGGATCATACAGATCCACGACACTTTGCGCCGATGCCTCCCGCTCGAGTTTCGGCGCTTCGACGTCTTTCGCGACGTCGACCGTGGTCCCCAGCGCGAGGGTCCAACTCAAAATCTCGACGTCCAAATCCGGAATGACGCGACCGTAGAGCCCTCGGTAAGCATCATCAAAGGCCGAACTCATTGCCGCGATGAAGTCCGGGACATCAAGCTCGGGCACGTCGACGGCGATCTCGTAGCCTTGGCCAACATAACGCATGTAGGCACGTCGAGCCTCATCGAGCGGTTCCGAGGTCGCCGCATGCACGACCGCATAGGCCTCCTCGCGAAGTTCGGCAAACAGCTTATCCAACACCACACGATCGAGATCTTGCAACCGTTGATAGTGACTGCGAACCACTTCGTAACGTACCGGCGCCAACAAGAACCCAATGGCAGAGCCGACCCCTGCCCCATTGGGGATGACGATGCGTTCAATCTTGAGCTTGCTCGCAAGCTGGCAGGCGTGTAAGGGTGCTGCGCCACCGTACGCGATCAGCGTGCGGCCGCCGTTGTCTTTGCCCCACTCCATCGCATGTGCACGGGCGGCGGCCACCATGTTTTCATCGATCACCTCGGTGATGCCCACGGCGCTTTGTTCGATGCTCATCGATAGTGTTTTGGCGACGTGCTTGTCAACAACGCGTCGGCTGGCAGCTGGATCGAGTTTTAGTGCGCCGCCCGCAAACAGCTCTGGTCGAAGTTTACCCAGCAGCACGTCGGCGTCTGTGACCGTTGCCCAGTCGCCACCTCGCCCGTAGGCGGCCGGTCCGGGTTCCGACCCCGCGCTGTCGGGTCCAACCGTGATGTGTGAGAGCTTATCGACACGAGCGATCGAACCGCCACCCGCGCCGATCTCCACCATCTCGATCACGGGTACCCGCACCGGCAACCCAGATCCCTTCTTGAACCGGTAGGACCGATCTACCTCGAAAGCTCGTGACAACAACGGTCGCGCATCATCGATCAGACATATCTTGGCGGTCGTACCACCCATATCAAAGGACAAGACCCGATCGAACCCACAGCGAGCCGCCACATGGCTCGCGAGTATGGCGCCGCCTGCGGGACCGGATTCCACCAGCCGAATAGGAAACCGCGCTGCCGTTTGCAAATCGGTCAGCCCGCCACCAGAGGTCATCAACAACAGCGGGCTTCGAACGCCCGCGTCGCGGAGTTGCGTCTCGAGGCTCTCTAGGTAGCGGGCCATCAACGGACGCACGTAGGCGTTAGCGCATGCCGTCGAAAGACGTTCGAACTCGCGAATCTCGGGACATACTTCGGATGCCAGCGTGATGGACAGATCGGGCATTTGCGCCCGCACCAACTCGGCGACCCGTTGTTCGTGGTCGGCGTTCCGATACGCATGCAGAAAACCGATGGCTACGCTCTCGACAGATTGGGTTTGAAGCGTCGCTACCGCCTCTGCGACCGAACCCTCATCGAGCGGTACCAATATCTCACCGTCTGCGGCGATACGTTCCTTTATGGGCAAGCGAAGCTTGCGGGGAACCAGCGGAACCGGCCGATCGATGTCTATATCGTATTGTTCAAAGCGGTTCTCGAACGCCATCTCGATGGCATCACGATGCCCTTCGGTCGTGAGCAGGGCGGTCCTAGCCCCTCGGCGCTGAATCAGCGCGTTGGTCGCCAGGGTCGTCCCGTGCAGCACCAAGCCGATTTCCGCCGCCGCACACTTCGCCTTGGCAAGTACTTGGTGCATGCCATCGAGCACCCCATTGGCAGGGTCATCGTAGGTGGTGAGGACCTTCATCGACACCTGAGCGCCGTCGACTTCCAGCACCACGTCGGTGAACGTACCACCGATGTCGACGGCAATTTTCGCTGCTCTCACCATCATGCGTTTGCCAAAACAGGTTCGTTTTTCATACGCCACAACGAAGATCGGAGCCCTACCATCAAGATGAAAACGAACATGATCGACGCGGAAATAGTCAATGCCATCTGGGGACCAAACTCCCTGACCAAGTAACCGCTGAGCAGCGCGCCGATCGGTCCACCGCCCATGAAAGAGAAAGAGTAGAACCCCATGACCCGGCCGCGCTGGGCGTCGGGCGCCTGTTCCTGCATGATGGTTCGCGACATCGTCATGGCGATACCACCGCAAGCACCCCAAAAGAACAGCGTGGCGACAAACCACGCGAAGCTTGCCGCCATGGCTGCAACCGCAAGTACCACAGATCCTACCAGTTGCGCCAGAATGAGTGCTCGACCCTGACGTTGCACATCGCCCATCCGCAGCAACAGCAGAATCGTGACGACAAGACCGATGGAATTGGTTGCGTTCATCAGGCCAAGATCAGTCGCCGATCCATCGAACACGTCCCTGACCAACAACGGTAGCGTCACGATGAACGAACCCATGAAAAACAAACCCATGGCGAAATTCTGCAGCATCACCATGCGCATTTCAGGGTGACGCAGTACGGTTTTCGACCCTTCAATCACGGATTGTACCAGCGAAGGACGATCCTCCAAGGGTTGCGGGGTCGTGGCAGGTACGCGCATGAAGCCAAACACCCCGATGGCCAACACACCGGCCTGCACGCCTAAGATCACGACTGGTCCCACGCCGTCCGCGAGGGAAGCGATCAAGAAGCCGAGCATTTGCATACTGAACTGGATCACGCTCGTGAGGAGAACCGTGCGCTGAATACGCCCCTCGGCGACGTGATTCAACAACCCATCGCGCGCAGGCGTAACAAACGCCACCGCACAACCCATCATGACCGCGTACAACAACATGCTCGACAGGGTCAGTTGTTCGAGCCAAACGACGACGAGCAACATTAACGGCGCCACGACCGAAGCCAACTGAGCGATGATCGCCATGCGACGCCCGCCTAACCGGTCGGCATAACTGCCGCCGACCAGCATAAATAGCATAGCAGGCAGCAGCAGCGTCATCTGCGCCAACCCTACCATTTCGGGAGACTCGCGCAAAACCATCGTGACCAACCAAGCAAACATCACGCCTTGAATGCCAAACGCCAAGAACCAGGACCCGGTGCCAAACATGTAGTAGTGAATTGGCCGCATAAAAACCCATTGATGACTGCCAGCGATCGGCCGATTGCGGCGCCAGACAAACACGTGTCTACAAAGACGCAATCACTGTACAAAGTGGTCCATTTTGCCACCCAGCCACCGCAGTTTGACATCACTTTGATATCGCATCCTGAAGATAATCCGGAAATCGCCCGTTCACCGTTGACGAACCCCATCGCGGGTGCAAGCGTGGCAGTCCAACATTTACCGGAGACGCAGCATGCGTGAACTCAACCAACAAGAAATGGACGAGGCCAGCGGAGGCATCCTGCCCCTCATCGGCTTTGCGGTAGCCTTAGCCGGGCACGTGAGCGGTCTTGGCGGAGTTACAACTTGGGCAATAAGCTCGATCGGACTGATCGCGGGCACTTACAGTGCAGCCCAGTACCTACGCGAGATCAAAGAGTAACCACTCAAGGGCCCTTCGGGGCCCGCTTTGCGTCATGAAAGACGACGAACAACGGAATATATTCTTCGCCACCGATCTTCGCGAAGCCGGCTACATGCTTGCATTCGCCGCGGTCGGCTTGCTGATCGGTTTGGGGGTTGGCGCAACCTCGGGCATACTCATCGCCTCATCCGTCATCGGCGCAACCGCGGGCAAGTGGCTGGCTCGCATCCTGGCGCGCAAGGATTCGCAATGATCAAGACCCCGCTCGGATTGAGCCTTTGGGCGTTCACCTGCGTTGCCATCGGCCTCGGCCTGGCCTTTCTTGACGGCATCTCGCTCACCGCGATCATCAAGGCCGGCATTCTCATGTCGGTGATCGCCGCACTTCTATTCGGCGGCGCTTGGTTGGCGCAAACGCTCAAAAAATAGGCCCGTCAACCCTCAGGCATTTCCGACCCTACCAGCTCGTGCATAGCCGGACGATCGGGCTCTGGTTGCGAATCGCGTTGCGGCGTTGCGTCTGCGCCCACGCAACATGTAACGAAAGATCGTTCGCCTGATATGACCGTCCTTCAGAAAGTCGCCAGGTGGCTCGAGTAGATGCAAGGTACGCATCATGCCGCGAATTACGTGTAACTCCTTTCGACCGCCAACGCGTCCCGGAAGGCATGAGCAGCGCCAATTCGTTGCCCGTCCAAGAACGCCTCATCGGCACTACCCTCTGGCGGTGCGCCGTTTCGTTCATACACCGTCACCTGATGGCCTCGCATCAGCGCGTCTGGTCGGCGAGACGCTCCTCGGTGACACCGCTTGGCGCGGGTAGCGGCAGCTTAGCGGTAAAGCGGGTCATACCGTTTTCGGCAATCACTTCGAACTCACCGCTGTGCATCTCGAAGATCTTTCGAGCCAGATACAACCCAAGCCCAAGCTGGAAGTGTTCGTTGGTCAGCATGTTAGGACCAAGCGACACCAACTCCTCTTGTACTTGCACCTCCAACACCACTACCTGCATCTCAGACCTTAGCGCAATCTGCAAAAGCGTTTCCGGTTGCAGATCCGCTGTCGCGCCGTTGAGGATCTGGATGACCGATTGGCGAATCAACTCGGTGTTGCCATGAACCCACAGGTCACTTTGTATGTCCAACTCGATGGCATGTACATCCTCCATCTCCCGCGAGCGATCGAGTACCACCTCGTTTATGACCCGAGACAAATCGAGGGGCTCATGCTGTTGTTGAACGACATCGACGGAGCTTGCAAAACGGGCCGTCTCGAACATCTTCATCATGTCGTGGATACCGCGACGTGCGCGTCCCAACGCTGCTTCGTCCAACGGGTTTGCGTCCATCAGGCCGTCAAGCTCGGTTTCGATCGCAAATAAACAGTTCTGCATATCGCGTTCCAGCTGTGCCGGCAGATTCCTCAACCAATCGATCTGGTCGGCCTGGCGCAGCAGGTCGTCGCGGTGCAGTGTCTCGGTTCGTCGCCGGCGAACAAACGTATTTCGCTGCGCCTTTTCTCGCATGTAAACGACAAAGCCCAACAACAGAGCGATAGAGATGATCAACGATAGGTGATTGGGTAAAGCCGCGGCCGCCGAATCCACCAGGAGCAAAGAACCGATCATCAGCACCGTGCAGGGCAATGCGACTAGAACCACATACCGAAACGGCACCATGGCCAACACGGAAAAATACAGTAGGCTTTGAACGTAGGCGGTCACGGCAAATGTCGTGAGTTCGCGTCCGCCAAACAGCAACGTCGCCGAAAAGCCCACCAGCACGATGGCGAGCAAACCCGCCAACATCGGGAAGAATGAGCGCTTAAGGTAAAACGACAGTGCGAATGCCAGAGCCATCAGCGGGAGGCCGACGAACACGCGAAACTGCGTGACCGGAGCCGGGGTATCGAGCACCCACACGTCCAACACGAGATACGTCGAGATGGCTGCGATGCCGATCAACAGGGCGACCCGCACGCGAGTCATATAGGTAGACCGTTCGTGAACCTCGTAGGCGGATTCCACTCGAGGATCAGAAAACTGCAACGTCAAGCGGTTGCGTTTAACATGTCGTTGGGTTTGGGAGTTCACCTAACCAGTTTAGCGGACCCGCTGATTCCGGTCCAAAGGACTCTACACGGCACCGAATTTTCGCTTCAGCCAACCCCAATGCCACACATTCTTCGGGACGTGTTACCCATTTTTGGGCAACGCCAACGCAATAAGCCGGGCATCCCGGCCGCCGCCGACGGTCAGGCTGATAAACTGGCGGCCGCCCGACTCGAAGGTAACCGGGGTGCCCGAGGGACGGCCCGGTAGTTCCATCTCGTGCACAACGGCGCCTGTGCGTTTGTCGAAGGCTCGCAGAACCGATTCCGTCTGCCCCCGTTGCGCGATGAATAGCAACGATTTCGTCAGCACCGGTCCGGTGCTGCCGCGTTGGCCGACGGGTCCGGGGTCCGCTATCCCTAGGTCGATGATCTTCTGTCGAATGCCCTCTCCGTGCGGCACCATCCAACGGTGCTCACCGGTATTGAGCTCGATGGCCGTAATCCGACCATACGGTGGTTTGGTCAACGGCAGCCCTTCCGGACCGGCAAGCCGGCCGCTGCGGGTGCGATGATATTTGAAGTTGGTCTCGCTCGGATCACCCTCGACCAACTTGACCACCATCGGCCCGGTCGACGACGGAATGTAGATCATGCTCGTCTCGGGATCTACCGCAGCGCCCATCCAATTACCACCGCCACCCCAACCGGGTAGCTGTACCGTTCCGCGCAGCGAAGGCGGCATGAATAGGGGCCCGTGATCGTAGTCCTGCAAAATCTCACGTGCCTCGGCCCGCAGCTCCGGCGAAAAATCGATTAACGTTGCATCCGAGATACCTTGCAAATCGAAGGGCTTCGGCCAACTGGGGATGGGCTGTGTTGCAGAAACACGCTCGCCCGGAACGGTGCTCTCAGGAACCGGTTTTTCTTCGATGGGCCAAACCGGTGCGCCGGTTGTTCTGTCGAGTACGTACAGATAAGCCTGCTTGGAAACCTGGGCGACCGCCTTGATCTTTTTGCCGTCTACCTCGATGTCGACGAGCGTCGGCGCCGCGGGCAGGTCATAGTCCCAAAGCCCATGGTGCACCGCCTGGAAGTGCCATACGCGCTCGCCGGTTTTCGCATCGATACACACCAAGCTCTCTGCAAACAGGTTGTCGCCCAGTCGGTGGCCGCCGTACCAATCGTTGGTCGGCGTGCCTATCGGCAAGTAAACGTAACCCAAGTCCAAATCCGCGCTCATGAGGGTCCACACATTCGTGTTGCCCGCTTCGCGCCATGAGTCGTTTTCCCAGGTATCTACGCCGAACTCGCCCGCCTGTGGAACAGTATGAAACGACCACAATTCCTCGCCCGTGCGCACGTCCCAGCCGCGAATCCAGCCGGGGATCGACTCCTTGGTGATACGCCGATCCGCGATCGACGCGGGGGTAATCACCACGTTCCGCACCACGATCGGCGGCGATTGCACCGAGTAGCGCAGCGCATTCAGATAATCGCGACTTCCGCGCGTAGCGCGAGGCAGGGTCTCCACCAAGTCCACGCGACCCTGTTCGCCGAAATCCGGACACGGCCGTCCGGTCTTCGCATCGA
>JAPUIA010000211.1 GCA_027297435.1 Gammaproteobacteria bacterium | reverse complement strand
CAGCGTCTCATCCGGCTGACAAACAAATTCCGTCACATCACCGTTCACGGTGGTCGATACGTGTAGGCCAGCCATCATTTACCTCCTGCGCGCTGATAAGCGATCTTCGCCGCACGCCTGGCGAGAACGCCGGCCACGTCGATTCTGAATTCGATGGTGCCGCGCATATCGTCAATGGGATGACAGGCTTTTTCGCAAGCCGAAGCCAGTTCCGCCAGGGCGTCATCGTCGAGACGGGTGCCGACGATCGCATCGGCGGCTTCCGCGACCAGCACGACGGTCGGTGCCACAGCGCCCAGCACAACCCTTGCCTTAGTGACCTCTCCTTTGCGGTTCAGGGTGAGGCAGACGCCCGCGTTGACCACGGCGATATCCATCTCGCTGCGCGGAATGAAGCGCAGAAAGGCATCTCCCGTCCGCAAAGGGCGCTTGGGCAACGTGATGTATTCGACGATCTCGCCCTTTGCCAGCGAGGTCCTGCCGGGCCCCGTGGCTATCTTTTCGACAGCAACCGTGCGGCGGCCTTTGGGACCGACTACGACCGCCTTGGCTCCTGCGGCAACCAGTGCCGGTACGCTATCCGCGGCAGGTGATGCGTTGCAGAGATTGCCGGCAATGGTGCACCGACCTTGAATCTGATCCGAACCAATCAAATTGGCTGCTTCGACGACGCCCGGCCAGGCCCTGCTTAGCGCCGCAGATTTGCGCATCGCGACGGCCGGCACGGCAGCGCCTATACGGAAACCACTTGCCGTCTGCTTGATCGACTGAGTCGCCTCGATGCGTTTGATATCGACGATCAACTCAGGCTCGATCGCCCCGCTCTTCAACCGGACCAGAAGATCCGTCCCTCCGGCGAGCACATAGGCTCGGCTTTTTGCCTTCGCCATGAGCGACACCGCTGCTTTGGTGGTTGTTGGTGCTTCGTATCTCATAGACGGACTGCTTCTCCCTTCAGGTGTACGCCCCATTTGTCGGCCGGAAGCCGACGACGAAATAGGTCAACTCAAATCCTAACCGCGTCCTCCACCGACTCTCAATCTATTTCAGCCTCCAATGCCGTTTCCGGAATCGTGAGGCTGGGGCGAAGGCCGGCACCGGCGAGGATGCAGGAGAGTAAGACGCTATATTTGTGCTGGCAAGCGGTTCGGCACTTCCAACCTTTTTTCGTCCCTACCTAAACTATTTTCGGCTCTGTTACGTCTAAGTAGGGTGCAAAAAGCAACGATAAGCGAGCTCAGCATCGCGGATACCTCCGGCCAGGACATCGCGATCGAGCCCAAGTCGAAGCGCAAGCAGTTTTTCATCGGCGCCGCCGCCGCGGCCATAGCCTTGATAGCGATCATCATTTGGGTCATGCCGTCATTGCTGCGTTGGTCGGAGGCGGATGAAAGCGTAGCCCGCGACCGGCTGCGGACGTCCATCGTGACGCGTGGGGATCTGGTACGCGACGTCTCGGTTCAGGGACGGGTGGTAGCCGCGGTCAGCCCAACCCTTTATGCGACGCAGACCGGGACGATCACGTTTCTGGTCGAAGCTGGCGATTCGGTATCGACGGGCGATGTGTTGGCCGTGATCGACAGCCCTGGGTTGGCGAACACGCTCAAACAGGAACAAGCCGGCTACGCGCGGCTGCAGGTGGAGATCGAACGCCAGGGGATCGAGGCGAAACAGAAGAAGTTGGAGAACCGGAAAACCGTCGATCTCGCCCAAGTCGCGCTGACGGCGGCGGATCGCGAGGCGCGCCGCGCCGATGTCGCCTACGAGAAAGGCGCGATTTCCCAGCTCGACTATGAGAAGGCACATGATGAAAAACGCTCATCGGAGGTCGCCTACGAGCACGCAGTGGCCGATGCAGAACTCGACATCGAACGTCTCGACTTCGAGCTGAAGACGCGGCAGCTGGAAGTCGAGCGTCAAGGCTTGTTGGTAGAAGACCTCGTCCGCGAAGTCGACGAGTTGTCTATCCGCTCGCCGGTCGGCGGCGTCGTCGGCAATCTGCTCGTGGAGCAAAAAGCGTCGGTGGCGCTGAACGCACCGGTGCTTGCCGTGGTCGACCTCACACGTTTCGAAGTGGAAGCCCAGGTGCCGGAGAGCTATTCCGATGATCTTGCAGTGGGGATGGCGGCCGAAGTCAGAACCGGTGCCGCGCTCACGAAGGCAACGCTGGTGGCGGTGTCTCCGGAGATCATCGACAACCAGGTGACCGTACGCTTGCGGTTCGACGGTGAAATGCCGGCTGGGCTGCGACAGAACCAACGATTGACGACCCGCGTCTTGTTCGAGGCCAAAACCGACGTCATGCGTGTTTCCCGCGGGCAGTTCCTGGAATCCGGCGGCGGCCGCATCGCCTACGTGATCGAAGACGGTATCGCGCGTCGTCGGACCATCGAGGTCGGCGTGCGCAGCTTGAATGCCGTGGAGATCGTCTCTGGGCTCACGGCCGGAGACGAGATCATCGTCTCCAGCCTCGAGACGTTCGCAGGCAAAGAGGCTTTGTTGATTACAGACTAACCGAGGAGGAAAACCATGCTGTCGATGAAAAACGTTTCCCGGATCTATCGCACGGACGTTGTGCAGACCCACGCACTCAGGAATCTGTCGCTGGAGGTTGAAGCGGGCGAGTTCGTCGCCCTTGTCGGCCCATCCGGTTCGGGCAAGACGACGTTCTTGAACATCGCCGGTTTGCTCGAAACGTTTGATGACGGAAGCTATCAGCTGGACGGGCGCGACGTTGCCGGCCTGAATGACAACGATCGCTCGAGGTTGCGCAACGAAAAGATCGGTTTCATCTTCCAGAGCTTCAACCTGATTCCCGAACTCAACATTGCGGACAACATCGACGTGCCGCTGCGTTACCGGGGGTTCGCCGCTCGAGAGCGCAAGCGACGCGTCGACCGCGTGCTCGAAGTCGTGGGCTTGGGCGGGCGCAAGAAGCACCTGCCCTCGCAGCTTTCCGGCGGCCAGCAACAACGCGTCGCCATCGCTCGGGCATTGGCCGGTGATCCGGGGTTTCTGCTCGCCGACGAACCGACCGGCAATCTGGACTCATCGACCGCAGCCGGCGTGATGGAACTCATCAACGAGATTCACCGTAACGGCGCCACCATCATCATGGTGACGCACGATTTGGAACTTGCCGCGCGAGCGGAACGCATCGTTCGCTTGAGCGACGGGCAGGTCGTCCTTCTGGATGAAGGGGGTGAGGGGAGTGAGCTTGAAAACGGCGCAGCGGTTTAAGGAGTAACAACATGTTGGGTTACTACGTTCGGCTCGCGGCCATCAGCATCCGCGAAAACGCCGTCATGTCCTTGTTGATGATCACGGCCGTCGCGGTCGGCATCGGCACGTGCATGACCATCGTCACGGTCAACTACATCATGGCGAAAGATCCCATCCCGCAAAAAAGTGAAGTGCTTTATGCCGTGCAGCTGGATTCGTGGAACCCGAACGATGCGTTTCGCGACGACGGCAGCCCGCCCGATCAACTAACCTATACCGACGCCCTGGCGCTCATGGATGCACGTTCGGCGTTTCGTCAGACGGCCATGGTCGGTACCAGTCTGATCGTCCAGCCCGATGATCCGGACAGCAAACCGTTTCAAGCCTCCGGGCGCGCTGCGTACGCCGACTTCTTTGCGATGTTCGACACGCCGTTTCTGTTCGGGTCGGGTTGGGATGCGGATGCAGATCGACGGCTAGAGCAAGTCGTGGTCCTTTCCAGGGAAATGAACGACCGGTTGTTTGGCGGCGAGAACTCGGTTGGCGAAAATATCACGTTGGGAAGTTACGACTACCGGGTGGTCGGCGTTCTGGATACTTGGCAGCCGATGCCGAAGTTCTATGACGTCACCACCGGGCCCTTCGACAAGACCGAGGACGTATTCGTGCCTTTTAGCTTGGTGGCATCACTCCAGTTGCCCCGCAACGGCAACACGAACTGCTGGAAACCGGTCGATGGCGACGGCTATGAAGCCTTCCTGGCGTCCGAGTGCATTTGGATTCAGTTCTGGGCGGAGCTTCGTAACGATGCGGAAAAGCGCGAGTACCTGGCCTTTCTCGACAACTACGTGAACGATCAGAAGTCTCTCGGCCGTTTTGCACGGCCGCTCAACAACCGCGTCAACGACGTCAACGAATGGATGGACGTCATGCGGGTCGTCGATAGCAATGCGACGATGATGTTGCCGGTGTCGATCATGTTTCTGACCGTGTGCCTGCTCAACACCATTGGACTATTGCTCGCGAAGTTCCTGGGCAAGGCCCCGGAGATAGCATTGCGACGGGCGCTAGGTGCCAGCAAGCGGGCGCTGTTCGTCCAGTACCTGGTCGAGTCCGGCTGCATTGGCGTCGCCGGCGGCGTGGTTGGCGTCGTGTTGACCTGGTTGGGACTCAGAGGCATCGAGGCGCTGTTTGGCGACCTGGTCGAAAACCTCGTCCAACTGGACCTCGTCATGGTGACCGCCGCGGTGGTGCTCGCCATCGTATCGAGCATGGCGGCCGGGTTATACCCAACGTGGCGCGCGTGCAATATCGAACCCGCCGCTCAATTGAAGTCGCAATAGGAGAAAAGTCATGGAAATCGGACCCATCCTTCGCGCCATGACCCGCAACAAGATCGGCGCCATCCTGATCGCGTTGCAGATTGCCTTCACGATGACGGTGGTGGTGAACGCCTACTTCATGATCGAGGAACGCATGCGCCTCATGGAAAGGCCGAGCGGTGTGGTTGAGGATCAGCTTTTTCACATCTCGACGCGCGGGTTCACACCCGATTTCAACGGCAAGGTGTCAGTGCAAGACGACCTGGCACTCTTGCGGCAGACGCCGGGCATAGTCGATGCGGTGGCCATCAACGCCATTCCGTTGTCCGGCGGTGGCTGGTCCATGAGCTTGCAGGTCGAACCGGGTGACGGCGAACAGGGCCACGGCGTTGCCATCTACATGGTCGACGACCACGGTCTCGACACCTTGGGCGTAGAGCTCATCGCCGGCCGCGATTTCACGCCGGCCGACGTACGTGAGCGGGGGCCCGCCACCTCCGACTGGCCGGACAAAGCAATCATCAGCGAGGCGACGGTCAAAGCGCTTTGGGCGGATGCCAACCCGCTGGAAGTGGTTGGCCGCACGGCATACATCAACGACGATGAGCCGGTGACGATCATCGGCGTCGTCGAAAAACTGCAGGCGCCTTGGAACGGTTGGACGACCGTCGAACAGTCGATGCTGGTGCCGGACAAGCTCATCTGGACCGGCGTTCGCTACATGGTGCGCACCGAACCCGGACGCCGCGACGAAATGATGCCCATCGTGGAGGAACTACTGGCGCGGTCGAACAACCAGCGCATCGTCCGTGCGCCGGAATCCATGGCGGAAACGCGCGCGCGAAGCTACGCGCTCGACAGCGGCCTGGCCAAGATTCTCGGCGTGATCATGGCGATGCTGGTGTCGATCACGTCCTTGGGCATCGTCGGCTTGGCCTCGTTCAGCGTGCGACGGCGCACCAAGCAGATTGGTATACGCCGGGCCCTGGGCGCCAAGAAGCGGGACATACTACGTTACTTCTTGGTCGAGAATTTCATGATCACGACGCTCGGCGTCGTGCTCGGCGCGGTCATGACCGTGGGCTTCAATGTCTGGCTCGTGCAAGCTCTCAACTTCCCGAAAATCGACTGGCTCTACGTTCCCATCGGCATGCTCGCGCTGTGGCTCATCGGCATCATTGCGGTGTTGGGACCGGCTCGCAGGGCAACGGCGGTACCGCCGGCGGTGGCGACGCGGACCGTATGACCAGAAACGCGAGCCTGAGTAGCTGCATTCCAGGGTAGGAGCGGCTTTAGCCGCGATTTCTTCTTGAATTCAATGGCTTACGTAGAGAAGCAGGGTCACCGTGTTGTTGGCTACCCATAACGCATTGCGTTATATGTTGCATGACGTTATAGTCTCGTTGTGATCAAGACCTTCAAGGATCGCCGTACCGAGTCTATTTTTCGAGGCAGGCGCGCCAGGGGTTTGCCTGAGAACATTCAGCAACGCACCCGGCGCAAGCTTCGAATGCTCGATGCCGCTGTCGTGATTGAAGACTTGTTGGTGCCACCGTCAAACCGCTTGGAAAAGCTTCGTGGTAACAGGCGTGGCCAGTACAGCATACGTATCAATGATCAATGGCGTCTTTGTTTTGTGTGGAAGGATTGCAACGCGCTAGATGTTCAAGTCGTTGACTATCATTAGAGGTACATCATGTTGAAAAACATACATCCAGGCGAAGTTCTTCTTGAGGAGTTTCTCAGAGAATTTGACATCAGCCAGAACCGCCTAGGCCGGGAGATCGGCATGTCGCCACGCGCAATCAACGAAATTGTGCACGGCAAGCGTTCGATAACCGCCAACTCAGCACTGCGACTTGCAAAATTCTTTGGCACCTCGGCCAAATTCTGGCTGAACCTGCAAACGAGCTACGACTTAGAAGAAGCATCCAAGTCAATCGATCTTGCGAGTATCAAAGGTATTCAGGCTGCTTGAAAACGCTGATTCCTCGGGCCAACTTCTGCCAGTTTCTCGAGGCTTCGTAGTCCAGACTCCAGGGCAGAAAGCTTCTTGTGCATAGACATAATTAAGACTACTATCGTGGTCACATTCGTAGGCCATAGAGATCGATGAAATTCGTTACCGTTCGCGACCTGCGCGGCAAGACTTCCGAACTATGGAAAGAGCTCGATCGAGAGAGGGAACTGGTGTTGACTAACAACGGCAAACCGATCGCGATATTGAGCGCCACGGATGAAGATTCATTTGAGTCATGTCTCTGGACACTACGGCGAAGCCGCGCAAGTGATGCTCTCGCAAAGCTCCAGCGCGGTGCGGAGGAACGTGGATTGACCGCGCTGACGTCAGAGGATATCGAGACTGAAATCCAGAATGCGCGCAAAGACAGAAAGGTCGATTGAACATCGTACTCGACACCAAGGTCCTGGTGTCCGGAATCCTTTCGCCACACGGCCCACCTGCAGCAGTGCTCAGAGCGCTGTTATCCGAACGAGCATCCTTGTGTTTCGATGAGCGAATTCTGTCCGAATACCGCGATGTACTTTCTCGCGGCAAGTTCGCGTTCGACAGGCAGCTCGTCGAGGAGTTGCTCGTATTCCTCGAGGCGGCGGGTTTGCCGATTCTGGCACCACCCCTCGACCTGACACTGCCTGACCCCGCAGACCAGATGTTTATCGAAGTCGCGGTGTTTGGTAGCGCTGATTTTCTGGTGACCGGGAATTTGAAGCACTTTCCGAAGACTGCTCGACAGGGCGTCACGGTCGTCTCACCAAGAGAGTGTATAGAAGCGTTGCTTTGACCAGTTATGGATCCCGGACTAGTAGATGCTCACGCTGGGGTCGGGACCTGATCGTTGAGCATGCCAGGTGACTGTCCTTTTTCCAGGCATACCCCAATATCAAACGGGGCTATCATGGGGAAAATTCTGCGGGGAGGAATGAGCATGCAAACCGGTCACTTCACGGGGTTCGAGGTCGAGCTCCGAGACAACGGCATCGCCTGGATTCAATTCAACACACCGGAGCGTTTGAACGGCTTGAACCAAGCCATCAAACGCGACCTGATCGAAACCATACTGCAAGCGCAGATGGACAATGCGGTCAGGGTGTTGGTGTTCACGGGCACCGGTCGCGCGTTCTGCGCCGGCGACGACATCTCCGGCCAAGGCAAGGAAATAGGCGGCGATGCGCTGGTGCCGCCGATTCCACCGGGGCACGATTCCGACATCGGCACCTATGAGGGACTGCGTCACCTGTCGCAAACGCTTAACCTCGCGGTGCGCAACTGCGACAAGATTTCCATCGCCGCGGTCAACGGCGTGGCGGTGCAAACCGGCATGACGTTGGCGCTCGCGTGCGACTTCCGCATCGCCGCCGAGAGCGCACGCATCGGTAGCGCCACGTTGCGCTTCGGTCTTCTGCCCGACGAAGGCGGCCAGTACCTTTGCGTGCAGCTGATGGGCGTCGCCAAAACCATGGACTTCTTCATCAACAAACGCATCGTGTCCGCCGCCGAAGCGATGGATCTCGGGCTGCTCCACGAAGTGGTGGCCGACGCCGAGCTCGAAGACCGAGTCATGGCGTTCGCGACCGAAATCGCCAACGGACCGCAAGTATCCACGCGCTTGTTAAAGCGCTCGGTGTACAACGCCTACGACATGACTTTCGAGCAATCGCTGGACGAGATCGCCGCCAAAACCGCCATATCCGACCATCACCCGGATGCACGCGAAGGCGGTACGGCGTTCCGCGAGAAACGCGAGCCCGAGTTCAATCAGTGGTTGAAGGATTCTGGGTAGGAGCGGCTTTAGCCGCGATTAAGTTATCGCGCCCTCGCGTCCGTAAGGACGCGCAGGCGCTTCTACCAGGTTTTTCGGGGCGCCCCCTATTCGCCTTCTTGAGACTCGCCACGCCGTGCGATCATTTCGCGCTCCAGCAGCCGTGCGCCGCGAAGCGTGTTGCCCATCGCGTAGTTGCCTTCGTGACAGGCGTACTCGTACACGTTGTCGTCGCTGCGCCGCCACGCGAACGCGCCGCTCCAGGGTGCGGTCCACGCCGTCGGGTCGCCGCGCGGTTCTATCTATTCTGCGTCAAAGAAGATCGTCACGTCGGCGATTGCGCCGCCTTCGTACTTTCGAGCAGTTGAGCTCGTGGTAGACGAGTAGTAGCCTGCGCGAGAAGGGAGAGTTTGATCGTTTGCAGTTGACGTGTGGTGGCTGGGCCTATTGTGAAGCATCCGCTCGCACGACGGACGCCTGCACGTTTTGATAGTCGATCGCATCCCGCCGGAAAACAAATTCAATACAGGCGGAGAACTGAAGATGACTCGTACTCGATTAGGCGCGCGCATCCTGAGAGTGGTCGCTGCGTTGCTTGCCACGACTCTTGCCGCTACCGGGCTTTTCTCAATCCCTGCAGCCTTTGCTGCCACGATCAACGATGCCGCGTTGGCGGATGAATCCAATACCGAAGAGTGGCTGGCCTATGGCCGGACCTACAGCGAACAGCGACACAGTCCGCTCAAACAGATCAACGCGAAAAACGTTGCCGGGCTGAAGGTCGACTGGTTTTTGAATCTACCCGACGCGGTAGGCCTGGTCGCGACACCGCTGGTGGCGCAGGGCGTGATGTATTTCACCGGCGCACGTAACATCGTCCGCGCCGTGAACGCAACGACCGGCAAGCTGCTCTGGACCTACGATCCGCAACTGGCAAAGCACATGGGTGAGCGCATGCGCGTCGCTTTCGTGCACGGCAGCCGCGGCGTGGGTCTCTGGGAAGACAAGGTATATCTCGCGACGGTCGACGGACGGTTGATCGCGCTGCAGGCGGCCACGGGCCGTGAACTCTGGAGCGTGGAGACGATCGACAAAAGCTCCGGGGAGTACATCACAGGCGCGCCCAAAATATTCAAGGGCAAGGTGCTGGTGGGCAACGGCGGTACGGAAGGTGGTCCCACGCGCGGTTACGTGACGGCCTATGATGCAGACACCGGCGAGCAAGCTTGGCGCTTCTTCATCGTACCCGGCAATCCCGCGGATGGATTCGAAAACGCCGCCATGGAGATGGCCGCCAAGACCTGGACCGGCAAGTGGTGGGAATTCGGCGGCGGCGGCAATGCCTGGCACGGTTTCACGTACGATGCCGAGTTCGACGCGCTCTACATCGGCACGGGCAATGGTGCCCCGTGGAATCGCAAGATTCGCAGCCCCGGCGGCGGCGACAATCTGTTCCTGTGTTCGATCCTCGCGCTCGACCCGGATACCGGCGAATACCTCTGGCACTACCAGACCACGCCAGGGGAGACCTGGGACTACAACTCCAACATGGACATCGTGCTGGCCGACCTCGAGATCGACGGCAAGAAAATCAAAGCTCTCATGCATGCGCCGAAGAACGGTTTCTTCTATGTGATCGACCGCGCCACCGGCAAGCTGGTTTCTGCCGAACCCTTCGCTGAAGTCAATTGGGCGTCGAAGATCGATCTTGCCACCGGTCGGCCGGTCGAAATTGCCGCTGCCCGCTACGAAGAAAGCGCAGCGTTAGTCACACCGGGCCCATTTGGGGCGCACAACTGGCCGTCGATGTCCTACAACCCCGCCACTGGCTTCGCATACATCCCCACGATTCATCAAGTGCTGCGCTATAGCGATGACGAGGTGCAGCTCGATACCTGGAAATCCCCCGCCTGGGATGCCAGCGCTCCCACGGAAGGTCTTGGGGTCGCCACCGAGATAACCGGCAATCGGTCTGATGGCACGCGCGGTACGTTGCAGGCCTGGGACCCTGTTGCACAGAAGCAGGTATGGGAAGTGGAACTGTCTGCACTCTGGAATCCGGGTACGTTAACCACAGCCGGCAATCTGGTGTTCCAGGGCCGGGCTGACGGCGACTTCGCCGCATACAACGCAGCAACGGGTGAATTGCTCTGGAAGTTTCCCGTCGGTCTCGGCATCGCCGCGCCGCCCATTACCTACGCCATCGACGGCCGGCAGTACGTTGCCCTGCTGGTGGGCTGGGGGTCGGCTTTTGCCGCGCTTGGCGGCGAGGACGCCAACGCGCTCGGCTGGGCGTACGGCAGACACATGCGGCGTCTGGTCACGTTTTCGCTCGACGGCAAAACGCCGCTGCCGCCGCTGCCGCCGCCGGAAGTGCCAACACCCATCGAGGCACCGTTCTTCGAAGTGGATGAAACCACGGCGTTGACCGGCGCTGATGTGTACGGTCAATGCAGCTTCTGCCATGGAGATGATGCGCTTTCAGGCGGTTCAGCCCCCGATCTACGTGCCTCGCCCATTGTCCTGTCGGCAGAGGCATTCGAAGAGGTGGTCAGAAGTGGCGGTGCTCGTGCACTCGGCATGCCGTCCTTCAGCAACCTTTCCGACAATCAGCTAAGCGAGCTCAGACACTACATTCGCGAGCAGGCGGAGCTGGCGCTCGGCGAGGAATAGGAGGCCATCGGCGGATGGGGCGCACGCTCGACCCTCGGTCATGAAAATAGAAGCCGGTTCGGTGTAGGCTAAGCTCATGGCCTCAGGAACTGGGGTAGCGAAGAGGTTCACCGATGGGTTGTGGGTGGGATCGAAAAATCGCTTACGCCCGGCCGCTCCTAGGCGCTTTCCTTGTCGCCCTGGCGGCAACGGCAGGTTACGCGTACGAAACCGACCCCTATACAAATCGCCACCTGCCGATCAAGGACAACACGGAGTTGCTGGATGCACGGGTCAACCAAGCGCTCACAGAAGTCGCAACATCCTGGACTCGCGGCGAAGACGAGCCGGCGTTTGTACGCGCCGTCTATAGAAAGCTGGGCGGCCTCCACTGGGTGGACAAGTATGAGCGTTGGCTGATCAATTCTGCGAAGGTCGAGAAGCTCGCGAACTCAAGCAAGACGAGCGTGTACACAGGTGTGCCTTTTTACGCGAATAGAGTCGCCGGCATCTTCGGCTTCGGTCCAACCGTAAAGGTGTCGGGCGTATACGTCGGCAGCGACAAGTTTGGTCACTTTTTCTCTCAGGGCCGCAAGTTCTACGAGCGTTACGTGCGTATGGGTGACGAAACGGAGGCGGCGAGGCGGTCTGTGTATACCGAACGAATGATTTTCGGGCAGCTGACCACGGGCGTCTATTCCAACGCCGACATCGTCGCCAACTTCGAGGGCTATCGTTTCTACCGCAGTCTATTCAAGTTCAATCCCGATCTACCGAAGCCGCCGATCTTCGAGTGGCGCAACGGCATCCCGGAGCGCCGCCGTGCGTTCACGTGGTCCGACCATGTGAACGATTTCTGGGACGAGGCGATCAATGCCAACCACTTCGACCGGGTGTTGCGCTCCCACATGCGGAAGCGATTGCTCGAATTTTGCGGTCAATACTTGGAATATCCGGACCTCTACGCTTCGCCGGATGCAGATGCCCTGTGGAAACGTTACGCACACGTCGGATTGAGAGATGCGCGCGATCTCAGCGCTAGTGTTTACCTTGCGGTTCATTGTGAGCGCTGAATTGCATCGCGCAGCTTTTCTCGAATCGCTCAGCCATCGCCGCCGCGAATCGACGGTAGGCGTTGGCCCAGCGACGCCGCTGGAAAGTCGACTCGAGCTGGCCCGCGCTATTGCGATTTGCCGACGCTACGTTCGCGAACAGGCGGAACTCGCGTTCGGCGGGAAATAGGAGGGTCGTCCCGTCACGTAGCGTCGTGAAAGATCAACCCGAGCACGTAACGCTCTCCGTCCGTGACGGTGCTGACGCCGTGGCGCATCTTGACGCGGTAGTCGCCGCGCGTGCCCGCCACGGGGCGGTCGTTCACGGCGAACGCGACGGCGTCGCCGCGCTGCAATGGCACGACGCTTGCGCGTGACTGCATGCGCGGCCGCTGCTGGGTCAAAATGAGTTCGCCGCCGGTGAAATCCTCCCCGGGTCGGCTCAGCAACGCGGCCACCTGCAACGGAAAGTGCGCATCACCGTAGAGATCCTGGTGCAGACAGTTGTAGTCGTCGGGTCCGTATTTGAGCATGAGCGGCGTCGGCCGCTTTTGCCCCGCGCGATGGCAGCGTGACAAATACGCTTGCAGCGTCTTCGGATAACGCGTCGGCGTGCTCATGCGCGTGGCCCAGGCGGTCGCAATCGGCGCAAGCGCTTCGTAGAGCGCCTCGCGTAAGCGTTGCACCACCGGCGGCAACGGATAGTCGAAGTACTGGTACTCGCCCCGGCCGAAGTTGTGGCGGGCCATGACGATGCGGCTGCGAAAGCGCACCTCGTCACTATAGTCGGCGATCAGCGTGAGACAGGTTGATGCATCCAGAAGGCGCGGCAGCACCACGTACCCTTGCTCGTCGAGCGCTTCGTTGTCGATCTGCATGGTCAACTAGATCGCGGCCTCGCGTGCGAGCAGCTTGCGTTTGCGCGCCTCTCCCCAGCGATAACCACTCAGCCCACCGTCGGCGCGCACCACCCGGTGACACGGTATGACGATCGCCGCGGGGTTCGCTGCGCAAGCTTGGGCGACCGCACGTGTCGCCTTCGGTTGACCAATTCGTTCAGCGATATCCTTGTAAGACGACGTCGTTCCCGCGGGAATGGCGCGGAGCGCCTGCCACACCCGTTCCTGAAACGCGGTACCGCCGACGTCGAGGGGCAGGTCGGAGAATCCCGCGGGTGCTTCAATATGCGCAAGGGCGGCTCTAACCCATCGCGCAAAATCCGATCCCTGCTCTGAGGCCTCGAACGTTGCGTTCGGGAACCGAGTCTGCAGGTCGTCTAACAGGTGGTCCTCGGTATCACCGAAAAGGATGGCGCACACACCGTGTTCGGTTGCCGCGATCAGCACCGCGCCGAGCCAAGAGTCCGCGATCTCGAAACGGATGTGCGTGTCATGTCCGCCGCGTTTCAGGGCGGAGGCAGTCATACCGATACGTGAGCCCGCCGTTTCGTAGAACCGACTGTTGGCGCCAAAGCCCGCGTTGTAGATCGCGTCGGTAACGCGCTCGCTCGTTCTAATCTCCGCAGCGAAGCGCTCGGTGCGTTTGGCGACGGCATACTGATGTGGGGTGACGCCCACGATTCGTTTGAACACGCGGTGGAAGTACTGTGGGCTCAAACCCGCCTCGCGCGCGAGGTCCTCGAGCTTGGGTGTCTGGCAAGCCGAGCCGATCTTGCGGCACGCGGCCTCGACGAGTTTGCGGTGCCGGGCATCCGCATGCTCATCATCGGGCCGGCAGCGTTTGCAGGGACGAAACCCGGCTTTGCGGGCGGCGTCGCGCGTGTCGTAGAACGCCACGTTTTCACGCAACGGCCGGCGTGCCGCACACGATGGCCGGCAGTAAACACCGGTGGTTTGAACCGAGTACCAGAAGTGGTTGTCGGCGGTCGCGGCCCGCGTCTTGACGGCGTCCCAGCGCGTCGCGTCGGTCGTGAACGGTTTCATGAGATGTCCCAGGCGGCGAGTTATCGAAGCGACAGACGTTACGTCAGCTTCACCTTCGGGGCGCTCCGTTCCTTGCTCTCGAATTCCGACTTTAGCGCGTACGCGGCGCGTTTTGGTAAGGATTTTGGATGCATGTCCGTTTCCGGCTTGATTTGCGCAGGCGCTCTATCTCGGTAAGGTTTGTTCGACAGTCGGAATAATCACGTCGATGGAATCAAAAAGGGTCGTTGATGTCGGATGTGTTTCCGGGATGTGAATAAATCCAAATGCGCAAACTGATCTACGGCGGCAAACTTGTCGTGGCAATAGCTGCCGCATGGGCGGTGGGTATCTCGCTCTATATATTCTTCTCGCCAATCTCCGGGCGGGGTGTGAGGACCGGCGGTATCGTTGGCGCACCGAACGCCGTTGTTGAGACTTTCACAACCGAACAATCCTGGTACGAAGCGCAAGGTCTCTGGGGCGTTTTCGTGCTCGCAATTTTCGCTGGGCTTTATCTCCTGGCGGTTCGGTTGGCTTGGCGAAGCCACTATATCGCCCTGGCAATTTTGAGCGTGGTCGCTGTAGCGCTTTCTATCATCGCGGGTTTCTCAATTGGGGGCGCATACTTGCCGGCGGCATTGGGCTTATTCATGGGAACGCTGATGTTGCTGTCATCCAGATGGCTGAGATCGCGCTGAAACGTAAGTGCTCGGAAGGTACGGGCTTAAAAACTACCCGGCCGCTAGCTTCCTCGCGCGCGGGTTTCACGCATACTCGCGCAAAGCGGGCGAGCCGGTTGGACGCATCGAGTACGAACGAAACGTGCACCAGCGCACAATTCAATGTGCTCCTATTGTATTTCTCTATCACGGTTCCACACGTTAGTTAGCACTTCCGCCTAAGGTGTTTCGTTCGAACGCGTCTCCTCAGGTGATCACATAGATGAACGGCAGACGTACTGCTGAGCCACGGATTGTTGGCTGGACGATCAGCGCGCTGCTGATGGTGCTGGCGGTCGTCGTATTTCCCGCAGAAGCCGCGGATGCGCCCGCCGAACTCGAGAACCGTCGCATCACACCCGTCGGCGAGGACGTACCGGCCGACGGCGCCGCTTTCCGCATGCGGGACGGTCGGCTGTTTCGGCTTCCCGACAATGCAACCGGTGTCAAGCTTAGTCCCGACGGACGATACGTCCACTATCGAATGACGGTTGACAATCAAGGCACGCAAGTCGTCGTCAACGACATCCGTTACCAATTGGCAAGCGAGGTTGCGTTCGGCGCGTTTGATCGCTCGTCGCGTTACCTTGCTTACACCGAGAACCAGGCAGGCGTGTGGCTTCTCGATATCGTCAGGAACGAACCGAAACGGCACGCGCTGTGCGATGCCGGCGACAACGGCGGCGACAACGACCAGCGGCACCTGGACCGGCTGATAGGCGTGTTCGATCTGCCCGACGGACAGAGCAGAATTCTATGGCACCGTAGAACGGACAGCGTGGAATGCTACAGCTTCGTCGATAGAAAACCGCGGGAAGCACCGCCGACGAGATCACTAGCGCGCATCGAGACCCCCAAAGACGTGGTGTCCGCCGTCAGCCGGCCAACTCCCTCCGGCAAGGTCATGCCTCGCTGGCACGTGACCTCCAATAATCCCACAAGCGGCGTGATCGGTACGCTGCACACGGCCGACGCATTGCGCCGCGGATTCCAGATCTTCGCCGAACCTGTTAGCGCCGGGTTCGATGGAGGCACGCTCGAGGTTATCGTGGACGGCGATAGCGACACGGTCGTCAACGCAAAAGGTCACACCGTGTGTTCGTGGGATGGCAAAACGGGCATTCCCTGCGCCGACCTCCTTCTCACGACACCCGGCAACCAGCCCGCGCTCGCCTACATCGAGTCGAAAACCGTCGGTCGCGCGACCTGGCATCTGGTGCGGTTTGGCCGCTACGCCGGGTGGATGCCGCACAGCGCCGCTGGAGAACCGCATCTGCTTGGCGAGCAGCTTGCCATGGGATTACAGTAAGCGGTCGATCGCCTGGCATTGAATTGCGAGCGGGGCGACACGTTGCAGACGCAGCAGGGTTGAACCGAACGCGGCGTTGTTAATCGTTAAAAAGTCTTTCTGCCTTTTAGTTCGACGAGGATGACGGTGCTGTTCGTGTCGCCAGCGTTCATCGGCAGATGAACCTCCGCGTCGCCGCAGTTGACATCTCCTGCATCACTCAGCGGCGCATCTTCGACGGAACCG
>JAPUIA010000210.1 GCA_027297435.1 Gammaproteobacteria bacterium | reverse complement strand
TGGGGCACCCACGCCATCGACGGCTCGCGCTTCATACTGGGCGATCCGTCGGCCCGCTGGGTCATGGGGGCGGTCGAGCGAATCTCAAACAAGCATGAGCGCGCCGTGGCGATCGAAGACGCCTGCATGGGCCTGATTCATCTCGAAGGCGACGTCCAGCTCTTCGTGCAGTCCGATCTCTACCTTGAGGGCGCGGACGCTGGCGTCTTTCTCGTCCGTGGAAGCAAAGGCCTGCTCGACGTGACCGAAACCAGTGTGCGGCTATTGAACACTGAGCATGGTGACTGGCAGGACATCGACTTGCACCTGACCGAGGGATCGAAAGCCATTGGCGGCGAAACCAACGCCGCTCAGGTGAGGGAGCTCCTGGCGTGGATCGAAGGCGGCCCCGTGCACAGAGGCAACGGCAGAAACGCCGCTGTGACGGTTGAGATCATGATGGCGATGTACGAGTCGGCGCGGCAGAACAGGGTGATCAATCTACCGCTAGAAGAGCCAGATTACCCTCTGGACCTGATGATCGAAGAAGGCAAACTGCCGCTGGATTATCCGGAGGCATACGACATCAGGAGTTTTCTCGGCTGGGAGGGAATAGACCGCGAAGATTACGCCACGCTCCGGGCAGAGGGCGTTAGTCATGCCGCGGCGCTAATGAAGCTGCACGGCCTTGATGGCCCGCCGGGCAGGCCCGACCGCTAGCCGGCGACGTGATCGATGACGTTCTGATTTATGCGTTGTTCCCGCAGGTCGGTCTGAAGTTTCTTGAGAATCGCGACGATCCCAGCGCCTTCGAACCGCCGCCTTCGACAGAGACGTCCTCAGAGTTGCAACCCTCGGCGGCACAAAATACTCAGTCCGAGGGCGCCGTCTACTCGGTACGGGTCAACGGCAAGGTGTTTACCGTGGAGGTGGCCGAGAACGGCAAGTTGCGAAGCGTCGCGTCTGTCTCCGCATCGACGTCGATGTTGCTCGACAGCGGTGAAGCGGTTCCTGCCGCGCTTGCCGGCAACGTGTTCAAAGTGCTGGTAAAAACCGGCGACACCGTTGAAGCGGGACAAACGATTCTGGTGCTGGAAGCCATGAAGATGGAGACAGACATCAGCGCGCCGAGGGCGGGAACCATCGCATCGGTACACGTCGATGAGGGCGATGCCGTAAACGTCGGAGACCCGTTGGTTTCACTTGCCTAACCGATGGAACTCATAACCCAGATCTGGCAGGCGTCAGGCCTCTACCAAATCACCTTGGGCCAGATTTTCATGATTGGCGTCAGTTGCCTGTTGTTGTACCTGGCGATCGTGCGTCAATTCGAGCCGCTGCTGCTCGTCACCATCGGTTTCGGTGGAATCTTGAGCAACATACCCGGTGTCGAGATCGCGACCGGAGACGGGTTGCTGCACCTTTCTTACGTCGTGGGCATCGAATCCGGTGCGTTCCCACTGATCATATTCATGGGTGTTGGGGCGCTGACCGACTTTGGCCCGTTGCTTGCCAACCCCAAAACCTTGTTCCTGGGTGCCGCTGCACAGTTTGGCATCTTCGCGACGCTGTTGGGAGCACTCGGCCTGACGATGATGGGGGTGATGGACTTCAACCTGCAGGAAGCCGCCGCCATCGGCATCATCGGTGGTGCCGACGGCCCGACGGCGATCTACGTTGCCGGGAAGCTTGCGCCGCACTTGCTGGGTCCGATCGCCGTTGCCGCATACTCTTACATGGCGCTGGTACCGTTGATCCAGCCGCCGATCATCCGCGCACTCACCACGCAAAAAGAACGCGCTATCGAAATGGTGCAACTGCGCGAGGTATCGAAAACCGAACGCATCATCTTCCCCTTGCTGTTGCTGCTGCTCGTGGCCATGTTGTTGCCGTCGGCGGCACCGCTTCTCGGCATGCTCTGCTTTGGCAATCTGATGCGCGAATGTGGCGTGGTCGATCGATTGTCCGATACCACCCAAAACGCTCTGATCAACATTGTGACCATCTTTCTGGGTTTGGCGGTGGGTTCCAAGTTGCAAGCGGATCAATTTTTGGTCGCGAGTACGCTGGGTATTTTGTTACTCGGCATCGTGGCATTCGCCATCGGCACGGCCAGCGGCGTGTTGATGGCGAAAGCAATGAACGGGGTTTCCAAGACGCCGATCAACCCCATCATTGGTGCGGCAGGGGTGTCAGCGGTGCCGATGGCAGCCAGAGTCGCCAACAAAGTTGGCCTCGAGGCGAACCCGCAAAACTTCTTGTTGATGCACGCCATGGGACCCAACGTGGCGGGCGTGATTGGCTCTGCCATCGCCGCCGGAATCATGATCATGTTGACCGGCTGACCGCTGCCACAGCGAAGCTGATAAACTGCCGGGTTCGTGAACGGAGTTCTAATGCGTCATTGGTTGTGGGTACTGCTGTTTTGCAGCGCTGCCGCGTTTGCGGAAACCCAATACTGGGTTGCAGTCGGTAGCTATCAGGAACGCGCCAACGCCGAGGTCGCGCGCGACGAGGCCGGCGCCCGCATGGCCGAGACCTTCCACGTCACGCCTGCGGATACGCCCAGTGGGTATTACTATCGCGTGCTCGCCGGGCCCTATTTGACGCAGAGTGTTGCCGATCTAATGGTCACTCAAGCGCGAAACGCAGGCTTCGACAGCGCTTGGCTGCTGGCGAGCGAAATCGAAGGCTTCAGTAGCTCGTTTGACGGCGATTTGGATTATCTCGACGATCTACCCGCGTTGCCCGACCTGCCGGTGCCGGCTCGCGAACCCCGCATCAAATCCTACGAGCCCCCGGTGAGGGAAACACCACCCGGTTACCAACTGAATAGGCTCAGGCGTGATTCGCAAGCGCGGTTGCCCGAAACCGGCGCTACAACCGCTACCGCTGCAATCGCACTACGCTTCGACCCCAACCACCCCATCACGCTCCGCCAGTACCCCCATCAACAAGCTAACATCAACATTGACGGATACCTCATTGAGGCGCCGTGGTCGGAAATTGTCGGTATCGACGACTTTCGCGTGGTCGAACCTGACAGTTTGGTGGTACCGCGCTACCGGACGGTATTCAAAGCGTTCTACACGACGCGGGGCTTGTACATGGCGTGGGACATGGAGCAACCCACCGACACGTTAGTCAAACGCTACTCGTCACGTGACCAAGGGCGGCTCAGTCGTGACACGGTGAGCGCGACGCTCGATACCTCGGGTGAAGGTCGTTACGGGTATATGGTCAACCTCGCGCTGGGGGGTACCCAGGTCGACGGGACGATCTTGCCGGAACGGCAATACAGCCTTGATTGGGATGGTGCTTGGTTGGGTGGTACGGCGGAAACCGACAACGGTTGGGCGGCGGAAATATTCTTGCCTTGGTCGCAGGTCGCAATGCCACAGGCAAGTGGGCAGCGCACCATTGGCATCTATGCGTCGCGCAGCTTCGCCGTTGCCGATGAGCGATGGGCGTACCCGCCGTTGCCGGAATCCCAGGCTCAATTCATGTCGGTGCTGCAGCCGATGTTGCTGACCGGCGTCGATCCGCGTCAGCAGTGGAGTGTATTCCCCTACGCCTCGGTCACGGTCGATGAGATTGACGACGAGACGCGCTACAAAGCCGGCGTCGACGTCTTCTGGCGTCCTTCCACTAACTTTCAGCTAACCGCGACCGCAAATCCGGATTTCGGCAATGTGGAATCCGACGAGGTGATCGTCAACCTGACCGCGTTCGAGACATTCTTTCCAGAAAAGCGCTTGTTCTTCTTAGAAGGACAGGAGATCTTCAATACCAGCCCGCGGTCTGATGTGCGACGCAGAATTCAATCGGGCGGCCCGTTGGAACCCACCACGATCGTCAACACGCGGCGTATCGGCGGTCGCCCCCGTGCACCCAGCGTTCCACCGGGTGTTACCGTACCTAGCGCGGAACTCGGGCAACCGACTGAACTCTTCGGTGCGGTCAAGACGACGGGCCAGTTCGGTGGCTTCCGCTACGGCGTGCTTGGGGCCAGCGAAGAGACAGTGAAGTTCGACGTCGGTGGACTCAATTTTCACCAAGACGGCAGCGACTACGGGGCGGCGCGGATCATTTTTGAGGACAACACCGCTAGTGGCGCCTATCGAGGGCTTGGCTGGATTTCTACCGCGGTGACACATTCCGAACGCGATGCGTTTGTTCACGCAGCCGACTTCCACTACTTATCCGGCAAGGGCACGGTCAAGATCGATGGACAACTCATTCACTCAGATATAGAGGATGACGACGCATCGGTATTGCAAGGCAAGGGTTATGGTGGGT
This sequence comes from Gammaproteobacteria bacterium, assembly GCA_027297435.1. Lineage (GTDB taxonomy): Bacteria > Pseudomonadota > Gammaproteobacteria > Pseudomonadales > Azotimanducaceae > Azophilus. Next base: position 2,216 of record JAPUIA010000210.1, on the reverse strand, counting down.
TCGTCGATGTGGTCTATACGCAACGCCGTGGACTGAACTACACGCTCGGTGCGAGTCACTATGACGACACCGTCGACATCAACGATATGGGTTTCTTCAACCGCAACGGCGCCACGCGGATCGATCTCGGCTCGAATATACAAGGGACCGGCATTCCTTGGGTGCGCGATTACGTGTTTACGCCGTTTTTTCGCCACGAGTTCAATAGCGACGGTGACATGACCCAATCCGGTGTCGGATTGAGTTCTAGATTTACGCTGCACAACCTCGCCAAAGCGGTTGTGTCGGTTCGCTTGTTTCCAGAACGTTACGAAGATCGCAACAGCTTCGGCAACGGCACCTACCGCATCGAAGAGCGCGCGGGCGTTACGCTAGATTACACGACGGATGCCTCTAAAAAACTTTCCACCGGGGTGCAAGCCAACTACACGGGCGAGGAGATGGGTGGTGACTCTTACGATGGTCAGTTGAGTTTCGTGTGGCGACCCAATCATCGCGTGAACCTGGAGTTCAAGGCTGGTTATAAAAAGCGCCAAGGCTGGTTGCTGCATCAAGAAGATCGCAATATGACTACGTTTGATGCAGAAGAAATACGGGCCAACGTGAATTTCGATTTTTTCCTGTCCGCCAAGCAACAGTTTCGTATCGCCTTGCAGTGGGTGGGTATCCGCGCCGACGAAGCCGAGTTTTTTCTCATCCCCACCGATGGCGGCGACCTGACGCCGACCGGCAAGCCGCCTGGGCCTACGGACGATTTCACCATCTCGCAACTCAACTTTCAGGCGCGCTACCGGTGGCAGATAGCCCCGCTGTCGGACTTGTTTATCGTTTATACCCGTAACGGTCTCGAGACTCCGGTTGCGGAGAGCTTCGCCAATCTATTCCGTAATGCTTGGGATAGGCCGATCGGAGATCACCTCGTCGTCAAGTTGCGCTATCGCTTAGGCTCCTAAAGGGTATTTACAAATCAGTGTAGATGGCGGGCAATGGGGCTGTGTCGGCGGTTCGTTGTTGCCACAACCGGGTGCGGGCTGCGAGGTCGATGACGCGGTCCCTTTGGGCTGTCGAGCGCCAGAACAGTGCGTTCATCCGATCTATCTCCGGGGATGCGTCCCCAAAAAAGAGCGTTGGTCCGATTGTGGCCAGGCTGTCAACTCAACAGCGCACGGTGGCGCCTGAAACAAGGCAATGGCGGTCAGTTCAGCCACAATAACGGATACGAAGACAAGCAGGTACCAATTAACGGTTACCGTTCCGATACGTTCTCGCGTATTGTTTGGTTTGCGATTTTCATGACGATAAGTACGCCCCGGTGGCACAATTGGATAGCGCGACCCCCTCCTAAGGGTCGATGAATCTTACCTAACCAGTTGATTTAAAGACGTATTTACAGATACTTCCTAACCCATAGTGCGCTCATAGTGCAGACGTTTGAAGTTCGAAGTTTGAACGCCTCTCCGACCAGCTCATGAACAAGGGGGTGAGCGATGAGTGATCATATTGACCACGCTGTAGAGAACATGCTCTCGGCGCTAGAAACGTACCATGACGACGGAAACACGTTTCGGTTTGACGATACGCTGATTTCTTTGCGTGCAACGCTAGCGGGTGACGCTGTGTACATCATGAAGATATGGACGGAATCGGAGGCCCGGGGTGACGGCTCGGCAACCGATGCGCTTAACACTCTCTGCGGTATCGCAGATGGCGTGGGCGCAACACTATGTCTTGAGGTTGAACCGTTTGATGGGGGCGGCCTCACAGAGGATCAGCTTTTGGAATGGTACTGGAGGTTTGGCTTTCGAGGCGATTCAACAGAGATGATTCGGGCGCCGCTAGTAGCGGACGACTGACAAGCCTAAGGAGCCTATCCCTACACACTGACTCCGGCATCGAGACCACCATGCACCTGCCTTTGGGTGCGCGCTTACGAGAAGGAACCCCCCGCTTCGGCGGGTTTCCTATCCTGCGACTGTTTCCAGTATGACCGCCATTAGTCCAAGTCCGATCAATACTATAAAGAGGATTCCTAATCTTTTTACCCACGGCATTAACATAGCCTTCATGCGCAATCTTGATGACGACGGAATGTCCCGCATCACCCACATCCATGCTACTGCTAACAAGGGCGGTGCAGCACCGAACACCGCCCACCCGACAAATTCGTCCGGACGCCAACTGTATCCTTCGTTAGCGATCATGATTAGCGTTGCAGC
>JAPUIA010000021.1 GCA_027297435.1 Gammaproteobacteria bacterium | reverse complement strand
AATGCCGACGATAATCACGGACGATGAGCCCCATCGCGCAGAGATGTTGCGAAGGTTCATCAGCGTAATTTCGAATACTTGGCCAAGCACGGCTAGCCCTTGCGCAACGCATCGGCGATGGTCAGACGCTTGGCGGTGACGGCCGGCAACAATCCGATGACGACACCGACCAGCAGCGCCAAGCCCAACGCGGTGGCTATGGTCTGCCAAGTCATCTCGAAACGGCCGAGGACACCGCTGAGATTCTGATTGAGGCCGGGTTCGAGCAATAGCGCCAGGCCGACGCCGAGCGCACCGCCGACAGCACAAAGCATCAGCGCTTCACTCATCATCAACCAAGACACCCGTAGATCGCTAAAACCCAGGGTTTTCAACACCGCGATCTCCGGTATGCGTTCTCTGAGCGATTGCGCCATGGTGTTGCCCGTCAGCAGAACGATGGTGAAGAACACGGCGCTCAAGATCATCGTCGTGATGAAACCCATATCGCCAAGGCTGTTGGCCAACTGCCGGTTCGACTCGTCTTCAGTCGCCGTGCGTGTCGGGTCGGACGAGTTTTTGAACATATCATCGATGGCCGCCGAAATCTCTGCCGCGCGGTCTGAGTCCTCGACGCGTACCAGAAAGCCACCGACCCGCGCTTTACGGAAGGCTGCCGCTTCGTCGACATAATCATGGTGGATCAACATCAACTGCAACCCTTGGATCCCGCCGGGATTCACGAAGGTGCCAAGCAACTCGAACTCCCACAGGGTGCTGCCGTCGTCCTTCTGCCAGATCGTGGTGTTCAGCGGTATCATGTCGCCGACCCGCCAACCGTACTTCTCGACCAACGATTCCATCGCCACGGTGCCGGTCCGGGTGCGAACAAACTTCTCCAATACCGCGGGATCGATCTGCAACTCATCGTACATTGCGAAATAGTCGAGGGGTTGCACCGAGAACTGGGCGAAGAAATTCTTGGGATCTTGATAGACACCGCCAAACCACGACTCGTGCGTCACAAGCTCTACGCCGTCAATTCCCCGAATCTGGTACATATGGCTGAGCGGCATGCTGTCTATACGCGAGTAGCGCCCTTCGACGACGAGACGGTCCATACCGGATAGCGAAACGCCCCCCGCAAAGGCGGCCGCGATGGCACGCAACAGTACGAATAGCAGAAACGCAATCACCAGAGACAACAACGTCAACGTCGTGCGGGTGCGCTTGCGAAACAGGTTGGCCCAGATCAGGCCGAAAGTGCTCACGCCGGAACCTCCGCGACGAGCTTACCCTTGTCCATGTGCAAGATGTGCTTCGCATGATCTGCCGCCTTGGGATCGTGGGTCACGATGATGATGGTTTTGCCGTGGTCGCGATTGAGTGTTTCCAGCAACCCCAGGATCTCGTCGGCCGTTTGCCGGTCTAGATCACCGGTCGGTTCGTCGCACACCAGCAACGTGGGATCGGCGACAATGGCGCGTGCGATTGCCACTCGTTGCTGCTGACCCCCCGACAACTCGCCAGGCTTGTGCTTCGCACGGTCGGCAAGATCGACGATTTCCAGTACCGTCGCCGCGTGTTTTTGTCTTTGCTTGCGCGTCAGCTTGGTCAGCAGCAAGGGCAGCTCGACGTTGCGCTGGGCGCTCAATACGGGCAGTAGGTTGTAAAACTGGAAGATGAATCCGATGTTCTCGGACCGCCACTTCGCGAGCGCTCGCCCTGACATGTCCTTGAGCGGCTTCCCCCCGACCTCGACGGTCCCGGCGGTCGGATGATCCAACCCACCGATCAGATTCAACAGGGTCGTCTTACCCGACCCGGACGGTCCCATCAACGCGATGAAGTCACCTTCCTCGATATCGAGGTTGATACCGGTCAGTACCTCGACGGTTTCCTTACCTTTGACGAAACTCTTCTCAACATCTATGCACGTCACCAATCCCATCGGTTCTCCTCATTATCCCCGTTCAATTCGCAAGCACTACTTCGTCACCATCACTCAACGTCGCCAACACATCCTCCGACAGGCTCGCAACGATGCGTTCACCGCTGTTCAATCCCGCCAACACCCTACTTCGGCTACCTTGTTTATCGCCCACGGTTATCGCGCGGCGCTGCACCCGTTTATCCATCACGACAAACACGAATGGTCCGCTCGCGTCCTTCGCGATGGCGCGGCTGGGCACGAGTACGCCCGCCGGCGTCTCGCCGGAGTCGGTGTTCGTATGTGCGTCCAAGAACGCGACGCGCACGCCCATGTCGGGTAGCACTCGATCATCGCGCTCGAGAAAACCGACTCGTACCCTGACCGTCGCTTTGTTGCGATCGGCCGCAGGAATGATCGCGATGACTTCCGCGGGAAAGTGGTCTTCGGGGTAGGCATTCAACGTTATCTGAACAGGCTGTCCCGAGTAAACCCGGTTGATGTACGCCTCGTTGACGTCGACTTCGACCTCGAGCGAGTCCATGTCGACGATGGTGCAGATGCCGGTTCGGGTAAACCCGCCACCAGCCGACAGCGGCGAGATCATCTCACCCGGTTGTGCGGCTTTGGCGATGACGACGCCATCGAACGGCGCGCGAATAAGCATATCGTCGACGATCTGGCGTTGCACCGCCGCACCGCGCGACGCGACCACAATCTCTTGGCGTGCTCGATCGAGCCGGGCGTTCAACCCCTCAACCGAAAGCCCGTCGCGATCAAGGTCTGCCTGGCTGGCCAGCTTACGCTCGGCAAGACCTCGCGTGCGCCGGAGATCAAGCTCTGCTTGTCGTAACAAAACGTTCATCTCGTCGAGGCTACGCCGAGCGGCTTCGAGCTGAGACTCGGCGAGACGAAGCTGTGCCTGTGGAATGCTGTCGTCTAGACGTGCAAGCAACTGGCCTTGCTGCACGAAAACGCCCTCTTCGATCAATACTTCGACAACCTTGCCCGTCACTTTGCTGCTAACGGTTGCTTGACGCCGCGCCACCACGTAACCCGTCGCGTCCAACACGCTTGCGCCCACTGCCGTCGACTGAGACGCTTGAGCAATCGCCGTGTTCACCGGAACGAGTGTGCCGCCAGGAAACTGAAAGAACCAAAGAACAAAACCAACGCCGGCTACGAGAGCGATTAGCAGAAACCACTTGAGCGGCCGCCCCTTATCCTCCGGTTCGACCTCGCGGTCGATACGCAGCTCATGCAGCAGCGCCTTCTTATCCGGCAGTTCTTGACTCACAGGCCGATCTCGCTCGCAATGGGTCATTTGAGGTGCCCTCAAGTCTAACAAACGCTATTCGATGGGTTTACGCTAATCCCACCCTGAGCGCGCAACTCTGGTTAAATAAGTCTCTGCAACGGCACATTTAGTTCTCATGGAGCGCACGGCGCGTATTCTGCATAGCATTGACGAGCTGGATCCGGACACCTGGAACCGGTGCGCAAACCCCGAAGGGATGCCCTTCAACCCATTTTTGTCTTTCGATTTTCTCCACGCCCTCGAGGCAAGCGGCAGCGTCGGCAAACGGACCGGATGGCAACCGTTTCACTTGGTGGTGCAAGACGGCGAGCAAGTTCGCGGAGTCGTACCGCTGTACCTGAAAGGCCACTCCCAAGGTGAATACGTATTCGACTATTCCTGGGCGGATGCATGGCAGCGCGCCGGAGGCGACTATTACCCGAAGCTGCAAGGCAGCATTCCCTTCACCCCCGCGACCGGGCGCCGGGCGCTCTCGGCAACCTGCGACGTGGAAGTGGAACGGATGCTCTTTGGCGCTTGCGCGCAAGTGGCGGACCAGATGCAGGTATCGTCGCTGCATTTCACTTTCTTGCCCGAGTCCCAGTGGCGGTTGGCTGGCGAGCTTGGGTTTTTGAGGCGCATGGACCAGCAGTACCATTGGCACAACGCAGGCTACGGCTGTTTCGAAGAATTTTTAGGCGATCTGTCTTCAAAGAAGCGTAAGAACCTGAAACGCGAGCGCCGCGACGCTCTCCTGGAGGACGTTACGATAGAATGGGTGACCGGAAGCGATCTCACCGAGGCCCACTGGGACGCGTTTTATCAATTCTACGTCGATACCGGATCGCGTAAATGGGGCACCCCCTACCTCACCCGCAAATTTTTCAGCCTGATCAACGAGACGATGCCGCAGAACACGCTGCTCATACTCTGTCGACGAGCAGGCCGGTACATTGCCGGAGCGCTCAACTTTATCGGTGGTGATACCCTGTTCGGCCGCAATTGGGGTTGCATCGAAGATCATCGGTTTCTCCACTTCGAGACCTGTTACTACCAAGCCATCGACTTCGCTATCGCCAACAATCTCGCCAGAGTGGAAGCAGGTGCCCAAGGCCAACACAAGGTCGCGCGTGGGTACCTGCCGCAAGCAACCTACAGCGCTCACTGGATCCGCGACGCGGGGTTTCGAGAGGCTGTCGCTAAATTCCTAAAAGACGAACGCAACTACGTACAGCAGGACATCGATTGGATAGACCAGCACAGCCCGTTCAAATCCGGGGTCGAGTTGAGTGAGATCCGAGGACTAGATCGCGCGTAAGGCCACCAAGAGCTTGGCAACACCATGCCCAGCATCGAGATCGCGGCTCAAGCCGCTCCTACCTCTTACCCCAGTATTGAACCTGATCAATTGTGGGGGAGGAGCGGCTTTAGCCGCGATAGGTAATCTTGCAATCTCCGCACGTTTAGAGGCCCCATGCGCAACACCTGTTTTTGCAGGTTGCTCAATGCCTCGAGCTCGGGATCGGCATATTGGTACAACACCTTGGGCTGCACCAGTTCCACATCACCTTCAAGCAATGGTAGTGCTAGCAGCTGCTCGATGCCTCGCTGAATCTGCCCCCCGGTAGCGCTTCGGTTGCCAAGCTCACCCAACGCCTCGCCCAACAGCGGCTCGATGAGCGTCAGCAACACGACCAAGGCGCTCGGATCAATGCTCTCGAGCACGTCGATGTGTCGGTTGTAACGCGCGTAACTGGCCGGATCTACATAGAGGCGTTCACCAACCTCAATGATCTGAAACTTGCCCGAGGGCGCCAGGAAGCCTAGCTGAGGTCGCGGATACTCGCCGGTGGACGCATTGTCGATTACCACCGCCATGCGTCGGACCAAGTCGTCTCGATCGGTCCAGACGGCCGGCAAACCGAGATCGGCGATCTGCTGCTTGACGAAACCATCGCTCGCGTCGAGCTCCGGTAGTCGGATCTCAGGTTGCGGATCGGTCACTGGCTCCGGTTCGACATCGCTGACCGCGGGGGTCGTGACGACCGGCTCCGGTTCGACATCGCTGACCGCGGGGGTCGTGACGACCGGTTCCGGCTCGAGCGTCGGTACGGCGACGGCAGGATCGATTTCGGGAATTGGCGTCTCCGCGGCCGGCCAGTACCGAATGGCCAATATCAGCAGTACCGCTGCGCCAATGCCAATGATCAGATAGCTGGTTCGCATACTGCATTATGACCACAGGGCAACCTGAATTATCCATGGCCCAGGCAATTCCATTATCATTCCAGATTCCTCAACCGTTGTGATACTCAATGACCCCCAACTCCATCAAGGCCATCTTGCGGCACGCCGTTGCGCTAGACACCGAGGTCACGATTGAAGGTTGGGTGCGTTCGCGCAGAACATCGAAGGCCGGTTTCTCTTTCATCCATATCCACGACGGATCCTGCTTCGATACCCTCCAAGCCGTAGCCGACGGTGACTTGCCGAATTACGTATCGGAAATCGAGGCAATTGCCACCGGTTGCTCGGTACGGGTCACCGGCAAGCTGGTCGAATCATCGGGCAAGGGTCAAGACCGCGAGATCCAAGCGACGGCGATAGAAATTGTCGGCTGGGTCGACGATCCCGAGACTTACCCGATCGCCAAGAAACGCCATACCTTCGAATACTTGAGGACGATGGCGCACTTGCGTCCGCGAACCAACACGTTCGGCGCAATTGCGCGCGTTCGCAACACCGTTGCCCAGGCGGTTCACGGGTACTTTCATCGCAACGGCTACCTATGGGTAAACACGCCGATTATCACTGCGAGCGATTGTGAAGGCGCCGGCGAGCTGTTCAGGGTCTCGACACTCGACGCCATCGGTCGTGACACCGATTACGGCAACGATTTTTTTGGGGCTGAAACCTTCCTCACGGTTTCCGGCCAACTCAACGTTGAAAGCTTCGCCTGTTCGCTTACGAAGGTTTATACCTTCGGACCAACCTTTCGCGCCGAGAACTCCAACACCAGCCGCCATCTCGCCGAGTTTTGGATGATCGAACCGGAGATTGCGTTCGCCGACCTCAATGATCTCGCGGACCTCGCCGAAGACTTTTTGAAGTCGATCAGCCAACAGGTACTGGACGATCTTCCCGACGACATGCAGTTTTTCGTCGATCGCATCGACAAGCACGCGATCGCGCGCCTCGAAAACGTCATCAACAGCAAGTTCACGCGTCTGGACTACACCGATGCCGTGGCCATCCTGAAGAACGCCAAGTGCGACTTCGAGTTTCCGGTCGAATGGGGTTCAGACCTACAATCCGAACACGAACGCTTTCTCACGGAAGAGCACGTCGGCGGGCCCGTCGTCGTCGTCAACTATCCAAGCGACATCAAGGCGTTCTACATGCGCGCGAACGACGATGGAAAAACCGTCGCGGCGTTGGACGTGTTGGTACCCGGCGTCGGCGAGATCATCGGTGGCAGTCAGCGCGAAGAACGCCTCGACGTGCTCGATCGACGCCTGGCCGATAAAAACTTGAGCGACGAACTGTGGTGGTATCGTGATCTCAGACGCTACGGCACCGTGCCGCACGCCGGGTTCGGATTGGGCCTCGAGCGGTTGGTACTTTACCTGACCGGTATGGATAACATTCGCGACGCGATACCTTTTCCACGGGTACCGCACAACGCAAGTTTTTAGTGTTCCGTAGATGCTGAAGTCGCTCTACCGACTGCGCGCTTTCGTCGGCCGCTACAAGTTTCGACTGACGGTCGGCATCGTCGCTTTCGGATTCGCACGGTTTTTCGAAGCTCTCGTGCCTTTCTTTCTCGCGATCGGTATCGACCGTATTGCGGCAGGCGAGAGTGACGTCATGATGCCCGTCATCGGTATCGGGGCAACCGTCATCGCCCGCTACGTCATCGTCACGTTCGCCCGCTACAACGTACGGCGCGTAGGCTTGCTCGTCGCATTCGATCTCCGCCAAGCCTTGTACGGTGCATTGCAATTTCAGGGCGCGAAGTTCTTTTCCAAGTACACCATCGGCGACATGATGACCCGCGCGGTTGCCGACATCAGCATCATTCAACGCCTGATCGCCATGGGCAGCATCTTGTTCATCATATTGGTGTACGCGACCGTATTCGGCTTCGGGTTCATGCTGTACTACTCGCCCTCGCTAACGCTGTTATTGCTGCCGCCCCTACCCTTCGTGTTTTTCTACGCACGGTGGTCGGCTCGTAAGATGTTCGTTGCCTCCAAGGACGTGCAGGACCGCCTTTCAGATCTCGGCGCTCACGTGCAAGAAAACCTATCGGGCATTCGAACCATTCAAGCCATGGTGCAAGAAGACAACGAGATCGCCCGGTTTTCCCGAACCAATCAGTCGTACGCCGACGCCTTCTACCAACAAGCACAGATCAACTCGCAGATGATGGCTTGGATGCCAAGTCTGGCCGCACTTTGCTCGATCACCATACTCGGCTACGGTGGTTTTCTCGTGCTCGATGGCGAAATGCAGCCCGGCGCATTTGTCGCATTCTTCATGTACGTCAACATGGTCGTGCAACCCTTTCGCGTCGCGGGTTTCATCATCAACATGTTTCAACGTGCCGCCGTCGCCAGCGACCGCCTATTCGAGGTACTGGACCTCAATCCGGAAATCACCGACCAGCCAAGCGGGGCCACACCGGCTGTCATCGGCGGCGACATCGAGTTTCGCGAATTGAGTTTCAGATACGATGAAGACCGACCGCTGGCCCTGGAAAACATCAACCTCACCATCAAGCGGGGCGAATCCATTTCGATCATGGGACGCATCGGTGCGGGTAAGACCACGCTGCTCAAGCAACTGGTTAGAATCCTAGACACACCCAAGGGGTGTGTGTTCGTAGACGGCCACGACGTCAACGACTATCCGTTGGCGCAGCTTCGATCACAAATTGCCATGGTGCCCCAAGATCCGTTCCTGTTTGGCGAACCACTGAAGGACAATCTCACGTACGACGAGCCCACGCGTGAGATCGAGCAGATCTGGGAGGCGGCCAACTCCGCCGATCTGAGGGACACCATCGAACAGTTCCCCGAGCAAATGGACACGATCGTTGGGGAGCGCGGCGTAACGCTCTCCGGTGGCCAGAAGCAACGTGCGACACTCGCTCGTGGGTTCATTCGCGAGGCACCGGTGTTAGTGCTCGACGATTGTTTCTCTAGCGTGGACACCGAAACCGAAGAGCACATTCTCTCCGAGCTTAAACGCCTGCGACGAGGCCAGACCACTATCTTAGTGTCGCATCGGGTATCTACCGCGCGCCACTCGGACCGCATCGTGGTGATAGACTCCGGCAAAATCGCCGAGGTCGGCAGCCACGATGAACTCATCGCGAGCGGCGGCTTCTATGCAGAGCTGGAACGCATTCAGCGTGAAGGTGCGGACGAGTCCGACTACGAAGGGTTTCTGGGGGCGCCGAGCTGATGGCCGAAACCACGCCAGTTGGACGCAACTACTCCATGTTCGATGCCGACCTGTCGGGAGCGGTGTTGAACATGCATCTGCTCTCGCGCTTGATGCGCTGGATGAAACCGTATCGCATGACGTTTGCGGTGAGTGGCGTACTCATCCTGTTTGCTTCCACTCTGCAAGTACTCCTGCCGGTAATCATCTCCCTCGTCGTCATCGACCATATCATTCAGGGTGAAACCAAACATCTGGCGCCCGATCTCGGCATGATCGACGCAACCGAATGGATCGCCGAGATGGTCGGCATACATCCCATGTGGGCCGCGTGCGTGCTCTACGCAGCATTGCAGATCGGTTGGGCTTTCTTCGGGCACGCCCACCGGTTGACGCTCATCAGCTCGGTAATCAACGGATTGCGAGATCTGCGCCTCGACCTCTTCAAACATCTCGAGACCCGTCCCTCGTCATTCTACGATCGGGTTGCCGTGGGACGCGTCATGACCCGCGTGACAAACGATATCGAAGCCCTCTACGAATTATTGCGCGGTATGGGCACTTTGATCGGCGAGTTCGTACCGTTCTTCGTAGCCTTGGCCATCATGCTCAGCATCGATGTCGATCTAACGTTGATGCTCTTGTTAGCGTTACCGTTGATGGGTACCGTGACGTACTATTTCAGACGCGCAACTCGCAAGCTGTTCCGGTTGGTGCGCCAGACGTTGTCTTCGCTAAACCAGAACATGCAAGAGAACCTTGCCGGGCTGCAAGTCGTACAGCTCTCCGAGCGGCAAGCAATCAACATGCGGCGTTACACGAAAATCAACGAGGAGAACCTGCATCACGAGCTACATACCAGCCGCTGGGAAACACTGTACGGCGCGTTCAACGATACGATCGTCCATATCGCCATCGGCGTCGTTCTCTACTACGGGGCAGGCGCGGTGATTCAAGATCAGATGTCGCTCGGCAGCGTCATCCTCTTCACCCGCTTCATCGACATGCTGTTCCATCCCATCGTCGTGCTCGGAGAGCAAACCAACATATTGTTCAGAGCCATGGCGAGCGGCGAGCGTATCTTTCAAGCGTTGGACTGGGACGAGAAGATTCACGAACCCGATGCACCGGCCACCCTACCGCAACGTCTGGCTGGAGAGGTTCAGTTCAAGAACCTGAACTTCGCCTACGATCAGGATGTTCCCATCCTGCATGACGTGACCTTCACCATTCGCGCGGGAGAAAAGTTGGCCATCGTCGGCCCGACAGGTTCGGGTAAGAGCACTTTGATCCGGCTACTTGGACGCTTCTACGACTTTGCCGACAACCAGATCTTCTTGGACGGTATCGATCTCAATCGTATTCACACCCACGACCTCAGAACGCGCATCGGCGTGGTGCTGCAAGACTTCCACATCTTCTCGGGTACCATCTACGACAACATCGCCCTCGGCGACACCACAATCACGCTGGCAATGGCCATAGACGCCGCACGTAGGGTCAATGCCCACGGATTTATCTCGGAGCTGCCGAACGGTTATGACACCCAGCTCTCTGAACGCGGGCAAAACCTTTCGCAGGGTCAACGTCAGTTGCTCGCATTCGCTCGAGTGCTAGCGGCCGACCCAGAGATTCTGGTGCTCGACGAAGCAACGGCTTCCATCGATACCGAGACGGAACTACTGATTCAGGACGCACTCAGAAAGCTCACCGCGGGGCGCACCTCGATCCTCATCGCCCATCGGCTGCAAACCATCCAGGAGGCCGATCGAGTGCTGGTGTTGCACAACGGCCGTGTCGAGGAGTTGGGCACCCATGAGGAATTGCTGGCCAACCAAGGCGTCTACTACACGTTACATTCGTTGCAGTTTCAGGAAGCGGATGCAAAAGCGTGACGCTTTACGGGCACCTCTAATAACCTCTCAATCGGCCGCCCTCTTTTCGGACTAGGACGCTCTACGGGGGTATAGATATATCCTGCAGAAATTATCTCCCGGCTAGATGGGCTAAAGCGGACATGGGTTTGTGCAGTGCACCAGGCAGCTAGCGGCCAATACCGGAAATTTGTTACTTCTGGGTCAGTTCCAGGATCTTCCGTTCTACCATGGTTAGATCTGTATCTTTCCCCAATTCTTCCACAAGCATACGTAGGTAAGGTTTCAATCCTGGCCATTGCTTCACCATGAACGCGATGTCATTCAGCGTAGCTTGATACTTGTCCTGAGGAATCCACCCTTCGAGATATGCTCTTTCAGCGCTGTTCCAAGCGTTCCGATTCCAAGAACCAATTCCGATAGTCCGCTGAACGTCGATCGCCGATAACTCAACTTCCTCCTCGGTCAGGTGGGAGAGTATTTCGGCAAACTCCCCGTTACTTGCCATCAACAAGTTGTACTCGTTGTAGTCCCGACTGACATCAGAGTAAACGTTGGCTTTCGCGAGGCTATTAGACTGATTCACTTCCCACGTAAGCAAACCAAGTGATGCCACCACTGCAGTAAGACCTACCGCTTCCGCGAACGCGCGTACCCTACTTGTATCCATTTCCCTTCCCGTCAGGCTCGATGAGATCAATCAGTCTACATACTTGAGAGTCCTGAATGGGCACTGAGCAGAAATAGCGTTGTGCACCGCACCAGTCCGCTTTCGGAACTTCTCAATCAACCGGTAGTAGCTAAACGAACACCCCCGAAGCAAAAGTTAGAGGTGCCTTCAAGTCATAGAGCGACAATCTCCACTTCCTCGGCGACGCTGAAAGGCAGGCGTCCCGTCACCATGAAATTGGGTTCATCCGCCCGGGTCAGGCGGAACGCCTCGGAATTTCCCGATGCTTTCAAGTCATCGAAACTGGCAAACCAAGACATCGGCACGCCATCGAATGGCGGCTTGCGACCCGATGCGTAAATGCCCAATCGACAGTGACACTGCACGTAGCGTAGCTGCTCGGCGATTTGCGAGGCGATATTGGCATGCTGGGTGCGCCAATGCTGCTGAAAGAACTCCGGCGTGACGTCGTCGCGCTTGTTGAGAAAGGCTATGCTCTTCACCGCGCCCGGTGGTCTCGGACCATCGACGATGACGACCTCCTCGGTCAACAGCATCCCCATCGAGGATTGATCGATGAAGTTGTGTTCGTCGTCGCGAATCGCCTGAAGAACATCGCTACCGACGTTGCTTCGCATGGCGTCCGTCGATTCGAACCACACTTCGGCCACGCCATCGAAATCGGGTTCGTGCTTCGCGTAGCCGGATGACAACGTGTGGTTTTGCACGTAACCCCGCAAATTGGGTAGCTTCACCACCAACTCGGCGTGCACCGTGCGCCAGTGGTTTTGAAAGTCCTCGACAGAGATTCCCTCTTTGCGCTTGAAGAAGCTGATTTGTTTGATCACGATGTATTCCCTTGCCAGACGAGTCTACGCGATGCTGCCTAGGATTGGATAGAATATGCCCATGACCGGCCATGATCACCGATCCTCGCCGAAGAGCGGCGAAAAATTCCGCACGCTCGAGGGTGTGACCGCCATAAAGGATGGCATGAAAGCCAACGCCAATCGGCGCTTGCCTGCCGGTCGCAAACCGCCATGGCTCAGAGTGAAAATCGGTGGCGGCGCCCGGTTTGCGGCCGTGAAGAACACCGTCACCAAACATCACCTTGCCACGGTGTGCGAAGAGTCGCACTGCCCGAATATCGGCGAATGCTGGAACAACGGCACCGCCACGATCATGCTGATGGGCAGCGTTTGCACCAGGGCATGTAAATTCTGCGCGGTCGACACCGGCAATCCCAATGGCTGGCTCGATGCAAACGAACCAGCCGCGGCTGCGGAATCCGTCAGGCTCATGGACCTCCGGTACATCGTTTTGACTTCCGTCGACCGGGACGATCTGCCCGATGGCGGCGCGGCCCACTACGCCGCGTGCGTGCGCGCGATCAAAGCCGTGAACCCGAATACGGCCGTCGAAGCCCTCACGCCGGATTTCGGCGGTGACCTCGAGGCGGTGGCAACCGTCGTCGATTCCGGAGTTGAAGTGTTTGCGCAAAACCTCGAGACCGTCGAGCGGTTGACCCATGTCGTACGCGATCCGCGCGCGGGTTACGCACAGACGCTTGACGTACTTCAGCACGGCAAGCATCACCGCCCCGACATTCTCACCAAGTCGAGTCTCATGCTCGGCCTCGGTGAAACCGACGACGAGATCGCTCGAGCCATGCACGATCTCCGCGATCATGACGTTGACGTATTGACCCTAGGACAATACTTACGCCCAACTCTCAACCACTTACCGGTAGAGCGCTGGGTACATCCGGACGAGTTCGACCGTTATCGCGAACTTGGGCTGGCTCTCGGTTTTACCGAGGTGGCTGCCGGGCCTTTGGTACGATCGAGCTACCGGGCCGATCGGATACTCGAACGGAACAATCTAGGTCTCGGCGACGTGCCACTGAAAATGGTGTAGCCACTATGGCGTACGAAATAAAGCGCTTTCCATTCGATGGCACCGTCGACGCGGATGGCCACATTCTGGAACCACCCGATCTCTGGGAGAACTATTTAGAGGACAAGTACCGGGAGCGTGCGCTACGCATTCAAGTCGATGACGACGGCCTCGAATACCTGGAGATCGCCGGGGTACCGTCGAAACGGACGAGGAAAGGCAGTCTTTCAATCATGGGCGCCATGGGCGAAGAAAACCTGAAGCCGAGTCCCGATCGCCGGTACGCCGACAGCTTTCCGTTCGGGGCGGCAGACCCCATCGAACGCGTGTCGCTCCTCGATCAAGAAAACCTGGAGCGTGCGCTACTCTATCCAACCATCGGCTTGTTGTGGGAGTGCGAGTTGACCGACCCTGAACTCTCGCTCGCTTATTGTCGGGCGTACAACCGATGGATCGCCGACTTTTGCCGTGACACGAACGGCAGGTTGGTGCCGATTGCCCAACTCACCCTACTCGACCCTGACGGCTCCACGGCAGAGCTGGAACGTGCAGTGAAAGATGGCTGCAAGGGCGCTTGGGTGAATCCGTTCAATCACAACAAGGTTATCCACGGTGATGCGCAGCACGACGGCCTATTCGCCAAATGCTGCGAGCTCGACGTGCCCCTTGCAATACATCCGACGTTTACACCGCACGGCGCGGCCGAAGGCATCTTTGAATGGCCGCGCGAGGGCCGGGCCTGGGGCGAGGCGATCTGGCTACGCAGCCTCACACAACAAGTACTCATTTCGTTCATGTCGCTCGGTACGCTAGATCGATTCCCCAACCTGAAACTCGGCATACTCGAAGTCGGCTCCGGTTGGATTGGCGCGCTGCTCGACCGCTTGGACGCCTACGCCGACGCGCTCAACTACCCGACGAACCGCCGCAAGGCCAGTGACTACTTTCGCGATCAGTGTTTCATCTCCGGTGATCCGGATGAAACCGCTGCCCCGCATATCATCGACCACGTCGGTGCTGACAACTTCATGTGGGCGACGGACTACCCGCACCCCGATCATCCCCACACCTGGGTAGATGATCTGACGCGCTACGCCAACGCACTCGCGCCGGAAGTACGGGCCAAGGTATTGGGCGACAACGTCAAGCGGATATACGGGCTAACGTAGATAAGCGGCCCTACAAGGGTAGCAATCGCTGCTCTACCGACGGATACACCCCGGCAACGCACACAGCATCTCGAACAGGAGGTTGGCCGCAAGGAGAGCAGTGTTACCGGTCGTATCATAGGGCGGGGACACCTCAACGAGATCACACCCGACGAGGTTTAGGCCGAAGCACCCCCGAATGATCTCGAGACCTTGCGAACCCGTAAGCCCCCCCGGTTCCGGCGTACCGGTGCCAGGCGCTACCGACGGGTCCAACCCGTCGATGTCGAAAGAAAGATAGGTGGGATGGTCGCTGCCAATCACGTCGCGAACCTGCTGCATCAGAGGTTGCAGGGACTTGTACCAGCAGTCTTCGGCCAGCACGACGGTAACGCCTTGTTTGCGTGCCCAGTCGAAGTCGTCTACGCCATAACCGGTCGCGCGCAAGCCTATCTGAAACATTTTGTCAGGGTCGACCAAACGCTCCTCGATAGCACGTCGAAATATCGTGCCATGGGTTATCTTCTCACCGAACATCTCGTCGTTGACGTCCGCATGGGCATCGACGTGCACGAGCCCTACAGGTCCATACTTTTTGGCGACGGCCCGTAAGATCGGTAACGCTATGGTGTGATCACCGCCCATCGATACCGGCGTGGCATCGTGCGTTAAGAGCTCAGCGTAACGTCGTTCGATGATGTCTATGGACTTGTCCAGTTGATACGGGTTGAGCGCCACGTCTCCCACATCGGCAACCTGAAACGAATCGAAGGGTGCAGCGCCCGTCGCCATGCCGTAGGGACGCACCAACACCGACTCGGACCGAATTTGCCGCGGTCCATAGCGCGTGCCCGTGCGATTGCTCGTTCCGATATCGAGTGGAACGCCCACGATGGCGACGTCCAACCCTTCTGCCGAGGCATCGATTGGCAGACGAAACATCGATGTGTGACCGGCAAATCGGGGCATCTCGTTGCCGGAGAGTGGTTGGTTGAATTTACTCAAGCTCGCCTGCCGTGTATTTAAGAAGTCCAATGAATATGCGCTCGAAGCGACACCCTTGCAACGCCGAGATCAATTGCATCGGTCCAGTTCGGGCGTACACTAGATGTCGAGTAGTAGTCAGGTTCGTTCCACCTCGGAGGAGAGATGACAGCCCCAGCCGACAACGTCTCCGTCGACGATCACGTTCTCACGCTCAACCCCATCGTCGGCGTAAGCCTAGACGACCTGGCAACGTCGACGGCACAGGTTCTGCAAGCCGCCGTGTTGCAACCGACCGTGGCGGCACAACACCTGTTGCAATTCAACAGCGAGCTGATTCGGATCCTTTTCGGCAGGTCCGAATACGAGCCGTCCCCTAAAGACAGGCGCTTCGCCGATGCGCAATTTACCGATAACCCCATCTATTCGAGGGTTGCCAAGAGCTGGTTGGCCTGGCAAGCATCGGTCGGCAAATGGGTGGAAGCCGTGGGTTTCGAAGGCGAAGACTTGGAGCGTGCCCGTTTCGTCGCTTCGCTTGCAACCGATGCGCTTGCGCCGACCAACTTTCTCTTCGGCAATCCGTCGGCGCTTCGGAGGGCATTCGAGACTCGCGGTGCGAGTTTGACGACAGGCTTCAAAAACCTCGTTCACGATCTGCGATATAACCACGGCATGCCGAGCCAGGTCGACAAGTCGGCATTCAAAGTTGGGCAGAACGTCGCCAACACGCCCGGCGCCGTGATTCATCGCGACGAGATCGTCGAGTTGATCCAGTATCAGCCCCATACGGACATGCAGAACTCGCGTCCGCTGCTCATCGTGCCTCCGCAGATCAACAAGTACTACATATACGACATGTCGCCTGAAAAGAGCATGGTGAAATACCTTTCGGAACAAGGTTTTCAGGTCTTCGTGGTGTCGTGGCGTAACCCCGTAGCCGAACATCGTGCCTGGGGCTTGGATGACTACGTGAACGCTCTCGACAAGGCGATCGACGTTACACGCGACGTCACAGGCGCCGACGCGGTGAACATGGTCGGCGCCTGTGCCGGCGGTATCACCTTGGCTGTGGCGCTCGGCTATCTCGCCGGTAAAGACGAGCTAGACAAGGTGGCGTCGCTTACGCTGATGGTAAACGTCCTACAACCGGCCAGCAGCGACTCTGTGATGGGCCTCTTCACCAACGACAAAACGATCGAGTCAGCCCGCAAGCGCTCGGCCAAGGCCGGCGTGCTCGACGGCAACGATACGGCGCGGATATTCAATTGGATGCGTCCAAACGATCTCATCTGGAACTACGTGGTATCCAACTACTTGCATGGCGAATCACCACCGGCGTTCGACATTTTGTATTGGAACAACGACACCACTCGTCTACCGGCACGGCTGCACAGCGATTTTCTGGACGTCTTCAAGGACAACCTGCTCACTAAGCAGGGCGCGTTGTCGATCAACGATGTGCCGATCGATCTCAACAGGGTGACCGTACCCACGTTCGTTACGGGGGGTACGACGGATCACATCACACCGTGGCAAGCATGTTATCGAACTACTCAGATTCTGGGGGGCGACGTCACCTATGTCTTGAGCACGGCAGGTCACATCCAGAGCCTGATCAACCCGCCGACTTCCTCGAAGCGGAAGTTCTACGCTAACCCCGACACACCGCCTTCGGCCGAGGACTGGCTGAAGGATGCCAAGCAACATCAGGGCTCGTGGTGGCCTTACTGGACAGAGTGGCTGAACGGGATACACGCCGAACAAACGAAGGCGCCGACGGAGTTCGGCAACGAGCAATACGCAGAACTCGCACCGGCACCGGGAACCTACGTATTCGAATAATTCGTAACCAATACGTCGACGTCGCGGGACATCGCTTGCGCGTCGTTAGTATTCTCGAACGTCCGGGTACACCGTTACTCATCTTCAATGGCATCGGTGCTTCCGTCGACCTTCTGCAACCACTGCTTGGTGCGTTGACCGTACCGGTGATCGCCTTCGATTTACCGGGCGTCGGTGCAACACGACCTTCGCTGTTGCCCAAACGCATGCCGGAACTCGCAACGCTTGCGCGTACCCTTTTGGACGTACTCGAAATCGAGCGATGTCACATCATGGGGGTGTCCTGGGGCGGTGGTCTGGCGCAACAGTTCGCGTGGCAGTATCCCGAGCGAACGGATCGGCTGGTTTTGGCCGCAACGTCGACGGGCCACCTCATGGTGCCACCGCGACTCTCGGTCATGCTGCGCATGGCAACGCCGCTTCGGTATTTGAGCGCTGGCTACTTCAAGACCATCGCCGGCGATATTTATGGCGGCGACTTTCGCAACGCGCCGGAGCGCGCAGCACGACACGCACGGCTGATGACCCCGCCGTCGGTGTGGGGATATCTCGGACAGCTTTACGCCCTGTCCGGTTGGACGAGCTTGCTTTGGCTACACAAAGTACGCGCACCAGCTCTCGTGATGGCAGGCGAAGACGATCCGATCATTCCGTTGGCCAACGCGCGCATTCTGGTCAATCGGCTACCCAACGCCCGCTTGAGCGTTTATGACTGCGGGCACCTTTTCGTATTGACCAGGCTCGACCGGGTGTCGGCTGAGATCGACTCATTCCTATCGGAATCGGGAGAATCCCAAGTTCATCACCCCACGCCTCACCAAGCCAGGCCATAGTCTTCGCCAAAGTCACTGGCTCCACCTTGGAAGGTACCTTGTTGCTGGTCGAAGTAGATGGCGTTGATCGGCCCGGACGTGCGTTGCTGGTACACCGGATCGTAACCCATCAGCTCCAGCTCCTTACGTACCCAGGCCGGCGTTTGCTCGTTCAGTAGGATCCGGCCCGGCTGGGCGCGGTGATCGCCAAACGAATTTCTGAGTTGATAGCTGGTGATGTTCGCGGCTTCTACCGCCTCCTGGACGTTCATGCCGAACTCCACCACGTTGAGGAAGAACTGTACGAGAACTTGATCCTGGATGTCGCCACCCTGTACGGCAAACGACAGATACGGTTTGCCGTCTCGCAACGCCATGCCGGGGGTCAAGGTTGCCCGGGGACGTTGGCCTGGCCTCACGACGTTGTACGGATTTTGGGTGGCATCGAGCACGAAGCTCTGCATGCGTTGACTCATGCCCACGCCAGTATTACCGGCAATTGTCGCCGGAATCCAGCCGCCCGAAGGTGTGACGGATACCACCCATCCCTCTTCGTCTGCGGTTTGAATGGAGGTCGTGCCCGCCATGAAACGCTCTTCGAACTCATTCGCATCGAAGCTCGCCTGCTGCCAGGGCGGCATGAGCGCCCCGTCCGGATCCGGAACGTTGGTCCACTTGTCTAGGAGGTCTAGATACGGGTTATCACCTCGTTGGAAGCGATACGGATCACCCGGTTTGATGTTGACATCGTTTGCTTCGAAGTTGATGAGTTTGGCCCGATCTTTGGCGTAGCGCTTGGACAACAATCCCTCAATCGGCTCCTCCGGCGGAAAATACGGATCGCCGTAGTAGAAGTCCCGATCGGCCATCGCCAGACTCAATACTTGATACAACGAATGTATGTAGCGTGCGCTGTTGTAGCCCATTTGTTTGACGTCGAGCTGCTCTAGAAGATTCAGGGCTTGCAGCATCACGGGTCCTTGCACCCAAGTGGTCAGCTTGTAGACGTCGATGCCTTTGTAGTTGGTGCTAACCGGTTCTTCCGTGTAAACCTGCCAGCTGGCAAGATCCTCGAGTGTGTGCAGACCGCCCAAACTTTGCGAACCGCGCACGAATTCGGCGGCGATGTCGCCCGTGTAGAAGCGTTTGTACGCCTCCATAATGGCATCCTCACGCGACATGCCGGCGGCCAACGCGTCCTGCTCGCGCTCGACGAGTTTCAGCAACGTGGCTTTGAGATCCGGCTGACGAAAGATCTCTCCGGGGTACGGTGCTTCGCGCTCCTCACCTTGATGCACGAGAAATACTTCGCGCGACTTAGGCCACTGGCGGATTACCTCCTTCATACGCTCGATGGAATTCGCTGTCTGCGCCTCCATCGGATATCCCTCGGCCATCTCGATGGCCGGCGCCAACACTTCGGCGAGCGACAACCGACCGTAGTCGGCCAGCATCACCATCAAGCCCCCGGGTGTGCCTGGCGTCACGGCCGCCAAGGGGCCGTATGCGGGCGGGTAGTCCATGCCGCGGGCCTTGAAGAATTCAGGCGTTGCGCCTGTCGGCGCAACTCCGAGGGCGGTGATGCCGATGACTTTGCCTTCACCCGGGTGATAGATGAGTGCCTGGGTTTCACCACCCCAACTCAAGACGTCCCACATTGTCGCGGTCGCGGCCAACATGGCGCACGCAGCATCCACGGCGTTGCCGCCACTTTCGAACATCTTGACGCCGGCGGTAACCGCCAACGGCTTGCCGGTAATCGCGATCCAGTGCTTGCCGTGCAGTATCGGCTTGTTAGTGCGCGCGTCAGCATTGTGGGCAAACAGTGCCGCGACGATCAGCGCGATCAGACCCCCTAACCGTTTCAATGACCTCCCCTCCCGAGATTGCGCATTGGGGTTGCACCCGAACAATCCATCATAGACTATCTCACGTCATCCCACTCGTTCGACTCTCATGCCAGACCCTTATCTCACCGACAGCGACCTCTCCGACGGGCAAGCGGCGACACCCATTACGTTGGTCAAAACCAGCGACTTCGATGCCTGGCTCGCATCACAGTCCACGGCGCAGCAGCAATGGATCCAGAGCAGCAAGTTCGCAGCAACTGCTGGGCAACATTGTTGGCTGCTCAGTTCGTCGGGTGCGCCAGAGAGCGTTGTCGCGGGTTGGGACGGCGAGACCTCGCTCGCCACCCTCGGCGGACTGCCCTTCAAGCTGGCCGAAGGTTGCTATTCGTTGAATCATCCGGCCGATGAGCTACAACTGCTTGGGTGGGGACTGGGTTGCTACCAATTCAGCAGATACAAGGATCAAGAACACACACCTGCACAGCTGGTACTACCGATAGACGCCGACAGCAATCGGCTCGACAATTTCGTCCGTGCGATAAGCCTCGTCCGAGACCTCATCAATACACCGACGGCAGACATGCTGCCATCGCATCTGGCCGACGAAGCCGCTCAGGTCGCCGATACACAAGGTGCCGAATGTCGCATCGTGGTTGGCGCCGACCTGCTGGCAGAAGGTTACGGGGCTATTCATGCCGTGGGACGTGCCTCAGAAGACGCTCCGCGGTTGATAGACATAACCTGGGGCGAGGCCGACCATCCACTAATTATCGCTATCGGCAAAGGTGTGTGCTTCGACAGTGGCGGGCTCGACATCAAGTCCGCCACAGGCATGCGCAACATGAAGAAAGACATGGGTGGTGCCGCAACGGCGCTCGGACTGGCCCAGCTCATCATGTCGGAATCGCTACCCGTGCGCCTGAGATTGTTGATCCCGGCCGTGGAAAACGCTATCGCCGGAAACGCCTATCGCCCTGGCGACGTGCTCAATACTTACAATGGGCTAACCGTGGAAGTGGACAATACCGATGCCGAGGGGCGCCTGGTACTCTGCGACGCGTTGGCCCTTGCCACCGAAGCCCAACCCGAGCTGATGATCGACTTTGCCACCCTTACCGGTTCGGCTCGGTCGGCCGTCGGGCCCGAGATTGCGGCCATGTTCAGCAACGACGACGCCTTAGCCGATGGCATACATCAAGCCGGAGTGGCCATCGACGATCCGGTGTGGCGCATGCCGCTACACGAAGGATACCGCCACATGCTCGATTCCAAGGTGGCAGATACGGTGAACTCCGCGAGTTCTCCCTATGCAGGCGCGATCACCGCCGCGTTATTTCTCGCGAAGTTCGTCGACGACGTCCCATGGGTACATTTCGACATCATGGGTTACAACACACGCACGCGACCGGGCCGGCCAGAGGGTGGCGAAGCCATGGGTCTGCGCGCCGTGTTCCGTTACTTGGAACGACGTTACCGATCATGACCACGTTCAAAGAGCTGGAGTCGGCGGAGGCCGGAACGACCCAACCCTTAGCCCAAGTACTGGATATGCTGCCTTATAACGACCAAGGGCTCATCGCGGCCGTTGCGCAAGACGTCAACACTCGCCAGGTGTTGATGATGGCTTGGATGGACCGCACTGCGATCGAACGGACGTTGGCGGAAGGTTACGCCTGCTACTACTCGCGCAGCCGTAACACTTATTGGAGAAAGGGCGAAACCTCCGGCCACTTGCAGAAGCTGGTGGAGCTACGCTTCGACTGCGATGGTGATGCAATACTACTTGTCGTCGAGCAAACGGGTCCCGCCTGCCATACCAACCGAGACAGCTGTTTTTATCTACTGGTCGACGGCGACTGCATACGCGTCACCGAGGATCCCGGTTAAACCGCATGCAGCTCAAACTTCACAACACGCTTTCCGGTCAGAAAGAGCTATTCGAACCCATCGATCCAGAGCGCATCACGATGTATGTGTGCGGACCGACGGTCTACAACTACGTACACATCGGCAACGGTCGACCCGCAGTCGTTTTCGACGTCTTGTTTCGATTGCTTCAGGTGCTTTATCCGAAGGTGTCGTACGTGGCCAACGTCACCGACATCGACGACAAGATCAATCGACAAGCACTAGCAAACGGCGAACCTATCAAAGCGCTCACTGACCGTTTTACCGACGCGTACAACGACGACATGGCAGTGCTCGGCATTCTGCAACCCGACGTGCAGCCGCGGGCTACAGAGCACATCGACGAGATCATCGACATGATCCAAAGCTTGGTCGACAAAGGCTTTGCCTACGAAGCAGAGGGTCACGTGCTGTTCCACGTCCCGGCCGACCCCGAGTACGGAAGCCTTTCAAAACGTTCGCTCGAGGACATGCTGGATGGCGCTCGCGTCGAGGTTGCGCCCTACAAGCAAGATCCCAAGGATTTCGTGCTCTGGAAGCCCTCCACGCCGGAGTTGCCAGGCTGGGACAGTCCATGGAGCCACGGTCGACCGGGTTGGCACATAGAATGCTCTGCGATGATCCACAAGCATCTGGGCTTGAGCATCGACATTCATGGCGGCGGCTCGGACCTCACGTTCCCGCACCATGAGAACGAGGCAGCGCAGAGTCGCTCAGCACACGCTAACACGCAGTTTGTGCGTTACTGGCTGCACAACGGCATGTTGACCATGGGCCAAGAGAAGATGGCGAAATCCGTGGGTAACATCGTAACTATCCACGACCTGCGAAAACGCTACTCCGGGGAAGTGCTCCGCTACACGCTGCTTCGTGGGCAATATCGTTCGCAGCTTGTGTGGTCCGAAGACTTGCTGGATCAGGCGCAGAGCAGCCTGGACGGTTTGTACCAGGCGCTGCGCGGTGTTGATACGCTTGGCAACGACACCTCGGATGCCTTTGCGATTCAAGCAACCGACGCCTATCCGCAAACCGTATTGGACACCTTGTTGGACGATCTCAACACGCCTCAAGCACTCGCTGCCATGCATGCCATCGCGACCGAACTCAACAAAACTCAAATACCGGCCGAGGCCCTCGAGCTCAGACGCCAACTGCTGGCCGGTGGATGGTTGCTCGGGCTCTTACACCAGCCTATCACGACATACTTCCAATCGGTCGGCGGTCTCGACCCAAGCTACATCGATGGGCTCATTGACGAGCGCAACAGCGCGCGCGCCGACAAGAACTTCGCACGTGCCGACGAAATTCGCGAGGAGCTTGCCGGCATGGGCGTTGAACTGGAAGACACGCGAGACGGAACGCGCTGGAAGCGCAGCGGAGACTAACGAGTTGCTGTCAATCGGGATCGTCGGAGCTGGAATCGGCGGCCTAACGCTGGCGTTGGCTTGTCGCGACAATGGCTTCAAGTACATTACCGTATACGAGCAGGCCGACCGTGCGGAAGGTCTCGGCGCCGGCATTCAACTTTCCCCCAATGCCACCCGCGTTCTCCATGCGCTCAAACTCCGTGACGCACTCAAAGAACCCGCTTTCTATCCACGGGCCGTACATTTCCGTACGTCCCGATCGGGTTTTATCGTGGCACAACGCCCGCTGGGCAAATTCTCGGAAGACCGCTATGGCGCACCCTACTACCACATCCATCGAGCCGATCTGCACCAAGTGCTGCTCGATGCCGCCAGCGAGTTGAGTATCGACATTCAGCTCGATAGATGCTGTACCGACGTAGAGCCCAAGGACGGTTCGATTACTTTCGAGGACGGCACCAGCGTCAGCCATGATGTGGTCGTTGGGTGCGACGGCATTCACTCGGCAGTGCGGGCTGCCATACACGGACCCGATGAACCACGCTTTACCGGGCACGTCGCTTGGCGCGCTATGGTCCCAGTCGAACGTTTGCCCAAGCAGCTCATCGCGCCAACGGCAACCGTGTGGATGGGACCGCGCAAACACTTCGTACATTACTATGTGCGCGGCGGCGCACTCGTCAACTTCGTTGGCATCGTGGAAAACCCAAGCTGGCAAGAAGAGTCCTGGCGCACACTCGGCGACAAACGTGAACTCGCCAATGAGTTTGCCGATTGGCATGCAAGCCTGGCCACGTTGATCGACAACGTCGACGATTGCTACAAATGGGCGCTCTACGATCGCGACCCTCTACCGAATTGGTCGGTCGGCCACGCCACACTGTTGGGCGACGCTTGTCATCCCATGCTGCCCTATATGGCGCAAGGTGCCGCCATGGCCATCGAGGATGCGTGGGTACTCTCGCGTATGTTGGAACACTACGAAGAAGACATTGCCGGGGCGTTCTCCGAGTACGCGAAATATCGAAAACCCCGTACAGCAAAGGTACAGATCGGATCCCGGGCACAAGGCAAAAGTTTTCACTTAGATGATGGATGGTCGATTTTCAAACGCAACCTCCGTTTGGGACTCGGCACCCGTTTCCTTCCGGAGATAGCCATGCAACAGTTGGATTGGCTGCATGGCTACGACTGCATTCGCGGTTTCGACTGAGTGAGGTTAGAATTCTTGGCGCTCCACAAAGGTTGTGGAGCGGGTCAGAGTGTACGGGAAGTCGGTGAGAATCCGGCGCTGCCCCCGCAACGGTAATCGAGAAGACGTTATCGCGTGGTACAAGGGCACCTCTGACAACCTATCGGGGCGTGATGGGTTGCTAGAGGTGCCCACCACAGCCACTGTGCCTTAACGGCGCGGGAAGGTGACAACGAAACCGCTCGTCAGTCCGGAGACCGACTCGGATCCAACCCATTCACATCTGTCCGGGGTGGACAGATTCGTTGGATACGATCATGAAAATCCCTTGTCCATTGCCCATGCTGGCTTTAGCCAGCCTGCTCCATGCCGTTCCGGTAAACGCCGCCGAAGATACTCAACAAGACCCTGAGACCATCGTGGTCACGGCCCACCGCATACCCACCTCGGATCCTGTCTTGCCGGTGAAAATCATTCGCTTCGAACACCACTCGCCGGTCGGCGTCGAGGTGTTGAGACAGTTGCCCAACTTCGCTATCAGTCAAGCGGGCAGCATGGGCGGACTCACCCAAGTGCGCGTGCGCGGTTCCGAAGCCAACCACACGCTGGTGATGATCGACGGGGTCGAAGCCAACGATCCAGCCACCGGGTCGGAATACAACTTTGCCCACATGTTGCCGTTTGCGTCCAATCACATCGAATTCCTACCCGGCGCACAAAGCGCAATGTGGGGCAGCGATGCGTTGGCCGGAGTCATCAACGTGTCAACTGAACCGACCCATCGCATACGTACGCTAGGCATAGAAGCCGGGTCGTTCGGGACGCTGGTTGCCAACTTGCAGCTGGCAGACCGTACGAAACGTTACTACTACAACCTGGCGGTGCTGGATTACACGACCGAGGGCACCAACACGTCGCGTAGTGGTAGCGAAGAAGACGGCTATGATCACGTGAGTTGGCATGTGAGTGGCGGATGGTTAGCAGACCGTTGGCGCCTGCGTGCCATGCTGCGCAATACAAGCACCGAAACCGAATTCGACCCGCTTTCGTTCACGACGTTCCAACCGGTCGACGGCGACAACGACGGTGAGCACATAGAGGTGCTCGCCAGCACGAGCCTCGAAATGTCGGGTCAACGGTGGTTTCAACAGCTGCAACTGAGCTACCTGACGACGCAGAACACCGCGTTCGCGGACGGTGCGCGCCTTAGCGTTACGGAAGGTGAACGAGTGAAAGCCACCTACAACGGCAGCTTCAGCTTCAACCCTGCAGCGGAACTACAACTACTCGTAGAATACGAAGAAGAACAGTTCGACCAATCCGGTGCGGCGAGCTTCTTCGGCGACCCCAACCAATCGCAGGAGATCGACACGATCAGCGCAGGGCTCGAATATCTCGGTCGAACCGGAGACTTCGCTTGGTCCGCTTCCCTACGCCACGATGACAACAGCAATTTCGACGACGCCACGAGCTACCGACTTGCGCTCAGCTATCAGTTCAGAAACACCTCGACGCTCTGGGCAAACTATGGCACCGGCATCAAAAACCCGTCTTTCGTCGAGCGTTTCGGTTTCACACCCAACACGTTTATCGGCAACGAGTCCTTGAAACCGGAAATCAACCAGCACCTATCCATCGGTCTGAAGCAGTCGCTGTCTTTTTCCGAGGTCGAGGCGGAGCTAGGTATCACACTTTTCCGCGACCGGTTGGAGGATGAAATCAACGGCTTCTTTTTCGATCCGATGACGTTTCGATTTACCGCGGTCAATCAGCCGGGTGCAAGCAAGCGCGACGGCGCGGAACTCACCTTGCGCGCACGGCACGGGAACAACACCGTCGAGCTGAGCTGGGGCGTCGTCAATGCCGAAGAAGACGACGGTAACACCGAGATACGCAGGCCGCGCCACGCCGGCAACGTGCAGATTACCCACCAGCGTGAGCGGCTTGCGATCCACCTCGCCGCGTACTACGTGGATGATCAGGACGATCTGGATTTCGTCAGCTTTCCCGCCGCCCGCGTCAAATTAGATGCCTATACGTTATTGCGCGCTCATGTAAGCTTCGCGCTTACCGACAACTTTGAGGTCGCGGTGCGTCTGGAAAACCTGCTCGATGAGGAGTACGAAGATCTACTCGGCTTTCGAACACCCGGGCGCGCAGCCTACCTGCGGCTTAGACTGTCGCTATAGATTCTATGGATATCGACGCCGCCAATCGGTTCATCGAGCAAATATGGGAAGACAGCATTCTGCCGACCCTGGCCGACTACATTCGCATCCCCAACAAGTCGCCGATGTTCGATCCTGATTGGGAAACCCACGGCTATATGCGTAACGCGGTAGAGCTGTTGGATCGCTGGTGCGATACACCGGGCCTCGACAACATGGACCGGCAGATCGTGACGCTGCCAGGACGCACGCCGCTGTTGTTCATCGATATTCCGGCCACTGGCGGCAGCGGTACCGTGCTCCTGTACGGGCACTACGACAAACAGCCGGAATTTACCGGATGGCAGCAGGATCTGTCCCCATGGGAGCCGGTATTTCGAGACGGCAAGCTCTACGGTCGTGGCGGCGCGGACGACGGATACGCGTTGTTTGGGTCGCTCTCGGCCGTTGCCGTATTGGAAAGACAAGGCATTCCACACGGTCGTTGCGTAGTGCTGATCGAAGGCTGCGAGGAAAGCGGTAGCTTCGACCTGCCGTTTTACGTCGAAGCGCTCAAGGACAAGATCGGCAAACCCGAACTCGTCGTGTGCCTGGACGCGGAGTGCGGTAACTACGATCAACTTTGGATAACGACCTCATTGAGGGGCATGTTGCCGGGGGTGCTGACGGTGGAGGTTCTGACTGAGGGACAGCACTCGGGAGCCGCCGGCGGTATCGTTCCCTCGTCCTTTCGGCTGCTGCGCAATTTGATCGATAGGGTCGAAGATGCAACAACCGGTCGCCTACATGAAGTGTTGCATGTTGAGGTACCTAAGGCCGCGGTTCGGCAGCTGCAATCCGTCGGTCAAACTCTGGGGCGCGAAGTGATCGACCGATTTCCGTGGACCGAAGGCATGCAACCCGACACCGATGATATCGGTGAGTTGCTGGTCAACAACGCCTGGCACCCGAGTTTGGCAACGGTTGGTCTGTCCGGCGCACCGGATGTAGGCAACGCGGGCAACACCTTGCGCCCTTCCACTAGCGCCAAGTTGGTATTTCGTCTGCCACCGACCCTCGAAGCGCCGGAAGCCGCGCGCCGTATAAAAGACATATTGGAAGCAGATCCGCCGAACGGCGCCCACGTCACGTTCGAGCTGGAAACCGCGCAGACCGGTTGGCACGCGCCGGAAGTTGCGTCTTGGCTCGAAGACTCGTTAGACAAGGCATCAATGATGTTTTTCGGCAAGCCCGCCATGTACATGGGTATGGGCGGCACCATCCCCTTCATGAAGATGTTGGGAGATGCGTATCCCGGGGTACAGTTCATGGTGACAGGTGTATTGGGACCGAAATCCAACGCCCACGGCCCTAACGAATTTCTGGAGATCGCAACCGCCAAACGGCTAACGGGCTGTGTTGCTCAGGTTCTGAAGGACCACGGAGCGAGGTAGGGGCTGTTTTAGGGGACCTCGAAAATTCAGTGGACCACCCTGGTAGGAGGGGTTTTAACCGCGATTCTTTGTGTTTAGTTCGTGCCTAATCGCGGCTGAAGCCGCTCCTACCCGTCTTACGTCAATGCAGCAACCGGCTATTGGCCCCGAAACTTTTCCTGAGAAAGTCCATCTGGTCGCCCAAGATTCGTCCGCTGTTGATCAGCGCTAGATACTCGGCGAAATTCGGCACGTACGGCAGAGCCAGCAACTCCATTCCGCTCTCATGAGCGAGACGATTACCTTTATGGTGGTTGCAGCGCTTGCAAGCCGACACGCAGTTGTCCCACATATCACTGCCACCCCGCGAGGTAGGCACGATGTGGTCGCGCGTCAGGCCGCTGTCGGGGAAATTGCCTCCACAATACAAACACACATTGCGGTCGCGACCGAACAGCGCCTGGTTGGTCAGTGGGGGTATACCTTTCGTTGACGGCATGACCTTACCGTCACAAGCGATGATGCTGTGGATGTCGATGCTGCTCTGAGTGCCGTCGAATCGTGAATGGCCACCTCGAACGTGCAGTACCGGATCGCCAAGCGTCCACACGACAATTTCACGCGCATAGAGGCAAACGGCGCCCCGCCAGCTGACCCAATCAATAGGTCGGCCACTGATATCCAACCGAAGAATCCTCGGTATCCGTTCGTAAAGGTCGATCGTCGCGATCATGCGTCACTCACTCACATCGAGCACTCGCTCGCGCGCCGCCGTCGATGCACGACGCGCGCGTATGATGACGAAACATTAAGGCCTGTTCAACGCGCACAAGGCGTTAATTTATCTCACACTTTACGGCTCGATTCCGAGATAACCGCCACGAATCGCGGGTTCGTCTTCGGTATTGAAGACCGTAAACCAGATCCCGGACTCGGACCGTGCATCGATGACGAGTTTCAACGTCGATGGCATGAGCACCATAGCGGCAAATCGACAAGCCACCCGACGGACGCGAGCCGGGTCGAGATCGAGGCATTCGAATACGATCTTGGACACGGCCAGCGCCAACGTCGCGGTGCCGTGCAATATGATATCCGGAAGGCCGGCGGCCAATGCGACCGCCTTGTCGGTATGAATAGGATTCCAGATTCGCGCACATTCGGTGTAGACGTGCGCAGCGTGCGGTGACACGGCAAGTTCAAATACGCGATCGCCGGAACTATCCGCTTCGGCGATGGTGGGTAGGTCAGGCGACGCCGAGATAGATTTATCCTCCCCCAGAACGTTCACGCCTCGCCACAGACCTCCCTGATAGGTCGTAGCGACCAGCTGCCCTTCGCGATCGCGCGTATCAATTCTCAAGACTTGGTACGCTCCTGGTTGGCGTTGCTCGATGCCAATAATGGTGGCGTTCGTGAACAGTTCTTCATCCTGTCGAACAAGGCGGTGTATGTGCAAATCATGACTTGCGTGCACACCCCTTGCCGCCTCCTCGAACGTCATCGACGTCGATCCTTCGACATTTCGAACGTCCAGAATGACAGGCCACTCGACACATACCGGAAAGATCGGGTGACCGACAACACCTTGCGTCGTGTCGAAATAGCTCTTGTTGAAATCTCCCAACCCCGCCGCGTATGACATCAACCATCTGGCGTCGGCAACGTGCCTAAAGTTCTTGGTCGTCTTCCCCAACGTCGCGGAACTCATCGGCATTTCAAGGTTTCCTCCGCGTTTTGACAGATGTTACACCAATCGGCAAAGTACCCCAGCCATGAGACATGCATCCTTCATCACCTACCTTCTGCTGGCGGCCGCGTGCTCGTCGAACGCTCCGCAAACCACCGAGCAAGCGGTAGAACGAACGGGCGAGTGGTTTTGCCAGATAGCTGAAGCAAGGGATGAGTGGGAATGCGTGCAAGACCCTGATTTAGCTGCTAATCCGGAACCACGACGATTGCCCGAACCCCCGGAACCCGAACCGAGCCCCAGCGAAATCGTTGCAGCCGAACCCGCGTCGGTCGACAGCATAATTCCACAAATACCCGCACCCAGCCAACCTCCTCAGTCGACCATGCCCAAATACGCACGGCTTGCCTACAATCCGGACGGCGCGGTGGGCCTGATGGACTTGCCCGACGACTTTTATGCGGTGCAACTGGTAGCGGTATCGTCCAAAGAGGCGCTCGAGCAATTCGCCGAAGATCATGGGTTGCGCGGCATGTCCGCCGCACGGGTAGCCAACGATGATCGATTGTTCTACGTGCTGCTGCTCGGAATCTACGAAACCCGAGACCTCGCGGAAGAAGCCATAACGGACATTCCACCGCCTCTGGACGAGCTCAACATCTGGATTCGCTCAATGGGTTCGCTACACCAAGCGATGCTCGCAGGAGACGCGTTGGCCGGCAACGACGAAGTCTAGCTAGCAACTACTTCAACAGATCTTCGGGTACGTCCTTGGCGCTCAGCGTCCACGTAGGGGAACGTTTCTCGATAAACGACATGACGCCCTCACGCGCATCGGCCTGGTTACCCAACCACGCGAATATCCCACCTTCGCGGCGCATCATCTCGGCAACGGACTTGTCGATTCCCTCCCACAAGAAGCGTTTCGCAACGGCAACGGACGCCGGCGCGGTGTTCGCCGCGATATCTCGCGCGATTTCCAACGCGGCGGGCAACACTTCGTGCTGTGGCAGCGCCCGGCTGGCAATTCCGAGTTCTGCCGCTTCTTTGCCTTTGATCGTCTTACCGGTCAGCAACAGCTCCGCTGCGTTAGACAATCCGGCAACCTTGGCAACGGTTACGTGAGAGGCGAGCTCGGGTAATACGCCGCGCCGCACAAATGCGAACGCTATTTTGGCGTTCTCCGCAACGATGCGAATGTCAGCGAGCATCGGATAGGTGATGCCGACACCGACCGCATGGCCATTGATTGCCGCAATCACCGGCTTCGATATCTCGTGGGGCAGCAACCGGGTGACCTCTGTTGTAGCACGTTGCGAATCGCGGTTCTCACGACCGGCAAAGGTCTTGTCGCCTCGACCCAGATCGGCTCCGGCACAGAATGCCCTATCCCCCGCCCCGGTCAAAACCACAGCGCGGATCTCATCGTCGTCGTTGCACGCGTGCATGGCTTCGGACAGTTCGCTGGCCATGACAGAAGTCCAAGTGTTCATGTGTTCGGGGCGGTTCAAGGTGATAATCGCAACCCCCGCTTCGACCTCGAAGAGAATTTGTGAATAGGCCATTGGTCCTCCTGTCAGCCGCGTCCGGCTGAGTCTTCCATCGAGGTTTCTGGGCTAATCGCGGTATAGCTCGGTCGGTTCCGCAATCGATCCAGATACCGGGCAACGTTGGTAAACGCCGACACATCCATTCCATCCACCTGCAACACCATCGCAAGTGCAGCGAATGGCACGTCGGCTAGACTGAAGGCGTTACAGAGATAGTCACGGTCGATCAGTTCACCTTCTAGAAACGGCAATACGTGTTCTCTAAGCCCTTGCCGCCCCTTCTCCATAGCTTGCTCGTCGCGTTGTTCCTCCGGGGACCACCAAGGCATCCAGATCATGGGCAGAAAACGCATCAGGACGCCTTCGTCACCGTAGTTTTCCA
>JAPUIA010000209.1 GCA_027297435.1 Gammaproteobacteria bacterium | reverse complement strand
TACTTCCGCGGCGGCGTTGGCATCGGCAAGCGACAGGGGGCTACACGGGTGAGCACCGCCACGAGCCGACGCCTCGACGACCTCGCGAACGGTTATGCCGTGACCTACTCGAGTGGTACCCGGACCAAGACCCACTACAATATACGTCTGGCAGGTGTGACCGCGGCCATGGTCATCGCGCAGTTCGAAGCGTTGTACGGCAAACCCGACTACACCGTAGCGATTGGCGAGTCGGGCGGCGCGGTACAGCAGTACCTGATAGCGCAAAACCAGCCAGGCCTGCTCGACGCCCTCATTCCCATATATTCCTACCCCGACATGATCTCTCAGACGATCTGGGCATTCGACTGCGAGCTACTGGAGTACTACTTCGACGTCACCGCAAAAGATCAGCGCCGGTGGCGCGACCAAGAGCAACGCAGCCTGGTGATGGGCCTCGCCGCCGACAACGAGGTCGTGAACTATTTCAACCGCTTCGACACCTGGTCGCGCCTGATCAAGCTGCGCATGCCACGCATGATCCGTGGCGCTACCGAGTGCTCACTTAGCTGGCGGGGGCTCATTCCTCTAACCAACAATCCCACCTTCACTAGTGAATTCGCGCGCTACAAGCCAGCGGTGATGCAGCAAACGCGGTTCAGCCATTGGCACGACTTGAAGGACTTCTATGGCACCGACCAATACGGCTACGCCCATCGCACGTTCGACAATGAAGGCGTGCAGTACGGACTCGGCGTGTTGGTGACCGGCGCGCTCACGCCGGTAGAATTCCTGCACCTAAACGCGCACATCGGTTCCTGGAAACACCCGAAAGACATGCGTCGGGAACGTTTCTGGCTCGTCTCCGGGGATGACGAATTCGGTCGCCTCTCGATCTGGAGCCACCACAACATGCGCACACTCCGCAGCAAATCCTTGACACTAAAGCAGTTTGAGGTTGCAAATCCCTCCAGCATTCCGGTGGCACCTCGTAACCGGGGGAACGCCAACGCCATTCAAGCCGCGTACGACTCGGGCCATGTATTCATGGGCGGCATCGACCTACCCATCATCGACGTACGCCACTACCTGGACGATCAACTAGACATGCACCACTCGTTTGCCTCTCTGTCGGTCCGCGCGCGTTTGCAGCGTGCCACCGGCGACAGTGACAACATGCTGATCTGGATGTCGGAGCCTGACTACAATGCCACGAGCCGGGCGTTGGCGCTGCTCGGCACCTGGCTGCAAAACGGCAAGCCACCGCAGGCCGAGGACGCCTGCTTTTCAAGCTCAGGTGCGGTCATTGCCCAGGGTGACACGGTGTGGGATGGACAGTGGAACGGCAAACCGTCGGGCGCTTGCACCCAACGGTTTCCCCAATACCGAAGCCCGCGCAACGTTGCCGGTGCGCCCATCACCGGCGATACCTTCAAGTGCGAACTGCAGCCGGTGGAAGATGCCTTGCATAACGGTACCTACGGATCCGTTGACATGGCCCCTTTTGCGGCCCATTTAGCGCGCATCTTCCCAACCGGCGTGTGTCGTTACCGCACCGCTTCATGAGCGAGCGCGACGAGAGTGCCATGGTTTTCATTTTCGCCTCATACAGGCCGTGTATTTGGAGGTCATACACCGGTTCTTGACTTGGCGGTTCATGAACTACGCTTGGGTAGGGGCACGACGTCCGAACCAAAGAATCGCATTGCCAAAGGCATGCTGATAAACAACACGACAATGGCGATAAACAACACATACGGGGATTCGTGGATACCGCCCAGCAAATAGGCAAGGATTGTAACGAGCCCGGTCAGCCCGGCGTATGCGCCCTGCGTCGTGACGTGATTGATATGGCTACAATCGGCACCGACGGACGCGAGCACGGTCGTATCGGAAATCGGCGATACGTGATCACCGAACAGCCCGCCGCTCAGAACCGCGGCTATCGTCAGGTACATGGACGCGCCCAGCTCGAACCCGACCGGTATCGCGATCGCCATTAGAATGGCGAATGTTCCGTAGGACGAACCGGTCGACAGGGAAATAATCGCCCCAAGCACAAAGACGATCACGGGGAAATACGCAGGTGCAACCGCGCCGCTGATGATCGATGCGAAGTAATCGGCGGTGCGCAGATCGCTGGTGACCGAGCTCAAGGACCAGGCCAGAACCAGTACAATCGAGATATAGACGAGCTTCTCCGCACCCTCGACGAACACGCCCAGTGATTCTGTATACGATGTCGACTTGTACCGCCGCATCATCTCTGCACAGGTCAATGATGCTGCCAGATAGGCGATGACCAGTGTCGATCGAATATGTGTGCCCGTTATGCCCTCGTGCATTGCGTGCCACGTGATGAGACCGCCGATCAACAGTAACATGACGCCCAACGGATAAAGAAAGATACTCAGTCGATCATCGGCAGTCTTCGTTTCGTCGGCCGATGATGTGGGCGTGACATTCGTCCCTGTAGTCTCGAGGTCGGCAACGTACTGTTGCTGAATGCTTTTCATCGGGCCGTAGTCTTTTCCGGTGTAAATAACGATCGGCACCGTCAGTAGCGCGAGGAACGCATAAAACTGATAAGGGATGACATTCACCAGTACCGAAAAAGCGTTTTCCGTCAGGCCTACTTCGGCGTACGACTGTTCAATGAGTGACATGATGTAGGCGCCCCAGCCGATGAACGGAATCAGGATGCTGATGGGCGCCGACGTCGTATCGAGAATGTACGCAAGCTTCTCGCGGCAAAGTTTGAATTCATCGAACACAGACCGGTACAAGGGACCGATAATCAGGCTGTTGCCGGAGTCCGTAAAGAATATGCCGAGCCCGGAAAGCCAGGCCAGAAGCTGCGCTCTTGCGCGCGTGGAAACGATGGCCGTCATCTTGCTCGCGAACGCTCGCGCACCACCGGATACTTCGAGCAGCTTGACGAAACCGCCAATACACAGGATGGTGAGGATCACCTGCGCGTGGGCTCCGCTGGACACCTCTTCGAGCACTTGGTTCTCGATGGCGTTCAGCAGCGCATCGAAGGGCTGGAAGTCGCTAATGATCAATGAGCCGCTCATGACGCCGAGCGCCAGCGCAAGAATAACGTTCTTACTGTAGATCGCGACTGCGATCGTCAGCAATGGCGGAATGATAGATAGAAGACCGTACTCGTGCATTCTTTCTTGTTATTCAAACGACCGGAACGAGCATAGCACGCGGTACTTGAGCCCATCATGGTGGCGCGGGACGCTTGGCGGCGAGTCAATACCGGTCGGGGCGATACGGAGCCAGATCGATGCCCGGATCTCTTCCGGCTACGAGGTCCGCAACAATCAATCCGGACAAAGGGCCCAGCGTCATACCAAGATGCTGGTGTCCGAATGCATACAGCACGTTGTCGGAGTTCGAGGCGAATCCAAGCACCGGCAGTGAATCCGGCAGCGACGGCCGGCAACCCATCCACACCGACT
>JAPUIA010000208.1 GCA_027297435.1 Gammaproteobacteria bacterium | reverse complement strand
TAACCAATCCGGAATTCTCCGGTTTCCGAGACACGCTTGAGCGTATCGACGTGATTATCAGCATTCGCGGCGGCGAACATCAGAACGAATGAAGCGGTAAGCAGGAGTCGCATTATTATTCTCCGGGGTTTTTGGCGCTGTTGTGTCAATCCCTACAATACCATTTCTATGCTTTGTTCATCTTAACCTCGTCTGCAGGTCCTTCGTCCCTTGCCACCGTCCACGTGCGTCGTTCCACACCTAATGATCGGGTCGCGAGGTCGAGGCGGCGGTCCAGAGCGGCCACTGCCACCGCCACCGCCGTGGCCCGCGCCAGAAGGCCCGGAATCAGTTCCTTCACCATTGTATCGGGGATCCTGGTCGATGCACTCACTGCGTTGGTAGCGGGGGTCGGCGTCCAGATCATTCAATCCGAACGACGCTCGATCGAGAGTAGGCGTACCGCGTTCGATTTTCTCCTGAGAAATCAGGTTGCCGTCCTGATCAAACAGAGACACTACATAAGGGTCGGTGCCCGACGTCGTTGAACTGGCTAACAAGGAGCGGATTTCTGCGCGTAGTTGAAAACGCCCTGATACACGCGGTCTCAGATTTAACTGAGTCTGTAGTACCAGCGCTTCACTGTACGTGGCCGAATCTGTAATCGAAAAGGACGGGTCTCGAATGACCCCACGATAGAACAGAACCCCTGGAGATGAGTATGGTGGATGCATGAGGTTGACGGTGGCAAAGCCTCTCAAACGCAAAGCCATGCGCATATCATTGTTAATACGCGGACCTTTTCTATTGAACGAGGCATTCCAGGTATTGTCGATTCCACGTTTTGGATTCTGTTCAAGATTGCCACAGCTGTTGCAGTCGCGGTTAGCGTCGGCGCGGCTGGGTTCGCAGATGGCCAAAGCCGACTGGCTGCACACAAGGGCAACAGCTAACAGGATTAGCCGGATCATGTTGACTCTCCCAATTGAGCCAACAATTGCAGGGCGTTGGTCACTGCCTGTTCTTGTAATTCGGCGGGTACGCCATACCGTTCGAGCAATGCTTGCTGTGCCGCCACGGGCCGATACGGATAACCCATGGCATCGATTACCAACGCGATGGCGTAGAGTTCCAATGCGTCCTCAACGTTGACCAATTCGTGGGTATCGACGTCGAGTTGGCTACTGTGAGTTCTTAGGTATGCGACCAGCGGGCCGGGTTTTCCAGATAAAGCCGTTGCACGGAATCGGAAGTAGAGGGACTCGTCCGTGTTGTCGGCCTCCAGCCTGATGGCAAGTACTGTCGCCGCGACCGCATCGCCATCGGCGAGCTGTCTGAGCGTCGCTTCGTCATACGCGAAGTAAGGGTCATACGCGTAGTCGTCCCAGCAAGTATGGGTCTGGTCGTCCAGCGAAATCTTGAAGCAATTTTCAGCGCCTGGTGTTGTGCTGCGACGAAGCACGAAAAATCGTTCCTGGAAACGTGCGTCACGATCACCCATTTCGGCGTAGTCGAGAAATTCTTCGTTCACATATCCGGCATCAACGTACCTCAACAATCGTGCATCAATTGACGACTCTTGCGGAGCCGGCTCTTCGGCCTCGTGGTCGACTTTAGCCGGTGCCGTCGCCGGACTACCGGGTGATTCAGGAATTGCATTCGAGTTTGCAAGTTCTTCCGACGATGGCCCATCATCCAGAACCACGATTGTCACCGCCGCGAATATTGCGATTGAAGCGAATGACAAGACCAGCAATGATATTTTCGTTCTCATGTCGTACTCCCTGTATCGACTGCGCTGCTGTCAGATTAGGGCTTGAGTGTAATATAAGTTGATATTCGAACAGATACGGCCAAATCTTCTGAAATGTGGGACTTTTGGAGCCAGGCTGCCCGATATCGGCGGGCCTTGGTTTTGAGTAGACTGGCTCAAGAATTCAAACCATGGCAGCGTATCGATGACCTGGATCAACACGATTTCGTACGAGGATTCCGAGGGCGGTCTCAGGAAGCTGTACGATCGCATCAAGGGACCGAACAACAACGTTGACAACATCATGCTGGCGCACAGTTTGCGCCCGCATTCGATGCAAGGTCACATGACGCTGTACAAATATGTCTTGCATCATCCGCGCAACACTTTGCCGAAAGTCTATCTCGAGACGATTGGCGTGTACGTGAGTTCGTTGAATAATTGCGACTACTGTGTCGAGCACCATTTTGCCGGCATGGCACGCTTGCTTGACGACGCAGACCGTGCCGAAGTCATTCGACAAGCGCTGCAGAATCGCCGACCGGAAGACGCTTTCGAAGCTAGTGAATCGGCCGGCCTCAATTACGCGAACAAGTTGACGCTTGCTCCCGATCATGTGACCGAGTCCGATATCGAGACGTTGCGACAAGCGGGTCTCGATGACGGCCAGATTCTCGAAATCAACCAGGTGACCGCTTACTTCGGTTACGCAAACAGAATGGTCCTTGGCCTCGGTATCGAAACGAAAGACGACATTATCGGTTTGTCGCCCGGCGACTCGTCGGATCCCGATAACTGGTCGCACGACTGACATCGAGCATAAGGAGGACACCACAATGCCCCTCGAATATTTTGAACCTGATGCCGACACTGCGGACGTTGTCGGGGCGCTTCGACGTGATGGCGCTGCGGTTGTTACCAACCAGGTAGCGCCGGAGCCTGTCGATGCTGTCCTCGCCGAGTTGCGTAAACCGTTCGATGAAGTCGGCAAATGCGATGAGAGCGATTTCAATGGCTACAAGACGCTGCGCGTGAGCGGAGTACTTGGCATCTCGCCGACCTCACCCGAATTGGTTGCACATCCGCTGGTTCTGGAGGTGGTGGATGCGATCCTGCTTGAGCACTGTGTCAACTATCGCATCGGCAGCCTCACAGCGGTCGAGATCCATCCGGGCGAGACGGATCAAACGCTTCATGTGGACGACGGCATTTACCCGGTTCGCATGCCGGGGATGCAACTGCAGGTAAG
>JAPUIA010000207.1 GCA_027297435.1 Gammaproteobacteria bacterium | reverse complement strand
GGCCATCATCATCGGGCTCACGTTATTCAATCTCGCCGCGTTCGGCACCGATCAAGATCTCACCCAGCGCATGCTCACGTGTCGCAGCGCACGCCAGGGAAGCTGGTCGGTGATCATCGCCAATCTCATCGGTTGGCCTGTCGTTTTCCTGTTCCTTTGCATGGGGTTGCTGCTGTATGTCTACTACCAGCGGCCGGACGTCATGGGCGCGGCCGCGGTCGAGTACCAAATCGACGACACGCGCAAGGTGTTTCTCGAGTTCATTCTTCACGAAATGCCGTTGGGTTTGCGGGGCTTGATGTTAGCGGGCCTGTTTGCGGCCGCGATGAGCAGCACGGATTCCGCGCTGAACGCCATGGCATCGACCACGGTGGCTGATTTTTACCGTCCCCTGGCACAAAATCGCAGCGGTGATCCAGCGGCTGAACTCAAGATCGCGAGGTTGGCTGTGCTATTTTGGGCTTTGATACTTGGCGCTTTCGCCTGCTTCTGCGTGTTTTGGCAAAAGGCCAGCGGACGCACGCTCATTGACTTCGCCCTAGGCGTGATGGTGTTTGCCTACAGTGGCTTGCTCGCAGTGTTCTGTACCGCTCTGTTCACAAAACGTGGCAATGCCGTGAGCGTCGCCGCGGCACTGGCCACTGGATTTCTCTGTGTTCTGCTTCTTCAAGACTTCGCATGGAAGCACTGGGCGCCTTGGTTCAACATCGACTTCACCCTTGCCTTCCCGTGGAAGATGCTGCTCGCGACGTTGCTTAGCTTCGTGGTGTGTTGCCTGGGAGAGCGAACGACCCCGCCAGCAACGGTTGACTCACCGTCGTAAGGCCTCCAACCGACCGATCGCGTCGCGCAGCGTCTGCTCGTCCTTGCAGAACGCGAACCGCACGAGCTTTTTGCCGTCAGCCGGATCGTGGTAAAACGAACTTGGAGGGATCGCCGCCACCCCCACTTCTTGAATCAGGTGCTGGCAGAACGCGACGTCATCGTCAAACCCAAAACGAGTATGGTCTGCGAGCACAAAGTACGTTCCGTTCGGCACATACACCTCGAACCCGATTCGCCCGAGCCCCTCCACCAGCAGATCCCGTCTTCTGCGATACGCCTCGACGAATTCCGCGTAATAGGAATCAGGCGCTTCAAGCGCAGCGACGGCGCCGTGCTGTAAGGGCGTCGCGGTGGCAAACGTAATGAATTGATGCGCGGCGCGGACGCCGGCCGTCAATTCCGGGGGTCCGATCGCCCAGCCTACTTTCCAGCCCGTCAGCGAAAACGTCTTGCCCAGCGACGACAGCGTCACCGTCCGCTCGTACATGCCGTCCAGGGTCGCCAGACGAACGTGCTCGGCATCGAACACGAGGCGCTCATACACCTCATCGGTGATCGCGATCGCATCATGCTGCCTGCACAGCGTCGCGATCAACTCCAGCTCGGTCTTAGTGAACACCTTCCCGGTCGGGTTGTGCGGCGTATTGACAAGGATCGCCCGCGTCTTGGGCGAAAACGCCGTGCGAAGTTCAGACTCGTTGACGGCAAAGTCCGGCGGACGCAGCGTCACGAACTTTGGAACCGCTCCCGCCATCGCCACACACGCTCGATACGAGTCGTAGTACGGCTCAAACAGAACCACTTCCTCCCCCGGATTCACCAATCCAAGGAAACTTGCAATCAATGCTTCGGTGCAGCCTGACGTGACAGTGACTTCCGCATCCGGATCAACGGCCAGTCCGGCGTCAGCGTTGAAACGATCGGCAATGGCGCGATTCAACTGTGGAATCCCAAACATCCGCGCGTATTGACCGTGACCGTTGTGGATCGCGTCGACTGCCGCCTGTTTTACAAAGTCCGGCCCGTCGAAGTTCGGGAACCCCTGGCCGAGATTGATGGCATCATGCTCGATCGCCAGTCGGCTTATTTCGGTGAATATGGTCGAGCCGAACGCGGAGAGACGATCGGCGACGGTTGTTGTCGCTGCGGAAGATGGCGGTGACATGGCAACAGCGTACTGCATCCTCAGCCAAAAGCGCAGGTCCGGCGCCGCCGCAAAAAACAACCCCGCGCTGAATTCGCACGGGGCTGCATGTTCGGTCATCCTTCTACGCGATGCGACTACTTATCCTCTTCAGTCACGCCCATACCACTTCGATCGGGGGCGGTCGGCCGAGTTGGTGGTGTATAGGGGTTGGCCTCAATCTCGGCCAGCATCAGTTCGATCGCGGCATCCAATTGCGGATCACCGCCATCGACCATCAGGGCAGGATCGTCGATCACCTCGATATCCGGATCAACGCCGTGGCCTTCAACGCCCCATGTGCCGTCTTTCTCATAGAACCCGAAGGTAGGCACCGTGACTGCGCCGCCGTCGATGAGGCGGGGGTTGCCGGAGATCCCGACCAGACCGCCCCAGGTGCGCGTGCCGATGATCTTGCCAAGGCCGGCTTGGCGGAAATACCAGGGGAACAAATCGCCGCCGGAGCCGGCCAGCCCGTTGATCAACATGCACTTGGGCCCATGATGCGCATCCGGCGGCCATGTCCAGTCCTTGGAATCGCGCCTGGCCCAGTAGTTGGTGACCGGGCGATTGAGAATCTCGATAAACCGCGTGGGAATCTGACCGCCGCCGTTCCATCGCTCGTCGATGATCAACGCCTTCTTATCGATTTGACCAAAGTATTGGCGTACAAGATCGTTCTGTCCGTTGATGCCGGTGTTGGGCACGTAGATGTAACCGACGGCGCCGCCGCTTTTCTCATCGACATACGCGCGGTTGTGCTCGATCCAAGCGCGATATCGCAAATTCGATTCGTTGGAGATCGTCTTGACCACAACGTCGCGAGCATCGTCATCAAGCTCAGGTTTCTCACTGACGGTGAGTGTGATCGTGCGACCGGCCAGCCCGACGAAGGCCGCCCACGGGTCCTTGCTCGTATCAACCGGCACGCCGTTCACGGCAAGCAAGTAGTCACCTTCGTTGACGTCGATGCCCTGTGCGCTGAGCGGACCGCGAGCATCGACATCCCACGGCGCGCCGCCGCAGATGCTACCAACCCGGTAGGCGCCGTTGTCAAGCTCCCAATCCACGCCGAGCATGCCGACGGAAACGCTGGGTTGACTCTCGACATCCCCGCCGAAGTAGTAGGCGTGGCCGACGTTCAACTCGGCGATCATCTCCCGAATAACGTAGCTGACGTCCTCACGAGTGACACAGTCGTCGAGCATCTTTGCGTAATGATCGCGCACGGCCGGCCAATCGACGCCGTGGAGGTTGGCAACGTAGAAGAAATCACGGTAGAGCCGCCAGGCTTCGGTGAACAGTTGTCGCCATTCTTCGCGCGGGTCGATCGAAGCGTTCATGCCCGCGGTAACCACGTTCTTGCCGGACGAGCCCGCCGAAGCTTTTTGGATTGTGGTGCTGCTGCCGCGAATCACAAGCAGTTTCTTGCCGTCGCTGGAGATCTCAAATGTAGTAGCACCGGCGACGACGCTCTTTTCCTCTTTCTTATCATCCTTGAGATCAAAGAGCTTGATCCCGGCGTCGCCGTCACCCTGCCGGGCGTAGATGAGCTGGTTCTTGTTGTTTACCGCTAACTGACC
>JAPUIA010000206.1 GCA_027297435.1 Gammaproteobacteria bacterium | reverse complement strand
GCCCTGAACCCCATTACAGAACTCGTAGGCCTCGACGGCAAATTCCATCGAGGCGCCCGGCGCGAATTCGAACCGCTGCAGGACGACTTTCTCGACACCGGGGTTGTCGATCGCCCATTCGGCGACGTCCACTCCGACGATGCCCTCCTGCGCCTCGACGCCCTGCGGCAGGGTTAGCAGCGCGATAGCCAAGAACGCTATCAGGCTCAAGCTACGGTTGATGCGTCGCATGTGACTTCCTCCCTGTTAGCTGATTTTGGCAAGGTTGCTAACGCCTGATCCAGCGGACGTCAGCCAGCTTCACGGTATCGGCAACCTGATCATCAAACAACTAGGGCAGCGCCCCAGTTGTCCATAGCGGTGCGAAGTCCGCTATCTGCTCGGAAGCA
Organism: Gammaproteobacteria bacterium; assembly: GCA_027297435.1. Taxonomy (GTDB): domain Bacteria; phylum Pseudomonadota; class Gammaproteobacteria; order Pseudomonadales; family Azotimanducaceae; genus Azophilus. Next base: position 3,914 of record JAPUIA010000206.1, on the reverse strand, counting down.
GACGCTGGAGGCGACGCGGCTTTATGTCCGGTGTTGACCCGGAGCGGACATGAGACGGGTCGTAGCGTCGAGCACCTAAGGCTATAGTTCCCTACGCGGAGGTGCATCGGCTATGGATACTGTGATCGATACGATTGTCGTCGGGGGCGGGCAAGCGGGACTGTCGGTTAGTTGGCACTTGAAACAGGCGGCGCGGGAACATGTCGTTCTCGACCGCGGGCGCATCGGCGATACGTGGCGAAATCGCTGGGACAGCTTCTGTCTGGTCTCGCCAAACAAACTCTGTCGGCTTCCGGGGTTTCCCTACGACGGCGACGATCCCGACGGCTTCATGCTGCGCGATGAGATCGTCGACTATATAGAGCGGTGTGCCGCGAGTTTTGATCCGCCTTATCGTGCCAGGGTTGAGGTACAGCGGATTTCGCCTGCCGGGGAACCGGGCCGGTTCGCGTTGACAACGTCCGACGGGGTGCTTACGGCGCGGAACCTCGTGATCACCGTGGGTACGCATCAACATCCGAACATCCCTCCTTGGCACGAGGACCTGCCGCATGGCGTGACGGGTATGCACACCCGGGACTATCGCAACGCGGCGGGATTGGCGGACGGAGCGGTGTTCGTCGTCGGTAGTGGTCAGTCAGGCTGTCAGGTTGCGGAAGATTTGCACCTATCCGGACGCGACGTGCATCTCGCTGTAGGTAATGCCGGACGCATTCCGCGCCGATATCGCGGACGCGACATCTTCGAGTGGGACCTCGCGACGGGATACATGACGATGCCCGTCGAACAACATCCAAAGGGCACCGCCATCCGGTTCAAGGCGCATCCGCACCTATCGGGCCGAGACGGCGGTCGCACCATCAACCTGCGGCAAATGGCGCTCGACGGCATCCGGCCGCACGGCAAGGTGCTCGGTGTCGAGGGCGGTTGCTTTCGGCTATCCGGCGATCTGGAAGAAACTCTAGATGGGGTCGACGACGTCTGTCGGGCCGAGATGGAGGGTATCGACAAGTTCATCGATGAAATTGACCTTGACGACCCGGTGGAGGAAGTTGTGCCTGCTAATTGGCAGCCCGAGCCGGAGCCTGCACTCTTCAATCTCGCGGACGCTGGCGTCTCGACGGTGATCTATGCGACCGGGTTTCACTTCGATTTCGGATGGATCGACTTGCCGGTCTTTGACGAACGCGGCTATCCACGCTATGCGCGTGGCGTGACCGAGATGCCGGGTCTCTATTTCTGTGGCCTGCACTGGATGCAGACGCAGGGGTCTGGTCTCTTCTTTGGCGTAGGAGAGGATGCCGAATACGTCGTGGACCACCTCATCGACCAGAAAGACGACTGACGTCCGCTTGTGGCTACAAGCTGACATTAGGCGGGTCACGCTGCGAGGTCCGCTGTCCGCTCGGAAGCAGACATTGGCGGCGAGGAATTCCCGATGGCGGCCTTTTATGTCTGCTTACCGCTCCGAAGCGGACGTCGGAGACGAGATCGCTAGACGTCTGCTGTTGACCCACAACGGACATTGGCAGTGCCACGAGCGTCCCGGTGTTGCTCACATTTCGTGTCCCGCATTGACTTCGTCGCCGATCTGGTGATCGACGAGATGGTATAGTGCGGCGCTTAATAGCTATGCGCTGGTCGCGGCCGACGGCACTAGACTGGCGGCCTAATTTGTCGCAGAGTTGTTTTGAAAAACAATCACCTGGGAGGCGAGAATGACTGACACACCATGGCGCATCGAAGGCAAAATGCTCGAATACTGTAGCTGTGACTTCGGCTGTCCCTGCGAGAGTCAGGTACCGCCGAGTCGGGGCCATTGCGACGGCGTCTTTGGCATCACAATCGACAAAGGCCATTTCGGCGACGTCGATCTCAGCGGCCTGAAGATCGTCGCCACGTTCTTCTTTCCGCGGGCGATCCATCACGGCGGCGGCCACATGCAGCCGATCTTCGACGAGCACAGCAGCGAGGACCAGCGCAACGCACTGTTCACCATCATGGGTGGTGAGGGCCAGCCCGTCGGCACCATTTTCCAGGTATTCAGTGTCATCGTCGAACACCACCACGACCCCGTATTTGCCAAGATCGACTTCGAATGGGACAAGGAAAAGCGCACCGCGCGTATCAACATTCCGGGTGTTGCGCAAGCGACCACCGTGCCGATCCGCAACCCGGTCACGGACGAGGAACACCATATTCGACTGGTGTTGCCCGAAGGCTGGATGTTCTACGAGGCCGAGGGCGCGTCGGGCACCGCCAAGGGAATTGGCGACATCAAGTTCGACTTCAGCCAGCGCCATAGTTCACTGGCATACTACGCGTGGGACAACAACGGCATGGCCGAGACCTTCGAGGAGTTCAAGCAAAGTTCGGCGGCGGCCTGAACCAGCGTGTACTGACGAGAGTCTAGCGGCGAGCGTCTAGTGAAAACGCCGGAATCGACGGCTCTTGAAACCGTGGTGAAGCAGGATCGCACGATCCTGGTCGCGGGCCTCCTGGCGGTCATCGCTCTGTCCTGGCTTTGGCTTCTGCTTGGCGCCGGCATGGAAATGGACGCGTTCGAAATGACGCGACAGTCCGAGCCGGTGGTCGCCCTGTCGGTCATGCCGTCGCCGATGATTCAATTCGTCGAATGGACCTTTGGCTACGCCTTGCTCATGGTTTTCATGTGGTGGGTCATGATGGTCGCCATGATGCTGCCAAGTGCATCGCCGATGCTGTTGCTCTTCGCCATTATCAATCGCAAGCAACGGTCGCGCGGCCGGCCGTTCGTACCGACCGGAGTCTTCGCGGCGGGCTATCTGATTGTCTGGGGCCTGTTCAGCGTCATCGCCACGCTATTGCAGTGGGCGCTCGAAGGTACCGGGCTGTTGTCGTCGATGATGGTTTCGACCAGCGCCCTGCTCGGGGGGTGCCTGTTGCTCGCCGCGGGCGCCTGGCAACTGACTCCGATCAAGCAGGCTTGTTTACGCCATTGCCGCTCGCCGATCGCCTTCCTTTCCGGCAACTGGCGCAACGGCCGCGGCGGCGCCTTCCTCATGGGTGTCCGGCACGGCGTCTACTGCCTGGGCTGCTGCGGTTTCATCATGGGTCTTCTGTTCTACGGCGGCGTGATGAACCTTTACTGGATCATCGGTCTGGCTGTCTTCGTGCTGATCGAAAAGCTGACACCGGCCGGCCATTGGATCAGCAAGGCTGTTGGGATCGGGCTTCTTGGCTGGGGCGGCCTAGTGATTGCCAGCAATTTGTGACCATCATCGACGTTGGTGGTCCTATGTCTGCTCCTGGCTAGAAGCCGACATTAGGCAGGCCACGCCGCAACGTCTGATTCCCGCTCGAAAGCGGACATATCCGCGACGTTACCCCGCTTGGAGTGATTATGGGCGTCAGTTTATGAGAGGCGAGTGGTGGAGTCTAACGGCCAGCCTGCAATGGCAGTTCTGGCTATTCCCCGGCATCTCCGCTCCGCGTTCGATAATCACGCAATGTTTGTCGACTACTCGGACCCGAGAGAGTGACGGGGAAGCTCGGCTGCTCATGAGATGGTAACGTAGGTAACGGAATTCCAACGACAGCTGGGAATGATTTGCCATGGCAACCTCACATTCCATCGGTATCGTCGGCGGCAGCGGCGAACTTGGTAGCGCCATCGCTCATGCCATACTTCGTGACCGATATGTCGCGCCTGAGCAGCTTTGGATTTCAAATCGGTCGGGCAACACGTCCGGGTTCGACGAATGGCCCGGCACGCGGTTCACGACCAGCAATCAGGAGCTCGTGGATGCCTGCGAAATCGTGCTTCTATCCGTGCCCCCCCATCTGGCGTCGTCGGTAGGCATCAACGCAGAAAGTCGTCTGGTCATATCAGTGATGGCGGGGGCATCCATCGAGCAGATCGCGCTACAAACACG
>JAPUIA010000205.1 GCA_027297435.1 Gammaproteobacteria bacterium | reverse complement strand
CGTGCATTGGTCCTCGAGAATCGTATGCATGAATCCGGCCGTCCCTAAGATGGCGTCGACCGGACAGGCGCCCACGCAAAGAAAACAGCCGATACATTCGTCCTCGCGGATGCGCGCGACCACCGCGCCGGGTTGCGTAGGCGGGGTACCCTCGTCGCGTCCGAGAAGCTCTTGCAAGGCGTTGAAAGTTGCCGCCCCGCCCGGCGGGCAAAGATCGAGGCGTGCACCCTCAACGACTGCTTCGGCGTAAGGGCGGCAGCCCGGATAACCGCATTGCGCACATTGTGTTTGCGGAAGTACAGCATCGACGGCATCGATTAGCTCGCTACCCTCCTCAACGTAGCGAGCGCGAAACAACAATAACAAGCTGCCCAACACGGTGCTCACGCCTACCAGCGTCGCGACAGTGCTCAACCACAACATCATTCAGGCGAGCCCTGCAAATCCCAAGAAACCGAGGCTCATGATGCCGGCGGTAATGAGTGCGATCGGTGCTCCACGAAATGCCTTGGGAACATCGGCGCCCTCGAGGCGCTCACGAATAGCAGCGAACAGGACCATCACGAGGGTGAAACCCGCTGCGGCACCCATGCTGAAGACGATGGTTTCCAGCAACGAAAGTTCGCGGCCGACGACGAGCAGCGCAACCCCGAGGACCGCACAGTTGGTCGTGATCAGCGGCAGGTAAACGCCTAACACCTGGTGCAGCAGTGGACTAGTCGCGCGAAGGTAGATTTCCGTGAGCTGCACGACCGACGCGATGACCACGATGAAGAGTATTATGTTGAGCCATTCGAGTCCCAGCGGTACCAACACACCGTGGAACACCAGATAACAGATGGTGGCGGCAAGCGTCAGCACGAAAGTAGTGGCGAGGCCCATCGAAAGTGCGGTGTCAAGCCCGCGGGTGACGCCCATGAACGGACACAGGCCGAGAAACTGTGCGAGCACGAAATTGTTGACTAGGAGCGCGCCGATCAGAAGTAGTGCGAGTTCCCCCATCTCGACATCTATCTAGTGGATGTCCATGCCGGGCACCGCGCCCGCGTCCGGGCTGAGTAAAAAGATGTCGGCGTCGCCAGGCCCGGCGGCCAACACCATGCCTTCCGACGTACCGAAGCGCATCTCGCGAGGAGCCAGGTTGGCTACGATGACCGCCAGGCGTCCCACCAATTCGTCGGCCTCGTATGCCGACTTGATACCGGCGAATACCTGACGTTGTTCATCGCCGAGATCGAGCGTCAGGCGCAACAATTTGTCGGCCCCGTCGACCGTCTCGGCCGCGACGATCTCTGCTACCTTGAGGTGGATCTTGGCGAAATCCTCGATGCTGATGATCGCGTCTTCGCCTTCGTCGGCCGTTTCCCCGCCGGAGACATCGTCCTCTCGCGATGCTTCGATGAGCTTGTCGACCTGCTTTTTATCCATCCGCGTGAACAGAGGCTGGTACTTGTTGATGCGGTGCGCGAGCAATGGCGCGTCGACGTCGTCCCACCGGAAGCGTTCGACGTTCAAGAACCGCTCTGCGGCTTCTGCCATTGCCGGTAGTATCGGCTGCAGATAGATGGCGAGCGATCGAAACAGATTGATGCCTTGGCTACAGACGAGCTGTACGTCCGAGTGTTTGTCCGGATCTTTGATCGTCTTCCAAGGTTCGTGTTGGGCGATGTACTGGTTGGCAAGATCCGCGAGCGCGGTAATCTCGCGAACCGCCTTGGAGGTGTCGCCCGCCTCGTACAAGTTGGCGACGCTGTCCTTTGCGTCCACGAACTTCTGCCATAGTGCTTCATCGTGCAATGCGGGCGCTAGCTCGCCCCCGAATTGTTTCGAGATGAACCCCGCGCAACGACTGGCGATGTTGACGATCTTGCCAACGAGATCGGAATTTACCCGTTGCACGAAGTCACTGAAATTGATGTCCATGTCGTCGATCGTGCCATTGAGCTTCGTGGCGTAGTAGTAGCGTAGGTACTCCGGGTTCAAATATTCGAGGTAGGTTGCCGCATTGATGAAAGTACCCCGGGACTTGGACATCTTGGTGCCGTCCACGGTGATGAACCCATGTGCATGAATGCGCGTGGGTTTGCGGAAACCGGCGCCTTCCAATACGGCCGGCCAGAAGAGCGCGTGAAAGTTGACGATGTCCTTACCGATGAAGTGGTGCAGCTCGGCATCGCTGTCGACCTGCCAGAAGTCGTCGAACGCTAGATCATTGCCACTCTTGATATAGTGCTTGAAGCTCGCCATGTAGCCGATCGGCGCGTCCATCCACACGTAGAAGTACTTGTCCGTCGTACCTGGAATGAGAAAACCGAAGTACGGCGCATCGCGGGAAATGTCCCAGGCGCGCAAGCCGCTGTCGAGCCACTCGGCGAGTTTGTTGGCGACCTCGGGTTGCACGGCACCACTGGTCGTCCAGCTCTTCAACATGTCGGTGTACTGGGCCAAGTCGAAAAAGTAGTGTTCCGAGGCTTTGAGCTCCGGTGTCGCGCCGGAAAGCAGGGATCGGGGGTTTTTGAGATCCGTCGCGTCGTAGGTTGCCCCGCATAAATCACAGTTGTCGCCGTATTGATCATCCGATCCACAGCGCGGGCATTGGCCTTTGACGAACCGGTCGGCCAAGAACATTTGCCGCTCGGGGTCGTATAGCCGTTCGATCTTCTTGATGAAGATGAGGCCGCGATCGTTGAGCTTGTTGTAGATGAGCTCCGATAGCTCGCGGGTTTCTTCCGAGTGCGTGGTATGGAAGTTGTCGTGTTCGATGAGGAAGCCTTTGAAATCCTCGATGTGTTCCTTGCGGATGCGCTCGATGAACACTTCGGGGGAAACGCCCTCCTCTTCTGCCTTGAGCATGGTCCCGGCGCCATGAGTATCGTCGGCGCACACGTATATGCACTGGTTGCCGCGGAGCTTCTGGTAGCGGACCCAGATGTCGGTTTGGATGTGCTCCAACAGGTGACCGAGGTGAATCGCGCCGTTGGCATACGGCAACGCGCTCGTGACCAAGATACGACGGCCCATGGCTCTCTTCTTCAACGCCTTAAAGCTAAGGTTTCGGGAGGCGCGCACTATACCGCAAGCGTGTGCCCAACCCTATAATGGGGACCCTTTCCATTGAGCGGTTGCGTAGCGCCTTGAAAGTCGAACAATTCGTCGACCCCTACTTGCAGAAATCCTGTCAAGACCTTGGCGCACGCGTGCTGTCTGCGGGTTCTCAGGTTTCGGTTACGTTGGGTTATCCGGCCATCGGCTTCTGCAAAGAGCTTGCGGCAAAGCTCAAAATCCATCTGAACTCGGACGACGTCGATCTGGAGCTGCACTTTTCTCCGCCGCCGGGACGCGGGTTCAAACAAGTGAAGCATGTCGTTGCAGTCGCTTCGGGAAAGGGCGGCGTCGGCAAATCCACGACAGCGGTAAATCTCGCCCTGGCGCTCGATCGCGAAGGCGCCAAGGTCGGTTTGCTGGATGCGGACATTTACGGTCCCAGCCAGGGCATGATGCTGGGGGTCGAGCCGGGTCGCAAACCCGAGATCAAGGACGAGAAGCTGTTCGTGCCCGTCAAAGCGCATGGCCTGAAAACCATGTCGATGAGTTATCTGGTTGACGACAATACACCGATGGTGTGGCGAGGGCCGATGGCGACCGGTGCCCTGCAACAATTGCTGCTGCAGACGCATTGGGAGGAGTTGGACTACCTCATTGTCGACATGCCGCCGGGTACAGGGGACATTCAATTGACGTTGTCGCAGAAGGTGCCCGTCAGCGGCGCGGTGATCGTCACGACGCCGCAGGACATTGCGCTGTTGGATGCGAGGAAAGGCATCGAGATGTTCCGCAAGGTCGACATACCGGTGCTGGGTGTCATCGAGAACATGAGCTTGTATGAGTGTCCGAAGTGTGGAGAGCTCTCCCACTTGTTCGGTGAGGGTGGCGGCGAGCGAGTTGCTCAGGAGTTCGGCGTGCCGCTGCTCGGCGAACTGCCACTCGATGTGCAGATTCGCGTGCATGCGGACGGTGGCAATCCCACCGTCGCGGCCGATCCGGACGGTGCGCTGGCCCAGCGTTACCGCGATGCGGCCAGACATCTCGCGGCGCGGTTGTGGGACCTGGATATTGAGGCCGCACCGCAAATCCGCATAAGCGACGACTAGCACACTAGGATGAGCAAACGATGACGATTAAGTCCGATCGCTGGATTAGAGCCATGGCGGCCAAAGGCATGATCGAGCCGTTCGAACCCCACCAGGTGCGCGAGAACGAGGGCGGCAAGGTCATTTCCTACGGCACCTCGAGTTACGGTTACGACGTTCGCTGCGCACCACAGTTCAAAGTGTTCACCAACATCTACTCGGCAACCGTCGATCCGAAGGCGTTCGATGAACGCAGCTTCGTCGATGTCGAGGGCCCTGTCTGTACCATTCCGCCCAACTCCTTCGCGCTGGCCTCCACCATCGAGTACTTTCGCATTCCGGAAGATGTGCTGACCATCTGTTTGGGCAAGTCGACGTATGCCCGCTGCGGCATCATCGTCAACGTAACCCCGCTCGAGCCCGAGTGGGAGGGGCATGTGACCCTCGAGTTTTCCAATACCACCAACCTGCCCGCAAAGATCTACGCCAACGAAGGTGTTGCGCAGATGCTGTTCTTTCAATCGGATGAGCGGTGTGAAACCACCTACAAAGACCGGGACGGCAAGTACCAGGGCCAGCAAGGGGTGACGCTGCCGAAACCGTAGAGGCGGCCTCTACGCCGGTACGATGATCTGGCCTGCCTCGGGTTCCGTTGCACTTCTGACGATCTCCCCGATGAGGATTGGCGTCTCACCAAGATCGGCTAACTTTTCGATCGCGGTAGCGACTTTGGCCTCTGGCAGGCAGATAACGAAACCGATACCGCAATTGAACGTGCGCAGCATTTCCAGCTCGTCGATGTTGCCGGCTTGTTGCAACCAGCTGAATACATCCGGGCGCTGCCACGCATCAAGGTTGATGAGTGCGGCCACGCCCTCACTAGCCAGCATGCGCGGCAGGTTCTCTAGAATACCCCCGCCGGTAATATGCACCATGCCGTGGACAGCGACGGTGTCGATGAGTTCGAGAACCGGTTTCACGTAAATCCGCGTCGGGGCTAACAACTCGTCGAGAAGGCGGGTATCCGGATGTATGCCCTGCTGGTCCAAGACGCGGCGGATGAGAGCGTAGCCATTCGAATGGGGGCCGCTCGACGCAAGACCGATGAGTCGATCACCGATCGCGATAGATTGCCCCTGAATGATCTTGTCGTGTTCGACGACGCCCACGCAGAATCCGGCAAGGTCGTAGTCGCCTTCCGAGTAGAACCCCGGCATCTCGGCGGTTTCGCCACCTGCGAGGGTGCAGCCGGCCATCCCGCACGCTTTGGCGATACCCTTGATGACGCGTTCGGCAACGTCGACGTTAAGCGCACCCGTGGCGTAGTAGTCGAGAAACAGGAACGGCTCGGCGCCAGTGACCAGCACGTCGTTAACGCACATCGCCACCAAATCTTGACCGACATAGTCGTGACGGTCGGTCTCGATGGCGAGTTTCAGCTTGGTGCCGACGCCGTCCGTGCCCGTCACGAGTACCGGTCGTTCGTAACCCGCGGGAATCTCGGAAAGTGCGGCAAAACCGCCGAGACCACTCAGCATTTCCGGACGCCGGGTGGCCTTGCAGGCTGGCCTGATGCGTTCCACCAGCTCGTTTCCCGCGTCGATGTCGACACCGGCTTTGCGATACGTCAGGCCGTTTCCCATGGGCGCGAAGTGTAACAGCGCCTGGCTCCTCCGGTAATGAGGAACGAACTCCGCACACCTCGATCCGGGCCGTTTCAGGTAGAATTCCGCGTTCGCGAAACGCAAACGGATCTCTGTTTAAGGTGTCACGAATGCCGGTGCTTCTTTCTATCTGGCGGACCAGTTGGCTGCTGCTTGTGATGCCGCTGGCAGCATTGGCGGCGCCGATTCCCTGGTTGTACTGGGTTGACGTCGAAGTCGAGGCGCAGACTGTCGAGGCGCGCGAAGCAGCATCAAGGGATGCCCTGGTCGAGGTATTGGCACGTATTAGCGGCCTTGCACATGTGCCTCGAAACGCGATCGTGCGGGATGCACTCGATTCGACCGAGCGCTACTACAGCCGTTTCGTGTTTCTCGAAGATGATGAACTCAGAATTTACTTTGACCGGAGCGCGGTATTGCAGCTGGCAAAAGCGGCCGAATTGCCGGTTTGGTCGGCCAACCGACCGGCGGCGGTGGCTTGGGTCGTCGTCGAAGACGCGGGTAGCCGCGAGATCGTGCATGGCGAACACCCGCTCGCTCAGACGCTACGCGACCGTGCTCGTGCTCGTGGTCTGGCACTGCGTTTACCGTTGATGGATCTGGAAGACCGGATACGCGTGGACCCCGCGGCCGTATGGGGACGGCTGTCCTCGGTTATCCAAGACGCTTCCGTGCGCTATCGCGCCGAGATCATCGTTGTGGGTAGGGTGCAGAAGCTCGCCGACGAGACCTTTGCCGCAAGCTTTGAATACTGGCTGGGCGACGAGCAAACTGCGGTCAATCTGGAAGGATTGACGATTGAAGTAATTGGTGGCCAAGCGATAGACATCTTGGCAAACGATCTGGCCCAGCGTTTCGCGGTCCTCGGGCGGGAACTCGAGGTGCTGACGTTGGCGATCAGTGGGGTCGATACGCCCACCGGCTATGGTCGGTTACTCCGCTACCTTGCGTCGCTTGAATTCGTAGATGCTGTCGACGTGGTAGAGCTCCAAGGCGACCGGGTCGTGTTGGCGGTCGCCACGCGCGCTCGAATGGAACAATTGCTGCAGCTTTTCGAAAACGATGGCAGGATTCTCGAGGATCCGGAGGCGGTTTTTGGTAACGAACTTACTTGGCGTGGTCCCTGACGCCCGATGACCTGGTCGCAAATTCCCAACATCATCACCTTGCTGCGCATTCTATTGGTCGTGCCGACCGGCTGGTTGCTGTGGTCTGCGCGTTATCCGGAAGCCTTGACACTGATGGCGATTGCGGGGGCCTCGGATGCCTTGGATGGCGCCTTGGCGCGGCGTTATCAATGGAGCAGCGATTTCGGTGCCACCATGGATCCCGTCGCCGACAAACTTTTGGTCATCGTGATGTTCATCATTTTCACGTTGCAGGAGCACATTCCGTTGTGGCTCGCCATCGTCGTGATCGGTCGCGATACGATCATTCTCGGGGGCGCCGGCGTGTATCGGCTGCTGTTCAAAGAGATCGAAATGTCGCCGACGTTCGCCAGCAAGGTCAATACCGCCTCACAGATTGTGACGGTCATCTTGGTGCTGCTCGTGTTGTGTAGATTTGGTTGGTTGAGCGAGATCGTCTCGATCTTGTTGGATCCATGGGGTTTTTACCTGCTGGCGGTGTTCGGCATTGGTTCGGGCATCGACTACGTCATCACATGGAGTTCGAAGGCTTGGCGCAAGGGGCACGGTCAACCGTAATGAGCCAGTTAGCGCTACCGTTTCCGCTCAATCAGAATTTCACCTTTGCCGCGTTTGTCGCCGGGCCCAACGGTGAGCTCGTGCAGCGTCTGCAGCGCCTCGACGAGGGATTCGCTCAGCTCTGGATATGCGGGCGGCCGGATAGTGGGCGATCGCATCTGCTGCACGCGGCGTGCCACCTGCACGCAACCAACGGGCGCAAGGTCGCCTACGTACCTTGTGGCGGCGTGCGGCCAGATCCGGAAATGCTCGAAGGCCTGAACACCTATGACCTCGTCGCTCTGGATGATGTCGACGAGTGGCTGGGTGTACTGACCCTGGAGCGAGCGTTGATGGGTCTGTATGAAGGCATGATGAGTGCTCGGGGGCAATTGGTATGCGTGTCCGGGCTGTCCCCCAATCGGCTGTGTTTTGGACTCGCCGACCTCGGTTCGCGAATGAAGAGTGCCGAGGGTTTCGAGGTTCAAGAGCTGGCTGACGCGGACAAAGCACTGGTGCTGGCGAATCAAGCCCGCCATCGGGGTATGGATTTGCCCGACCATGTGTTGAGCTACTGGTTGACGCGCAGCCACCGGGGTTTGTCCGTGTTGTTGGCGGATTTCGACCGTCTCGACCAGGCGGCGATGGCTGAACAACGACGGGTAACCGTGCCGCTCATCAAGCAGGTGCTGGGCATTTGAAACGGGCCTTGTTTACCGGCGGTGGGTCGGCCGGGCACGTGCTACCGGCGGTCCCCGTCATGCAGACGCTCATCGACCGCGGCGTCGCCGTGAGCTTCGTCGGCAGTACCACTGGGCTCGAAGAGCAGTATCTCGGTGGCATCGACGTTACCTACTACGGCATCGCATCCGGCAAGCTCCGGCGTTACTTCGCCTGGCAGAACCTCACGGACGTGTTTCACGTGGCTCGCGGGCTTTGGCAGTCGTTTCGGCTGCTCGGTCGGGTTCGGCCGGATGTCATATTCTCCAAAGGCGGATTCGTGAGCTTGCCCGTGGTATTGGCGGGTTGGCTGCGGCGTATTCCGATCGTCGCCCATGAGTCGGACTTCTCCCCGGGTTTGGCCAATCGTCTCGCTATGCCGTTCGTTGACATGTTGTGCACGAGCTTTGCGAGTAGCCGGCCGCCACGCTTGCGCGGCGAGATACAACACACGGGTTCACCGGTACGCGCAGAGCTTCTCAATGGGTCTCGTCAACGGGGTCGCGAACTGCTCGGGGTCGAGGACGGGCTGGCGGTCGTGGTCGTCACCGGGGGCAGCTTGGGCGCCGATGTCTTGAACGCCGTGGTCCGAGAAGCCGCTGAGAGGTTGGTCGAACGCTGCTGTCTCGTGCATGTCTGCGGCCCGGGTAAACGAGTCGCGATGCAGCTCGCCGGGTACCATCAGTTCGAATTCGTAACCGATGACTGGGGCGACCTGTTGGCCGCTGCCGATGTCGTGGTATCCAGGGCCGGTGCCAACGCCCTGTTCGAAGTATTGACGCTCGGCAAGCCCAACTTGCTGGTGCCGCTGTCACGTGCGGCCAGCCGGGGCGACCAGATCGAGAACGCCACCTTCGCGGAACGTGCCGGATACAGCCGCGTGCTCGAGGAAGCCGTGCTCGATGCCGACAGACTGGTACGCGCGGTCTCGGAGATGTTGAGTCAGAAGGT
>JAPUIA010000204.1 GCA_027297435.1 Gammaproteobacteria bacterium | reverse complement strand
TTTTTCACCTTATTCCGGATGGCAAACGAATCTAGTCGAGGGTCGAATAAGATAAAAAGGTGAAAAGGTTCGGCCGGCTGCGGGAGGAGGACAGATGCAATACGGAGCGGTTTTTCCACACAACGAAATCGGTACGGATCCGGGCGCGATCAAGGCTTACGCACAAGGCATCGAGGCGCTGGGTGCGACGCACCTTTTGATCTACGACCACGTACTCGGCGCCGACCCTGACCGAGCGGGCGGCTGGCAAGGCGCCTACGACAAAGACGTTGCCTTCCACGAACCTTTCACGACCTTCGCCTACCTGGCCGGCGTCACCGAAACCCTCGAGTTCATCACCACCGTCCTCATTTTGCCGCAGCGGCAAACGGTGCTCGTTGCCAAACAAGCAGCCGAAGTCGCCGTGCTCTCAAACAACCGCTTGCGCTTGGGCATAGGCACCGGCTGGAACGACATCGAGTATGAAGGGCTCAACGAGAACTTCAGCAACCGCGGTAGGCGTCAGGCCGAGCAAGTCGATCTGATGCGCAAGCTTTGGTCCGAGGACAGTCTCACGTACCAGGGCGAGTACCACACCATCACCGGCGCGAGTATCAATCCGCGGCCAAGCCAGCCAATTCCCGTCTGGTTTGGTGGATCCGCCGCACCCCTACTCAAACGCTGTGGCGAGCTTGGTGACGGTTGGATTCCGCTGATGGGCGCTAACGACAGCGCAAGACACTGTATCGAGACCATCCGTCGCCATCGCGAAGCGCTAGGCCTTGTATGGGACGACTTCGGTATTCAAGCCCAGGCCCAATACCACGGTGGTACACCTGAGCGTTGGGCCCGTCATGCGGAGAAATGGCGGAAGATGGGAGCGACGCATCTCGCCATCGCAACCCACAATGCGGGTTCGACCGATGCTGAGGGCCATGTCGAACGGGTAGCTGAGTACCTGGAAGCCGTCGGCTAGCGCCTAACGTGCTTCGTCTTTCAACGCTTCACTAAAGTTGGGCGTCAATGGGCGGCCCATCGCGTAGGAATCGAGGACGAACTCGCGAATCACCCCCATGCAGGTCGCGCCCGGACTGGCCTCGCGCAATAGTTCCTTGAGAAGACCCGCTTCAATCTCGGCTTCGAACTGAGAAGGGTACGGGCCTACGTCGACGCCCTCTCGGGTATGGAAGAACCACGTTTCATCGCTCATGAACACGCGCTCCGAGCGAAACCAAGTGCGTGGTTTTTCGTTTTGGCGAGCTTTGGTCATCTGGTGTGCTCATTCCAACCGAGAGTAGGCAGTGTGCCGTCGGCTCGTGGCGAGCGCTGTTGCAAGGATGTGAACCTTGTAACCAGATGTGAGTGTCTATAAGCCTTTGTTTTTAATAAATTTTATGCTGGAACAACCTTTAGCAGCCGATCCATTCGAACGCGTAACCTGTCCACGTTGCCGGCCATCAAAGGCACGATGAGCTGCGCAACACCCAGATCTTCGTATTGTTTAACGGTCTCATCCGTCACCGGGTGGGTGTTGGTACCGACGTAGATCTGCACGTCAGCCAAGCTGCGGCCTACTTTCTTCAGCTTATCTTGCAATTTAGCGATACCGGCGGCCGCGTGTGCCGGGTCGAGATCGTACCCGTACCAGCCATTACCGTGCGTCGCCACCCGGTTAAGCGCGGCATCACTTTCGCCACCAAAAAAAATCGGTGGATGCGGATCTTGCACCGGTTTCGGATAAAGGTAACAGGCTTGCAAGGCATAGGTCTGACCACGGTATTCACTGACGCCGGGGCGCCACAATGCCTGCATCACCTCGATGTACTCTGTGCAGCGACGGGCGCGGCTACGAAAATCCATCTGCAGGTTGTCGAATTCCTCCTTCAACCAGCCAATGCCGACGCCGAAATCCACACGTCCGCCGGACAGATAATCGAGGTCTGCCACGGCCTTGGCCGTATACACGGGCTGGCGCTGAGGCACCAGACAGACACCCGTTCCGAGGCGGATGCGCTGGGTATGCGCCGCGATGTAGGTCAGCGCGGTAAACGGATCGAGTACGCCTTCGGGATCGCCCGGAATCTTGCCGTCGGTCGAGTAGGGGTAGCGCGATGCATAGTCGGGGAACAACACGACGTGTTCCGGCAACCAAATCGAATGCAAACCCGCCTCTTCCACCATCTCTGCAGCTGCAACCATGAACTCCCCCGATGTCTTGTGGTTGAACGCCATTGCGACACCGATCTGCATATTCTCTCCCCCAAAGGCCAAACCGGTATGATCCAAGACATTCGATGAAAACAGAAGCCCCACCCCGGTCCGCCTACCCCTGGTACCTCGCTAGTTCGAGCTTGTGGATGGCCGGCATGAGCTTGCAAGGATTCCTGTTCACCTGGTTGCTTGTCGGCATTCTGGAACGGCCCGCGAGCGAAGCCGGTTTGGCCCGATCGCTGGCCGAGTTTCCGCCGCTCATCGTTTTGTTGCTGGGCGGCGTGCTGGGCGATCGCATCAACGGCCGTTCCTACCTGATGGTCATGCATCTTTGTATGAGCCTACCGCCGCTCTTGATCGCCATGGTTTTCAAACTCGGACTCTTGAGCTACTGGTGGGTCGTGCTTTTCGGCGTGCTGATGGCCAGCATTCAATCGCTGTCCGATCCCGCCCGGCAGGCGGTGCTGACCCGCGTCACACGTATCGACGTACAACGCGCCATCACGATCATGACCATTTCGACCTCGCTGGTTGGGCTCTTGGGGTTCTATATCGGCGGGCAGTTGGAGAATCTGGGTCTCGGAGTGGTGCTGCTCATCCAATCGTCACTGTTCTTCGCTGGGCTGTTCGCCGCGCAGCGCCTGCCACACCTTCCCGTCGCCACGCCGACCAAGCGGCCAAGCTTCGCTGTCGGGCTCAAAGCCGTCTGGCGGTTGAAGCTGATTCGCAACATCGTCGGCCTCAACTTTCTGTCGAGCCTTTTCAACGCCGGCGCCTACATCATCGTCATCCCCTACATAGTCAAAGACGTATACCTCGGCGATGCCGCGTTATTCGCCACCGTCATGATCGTCTTTACCATCGGCAGCATCGGCTCCAACGTGGTGCTACTCGCGTTCATGCCGCTGGCCCACCCAGGACGACTGTTCCTGGTTCTACAACTCACGCGAATCATCATTCTGATATGGGTGTGGATGCAGCCGAGTCTGTGGTTGTTTCTACTCGCATTGGTCGCATGGGGCACCAACATGGGCATCACCACGACGCTGGTCCGAACGACCGTTCAGGAATTAGCCCCGCAAGCGGAACGGGCTCAGATTCTGTCGATCCTGCTGTTGAGTTTCATGGTGTCATCGCCCATCAGCGCCATCTTGCTCGGCTTTCTCATCGAAGGAACCAGTCCGCTGACGGGACTGATCCCGGGCATGGCAATGTCCTTGCTGATATTCGCCATCGGTTCGTGGAAAAGCGGCCTGTGGCAATACCGCTCGGAACCTTCGATTCTCGATCGCGCCTGATTCACCGATAAGCCAAGCGGCAACAAAATTCCAGTTCTCAATTGCTGAAGCGGCCTGCCGTCAAAACCAATAACGCACCCCTGCGACGAACCTGACATCGTTGGCATCCTCGCCTGCCGATCGGGCAAGATCTTTCGTTCTACCGAACTTACGTTCCCATTCGATGCCAATGTAGGGGGCAAACTCCCGCCATATTTCGTACCGCAATCGAAGCCCTGCGGACACGTCGGTCAGTCCCCTACCCAATCCGCGCTGCTGGTCCTGTTTGCCGTAGACGTTGAGCTCGATGGTTGGTTCCATAACGAGCTTCTGTGTGAACAGCACCTCGTATGAGGCATCTAGGCGCAGCGCTGTCCGACCACTTTCGCCCACGTAACCTGTAACGTCGACCTGGAACCAATAGGGCGCCAGCCCTTGCACGCCGAAAGCCAGCCAACTCCGATTCGGACCCGCGCCGGTATCGTACCGTACGCCCAACTGAGTATCCCAATACGAGGCCAACGCATGTCCCCAAAGCAATTCGGTACGCGCGTCTTCGACCCGGCCACCGTCCACATCACCTTCGCTCTTCAAAACCAAACGATTGTAGGTGCGACCGTACCAACCCTGCAGATCGTACGCTGCGGCGGTATTGCCATCGCTGTGCGTCGCTTCGAAATTCTCCACCAGCAGTGAGGCGACGCTGTGTTCGTCCCCCAGGTCGAGGGTGTAGGGGCCAAAATCCTGGCCGCCGGAGTATGCGTGCGGATCACGGGCATCCGGCGGAGCGGAACCACCTTGCATCGAACGCATATCCATTGCGCTATCGCTCGAGGCGCTATCTACATCGTCACCGGTCGGTTTCGCCATGCGGTGTCCCGCGTGCGGATCGGTACCCGGTTCAGCTTCCGCAGTCCAACCGGTGCCGCCAATAAACCCGCCCAAACCGAGCGCGATGCCCATCATCAGATACCGCAACAGCTTGTCTTTACCCATCACGCCACCACCACCTGGCGAAACATCCCAGAATCCATGTGATAGAGCAGGTGGCAGTGCCAAGCCCAACGCCCCAAGGCGTCGGCGTTGACAAGGAAGCTGACACGTTGCGCCGGTTGCACGCTGATGGTGTGACGCCGCGCCAGGAACTGCCCGTCGTGGCTCTCGAGTTCGCTCCACAAACCGTGCAGATGCATGGGGTGTGTCATCATGGTGTCGTTGACCAGCACCACCCGCACACGTTCACCGTGTCGAAAGTGCACCGGTGTGGATTTACCGAACTCGAGTCCGTCCAGCGACCAACTGTAGCGCTCCATGTTGCCGGTGAGATGTAGCTCGACCTCACGTTCGGGACCACGAAGATCCAGCGGACCGCCCACGGTATGCAGATCCGCATAGGTCAATACACGACGCCCATTATTGCGCAGGCCGATACCGGGATCGTCCAGGTTGGTGCGGGGGAAATCGACGCGCATGTCGACACTTGGGCCGTACTCGGTCTTGGCGTGACGGGCCCGCACCCGTGTCGTGGCCATTGTCATACCGTCACGCATCTGGTGATGACTGTGGTCCATGCCTCCCGTGCGCTCGGTGTTGGACATGTCACCGTGGCTCATGGCGCCCATCATGTCCTGCATCGTGAGCGGCTCGGGATGGTCCGGCCCAGGGACCTCCGCGGTCATGCCGGAACGCGGCGCCAGCGTACCGCGCGCATAGCCGCTGCGATCCATCGACTGAGCGAAGATCGTGTATGCCCGGTCGTCATGCGGTGTCACGATCACGTCGTAGGTTTCGGCCACGCCAATACGCAACTCATCTACCGTCACCGGGTCGACGTCCTGGCCATCGACGTGCACGACCGTCATCTTCAGTCCGGGAATTCGCACATCGAAATAGGTCTGCGCGCCCGAGTTGATGAAGCGCAGGCGTACCCGGTCGCCTCGGCGAAAACGAGCCGTCCAATTGCCTGCCGGGGTCGCGCCGTTCATCAGATAGCTGTACGTGTAACCGGAGATATCCGCCAGGTCGGTCGGATTCATGCGCATCTGGTTCCACATTCGCCGCGTGCCGAGCGCCGCGCTCAAGCCCAGGCCCGACACATCGCGAAAGAAGTCACCCGCCGTCGGCTGGTTGAAGTTGTAATAGTCGCTTTGCTTTCTGAGCTTCGCGAATATCCGCATCGGATCTTCGTCGGTCCAGTCGGATAGCTGCACCACGTAGTCCCGGTCAGCTTGGATCCGGCCACCACGGGCCGGGTCGATGATGATCGCGCCATACATGCCGGTCTGCTCCTGGAAACCGGAGTGTGAGTGGTACCAATAAGTACCTGACTGTTTCACCCGAAAACGATAAGTGAAGGTCGTGCCCGGCTCGATACCCTGGAAGCTGATGCCGGGAACACCGTCCATCTGATACGGTACCAAGAGACCATGCCAGTGAAGGGAACTTGATTGTCTCAAGCGGTTGGTGACCCGGATCGTAACCGTATCGCCCTCGCGCCATCGCAGCGTCGGCCCGGGTATCGAACCGTTGATCGTCGTCGCCATCCGCGCCTTACCCGTGAAGTTGACCGGGGTTTCCGCAAGGGTCAGATCGAATTCAGTGCCCGACAATTCCGGGGCCGACGGTGAGGCTAGATCTTCGGCTTGTGCCCACCCTGTCACCGGTAGCATGGCGGCTAGCACTCCACCACCGGCGAGCCCCTGCACGAACCTTCGGCGCGTCGGAGCGCTTGAACCCAGCATCGGTTGCAATCCGTTCAAACCCGTTGTTCCTCTGTTGGTCAATCTGGTTACCTCAATTGGACCGCTAATGCTCGTGATCGTGACCATCGTCATGCGGTGGTTCTTCGGCAGGCGCCTCCGGCGCGGCATGCTCATGGGCATTGTGGTCATGCGCGGCGCTATCGTCGGTCTCATGAGCACGTTGTTCTGCTCCCGCGTCCCCGAGTCCTGCATCGTCGCGACTGGCACCGTCTTGCTCGTCGCTGTGGTGACCGTGCCCCGTCGCGTCTGCCAAGAGCGCTTCGTAGCCGGCTCCATCGAGCCCCGGCAGACGCGTCATGAACGCCACGACCGGCCATAACGCCGAATCATCATGGGTCGCCCCCCAAGCCGGCATGCCCGTCATCTTGAGACCATTTTTGGTCACCCAGAAAAGTTCCGCCGGCGTCATGTGAGCCGCGGACTCGGCTAGGTCCGGCGGCGCCGGATTCAGCCCCTGCCCCATCGCCTCTGGTGCTTGTCCGGGGGCTCCGTGGCAACCCGCACACATGCCTGCAAAGTCGTTTACGCCTGCAAGTGTCAACGCCATATCCTCAAGATCAGGCACGTCGATCTCACCGGCTCGTCGCTCCACCGAGGCGTGGGAGGTGGTCGACAGCAGCCAACTGAGAACCCCGCCATGCGATGATGCCGCGCTGACATCGTAGAGTCCGGAATACGCATATCCGACGGCGGCCAGCACGCCGATAGCGATGGCTGCCAAAAGCGCTGTAATCGTCTTCATAAAACCCTCTATCTGTCTGTTTTGTCTGTTTGAAATCGGTCGACTAAGCAACCAAAACCGATGCTGCAACACCCCTGCCGACACACGGGGCGCAACCCCAAATAGCAGTCTGTCAGACTGCTAGGCTTGGGAGATAGGCGGTCGAAACAGGGATTGAGGAGGAGGACGCCGACGAAACTCGACAACGTGTGGGATCAGTTGATCGCGGCCGGCGAATAACGAATCGACCAAGATGGAGGCATTTGCGACGGTACTTCCACCGGTAGCACTGCACAGCGCAGCGCAATCGTCGCAACAGGGACATTCCTTCGCCAGGGCATCATTGCCTCGAACATTTTGATCGTGATTGCTGGAGTCGTGATGCACCCCGTGCTCTACGTGCCCGGCAGGATCATGATGGGCGTGAGCAATCGTCCCGGTTTCCTGGACTGTCGTCGAGCGTTCGGCATCGCACACCGACCCAGCGTTCGCCCATGACGACAACGGCAAAATCAACACCAATAAACAAACGACGCTTTTGCGCAAGGAAATCATCGAGCGAATACTAGATCTTTCACGGATGGGCGACAATTGACGACCGCTCAATTCGTTTCAATTGTCCCTGAACCCGTCAATTGCGGTTGATTTTCAGCGGCGCTCGAACGAAAGGGCTCGATGATCTGTTGCAGGTAGGTGCGCGGATAGTCCGGGTACGCACCAATGCCAAACTCTCCGGGTTTGAATCGCCGACTTGCATCATCGATTGCCGTGTCAAACACATACCGATCCCAGAGCGTCGTAAATAATCCAAAGTTCACGTCTCCGATACCGGCCTCTTTCTGGTGATGAAAGCGGTGGATAGGCGCCATTGCCAGCCATCGACGGAGCGGCCCCATACGCAGGTCGACGTTAGAGTGCTGCAACAATAACTGGATCGCAATCGCGAGCGCGAGCAGTACACCCACGTCGGCCGGCATTCCGGCCAGCAGCAACGGTGAAATTCCCGCTAGCGCTTCCACACTTTGGTGCAAAGGGTGCTTCATCAACCCATTGAATCCGTACAGTCGTTCCACCGAATGGTGTACGGCATGGAAACGCCACAACCACTGCCATCGGTGACTGTAGTAGTGGGCAGCAGTGATCCCGAAGTCGGCAACGACGATGGCAATGATCAACTGTAAAAACAGCGGTAAACCGTGCGGCCATACGCCTGCCCACGGCACCAGCCCTGCAATGAGCGGGATGCTCACAAGCGACAGCGCATTGGAACTCTCATTCACCACGAAATGGAGCGCATCGCGTACCCGATCTCCGTGATCGCAATTCCACGTAGTTTAATTGGGTATAAACGACTCCGCAAGGAATGACGTACCAACGGCCAAACCGAGCAATAGTGCGAGACTCCAGTACGCGACCCCTGCATCTACAAGCACGACGCCCGTACCGACGTAGCCAAGCATCATAAAGGGTACATAGATCACGCCTAACAACTTCATCATATTGAGGCGTGTCGCGGTTTTGCGTCGCATTGTGATCCTGCAGTCGTCTTGTCGAGCCAAAACTAGTGGCAGGCCTTGAGGTTACGTTCGATCAACCACCAATTCACCGGCCAAGCAGCAAGGAATCCCGCCGGTACGGCCAGCGCGATGCCGATCCAGAATATCGGCTCCAGAACGCTGCTCGCTTGCGCACCACCAACACCATAGTCCACGGCGTTCATAACGATTTCCATCACACCGATCGAAACTACCTCGCCAATCCAGACTATTCTGAAGGCCTCGATCAAACTCACCTTCTCCCGACGGCTGACGGGGACCACCCCAAGCGTCAACCCTGTGATGTAGGCAAGGACCGTCGCCAGCGCCATGGTATTCCACGGCCCGATGCCGAGCGAAACCCCAATCAAAAGCCCCGCCACCTCCCCAATGACACAGCCAGTCAAGCAATGCAGTGTCGACTGTGCCGAGGTCATGAGAGTATTTTGATGATGCGCATGTTCGATGTCGTGGCTATGGGTATTCATTGAGCTTTCTCGGGTGTAATTCAGTGTTTACTCTATACCCCTATAGGGTATATACTTTTGCACCATATACCCCCCAGGGGTATCTAGTCAAGCGGGAGTTGAACGATGGCTGAGACCTCGGACAACCGTCATTCGATCGTAAAACGTCTCAATCGGATCGAAGGGCAGGTAAAGGGAGTGGTGCGCATGCTCGAGGAGGATCGGTATTGCATCGACATCCTGCATCAAATCCAAGCGA
>JAPUIA010000203.1 GCA_027297435.1 Gammaproteobacteria bacterium | reverse complement strand
TGGCAGACGGCTCGCTCGAGATGGGCCACGCCCGCGCTTTGCTACCCCTCTCGCCGGCCGCTCAACTTCGGGCAGCCGAGCGGGTTGCGACCAAGCAGCTGTCCGTGCGTCAGACCGAAGCCTTGGTGCGCAATCTGTTGCAAGGGGAGCCTCATCGCCCCAAGCGGCACGCGGCTAAAAGTGCGGATTTAGTGCGGCTGGAACGGCAAGTCATGGAGCGGGTTGGCGCGCCGGTGTCGATTGACCACAACGCTGCCGGTAAGGGAAAGGTCGTCATCAGCTATACCAATCTGGATGAACTCGACGGTATTCTGAAGCATATTCGTTGAGTTGGAGCGTTGACCGGTGATGTGCAAGACACGCTGCGAGAGTGGCATTGAACGCTCACCGGTGGGTCTCTATAATACGCGCCGCCTTTACGGGGCCCGCCTGATCGAATTGACGCAAGGCTATTAGTCTGGTTTATCGAATCGTGGTCGTGCAGCTTGTTACGGCCGTCGTGACAGCGCTGGCCATGTGGCTCGTGACGGTGGAAGAAGCTGCGGCCGCTCTACAAGCTGGCGTCGTGTGTATCTTGCCGACGGCGGGCTTCGCGTGGTTGTCGACGCGTAACGTAAGAGCGGCACAGTTCGTTGGACTGGGGGTTTTGAAGTCTTTCGTAACGATGGCCTCGCTGGCCGTGGTGTTTGTCGTGGCAAAGCCAGCCCCGCTGGGGTTTTTTGCCGCACTCATCGCCTTGCAGTTGGCGTATGTGATTGGCCCTCTCCTGAAAAAAAGGGCTGGGGCTCGAGCGAGAAATTGAGCACGTAATTGGTACAGGGTATCTAGCATGCCTACGGGGGAGACCCAGACAAGCGCAGAATACATCAAGCATCACCTGACCAATCTCACCTATGGTCAGCACCCGGACGGTGCCTGGGGTTTTGCGCATTCGGCCGAGGAAGCGCTAGAGATGGGCTTCATGTCGATCAATGTCGATTCCATGGCCTGGTCCATTGGCCTCGGCGTCATTTTTCTGCTGCTGTTTCGGCGCGCAGCGAAAAACGCGACTGTCGGCGTCCCTGGTGGGTTGCAGAACGGCGTCGAGATGATCGTGGACTTCATCGACGATCTCACGCAGAGCATCTTCAGTCATAAAAACGACCTCATAGCACCCATGGCCTTGACCATATTTGTCTGGGTATTTCTCATGAACCTGATGGATTTGGTGCCGGTGGACTGGATACCGGAGCTGGCCAAGCTGTTCGGCGTGCACTACATGAAAGTCGTGCCGAGTACCGACCCGAACATCACCATGGCCATGGCGCTCGCGGTGTTCGTGCTGATTATTTACTACAGCATCAAGTGCAAGGGCTTGGGTGGGTTTTTGGCGGAGCTTTCCTTCCATCCATTTCCGTCAAAGCTGCTCATCCCGGTCAACTTCATATTGGAATTCGTGACGCTCATTGCCAAGCCGTTGTCGCTAGGCTTGCGGTTGTTCGGGAATCTGTATGCCGGCGAGATGATCTTCGTGCTCATCGCGATCATGTTTTCTGCGGGTATTGGCTTCGCCTTGGCCGGTGGGGTTTTTCAATTCGTATGGGCGGTGTTCCACTTGATCATCATCACCCTGCAGGCGTTCGTTTTTGCGGTGCTGACAATCGTGTACATGGCACAAGCACATGATACGGAGGAGCACTGATCACCGCGTTCGAGTGGTGAACTATGCGTCGTTAAACATGCTGACAACTAGGGAGCAACAATGGAAAACGCGGTTTTTTTATACGTAGCAGGCGGGTTGATGATGGGCCTTGGTGCCGTCGGGGCCGCCATCGGCGTGGGCGTGCTCGGTGGTAAGTTCTTGGAAGGTGTTGCCCGCCAACCCGAACTGCTGCCGATGCTGCGTACGCAGCTATTTATCGTGCTCGGCTTGGTCGACGCGGTACCGATGATTGCGGTCGGCATCGGTCTGTACACCATATTTGCGGTCGGTTAACCCCCTTCGAGCAACCTGCTAGAGAGACGAGACGATGAATCTAAACTTGACCATGTTCGGCCAAAGCCTGGTCTTTTTCGCTTTCGTGTGGTTTTGCCTGAAGTTCATCTGGCCGTTTTTAAAGGCTGCGATGACGGAACGCCAAGAGGCGATCGCGCACGGATTGGCCGCAGCAGAAGAAGCCGAGAAGAAGCTCACTGAGGCCGCGAGCGGTGCTCAGGACGAGCTAGCCAAGGCCAAAGACGAGGCCGCGCAGATCATCGACCAGGCGCGACGCCGAGCCAATCAGATGATCGAAGATGCGAAGGGCGAGGCTCGCGAAGAAGGCCAGCGCTTGGTCGACGCCGCCAAGGGCGAGATCGATCAAGAGATGAACCGGGCACGAGAAGCGCTACGCGTGCAGGTAGCGGAACTGGCGATCAGCGGCGCGGAAAAGGTGCTGGAATCCAGCATCGATGCTTCTCAGCACAGCCAGATGCTCGAGCGCTTAGCAGGCGAACTCTGACATGGCGGAGATCGCAACCATCGCTCGACCGTATGCCAACGCGATATTCGACATCGCCAAAAGTGCTCGTCTGCTGGACCGCTTCTCGAGGTTGCTCGCCATCTTGGCCGCGGCGACCGAAGAGGTTCAGCTGAAAACGCTGTTGCAATCCCCGGAAGTGTCCGCCGAACAAAAGGCATTTCGGCTTGCGGATGTTTGCGGCGACGAGATCGACGATCGGGGTAGGAAGTTTTTACAGGTGTTGGCGCGCAATGGTCGCTTACCGGTCGTCCCGGAGATCCGACGCCAATTCGAGGAGCTGAAAGCACTCGAGGAAAAAACCCTGGACGTCGAGGTGTTGTCGGCGTTTCCGCTCTCGGACGCTGAAATCGAAGGATTGCGAACGGCGCTTCAAACCAAGTTCGAAAAACAAGTGACCTTAACCAGTAGCGTCGACCAACACCTGCTCGGAGGTGCCATCATTCGGGCAGGCGATATGGTGATAGACGGCACAGTACGCGGTCGACTCGACAAGTTGGCGGAGACGCTCATACGACGCTAGTGCTCGACAGGCAGGACGCCCTGGTGACGATGAGCCTGGACGTCCCTGAAAAATTAGAGGAATAAGGAAAAATGCAGCAACTGAACCCGTCCGAAATCAGCGACATCATCCGCCATCGAATCGATAGCCTGGATGTGCGCGCTGAAGCGCAGAACGAAGGAACGATTGTCGGCGTGTCCGACGGCATCGTGCGTATTCACGGGCTCGCAGATGCCCAGTACGGGGAGATGATCGAGTTTCCCGGGGGTTTGTACGGTATGGCGCTCAACCTCGAGCGCGACTCGGTCGGTGCGGTGATTCTGGGTGACTACCTGAGCTTATCGGAAGGCATGACCGCGCTCTGCACGGGTCGCATCCTGGAAGTGCCGGTGGGGCGCGAGTTGCTCGGCCGCGTCCTCGATTCGTTGGGCAACCCGGTGGACGGCAAAGGCCCGTTGAACGCGACCGAGACCGCGCCCGTCGAAAAGGTTGCGCCCGGCGTGATCGCCCGGCAAGGGGTGAGCCAGCCGGTGCAGATCGGCTTGAAGTGCATCGACGCCATGGTGCCGATCGGCCGTGGACAGCGCGAGCTGATCATCGCGGACCGGCAAATCGGCAAGACCGCCATCGCCATCGACGCCATCATCAACCAGAAGAATAGTGGCATTAAGTGCGTGTACGTCGCGATTGGTCAAAAGATGTCGACGATCGCCAATATCGTACGCACGCTCGAAGAGCACGGTGCCATGGACAACACCATCGTCGTCGCCGCGAGCGCTTCGGATCCCGCGCCCATGCAATTCATCGCACCCTATTCGGGTTGTTCGATGGGCGAGTTCTTCCGGGACGAAGGTGAAGATGCGCTCATCATCTACGACGATCTCACCAAGCAGGCCTGGGCGTACCGCCAAATCTCGCTGCTGCTCAGGCGTCCACCGGGTCGCGAAGCATACCCGGGAGACGTGTTCTATCTGCACTCGCGTTTGTTGGAACGCGCCTCGCGCGTCAGTGCGGACTATGTCGAGAAGATAACTAACGGCAGGATTAAGGGGCGAACCGGATCGCTGACCGCATTGCCGATCATCGAAACCCAAGCCGGCGACATATCGGCGTTCGTACCGACCAACGTGATCTCCATCACCGATGGTCAGATCTTCTTGGAAACCGACAATTTCAACGCGGGTTTGCGCCCGGCCATGAACCCCGGCATCTCGGTATCTCGCGTGGGCGGCGCGGCGCAGGTACCGTTCATGAAGAAGATCTCCGGCGGGATCAAGCTCGCACTCGCGCAGTATCGCGATCTGGCGGCGTTCTCGCAGTTCGCCTCTGATCTCGACGAGGCAACCCGGCGCCAGCTGGAGCACGGACAGCGCGTCACGGAACTCATGAAACAGAAGCAGTTCGCGCCGATGTCGGTCGCCGAAATGGGCGTCGTACTGTTTGCAGCGAACGAACGCTATCTGGAAGACGTTGAAGTCGAAAAGGTGCTGGACTTCGAAGAGGCGCTGTTAGGGTACATGCACTCGGAACACGGCGAGTGGATGCGGAACATCGATGCAACCGGTGCCTACGACGACGAGATTGAGCAAACGATGCGAGACGCCATCGAGAAGTTCAAGGCGACGCAAACCTACTAGCACCTAATCGCTACCGGAAGGGAAAATGGCCGTCGGCAAGGAAATCAAAAAAAAGATCGGCAGTATGGAGAATACGCAGAAGATCACGTCCGCCATGCAGCTGGTGGCGGCGAGCAAGATGCGCCGTACCCAAGAGCGGATGCGCGAGGGCAAACCGTACGCGGATAGGATCCGTCAAGCGATCGGGCACCTTGCCAACTCCAACCCGGAATACCGGCACGTCTACATGCAATCACGTGAGGTGCGGCGCGTGGGCTATCTTGTCGTTTCGACCGACAAGGGCTTGTGTGGCGGACTGAACGTCAACTTGTTTCGCGCCTTGTTGCGCGATATGGCGGATTGGCACGCCAAGGGGGTCGAGTCTGACCTGGCATTGATTGGCAACAAAGCTGCGGCTTTCTTCCGGTCCGTCGGCGGCAACGTGGTAGGCGCCGTCAACGATATTGGCGAGCGCCCGGTGCTGTCGGACCTTATCGGCAGCGTCAAGGTGATGTTCGATGCCTTTGACGAAGCCAAGATCGACCGGCTGTACATTGCCAGCAATGATTTCGTCAACACCATGACCCAACGTCCGCGGATGCGCCAGCTATTGCCCCTGGACCCGGATACCGGCGAAGAACTGCAACATCGCTGGGACTACATCTATGAACCGGATGCGCGCGAGCTGATCGAAGGTCTCGTGACGCGTTTCATCGAGTCGCAGGTGTATCAAGCGGTCGTGGAGAATGGCGCGTGCGAACAAGCGGCGAAGATGATTGCGATGAAGAACGCGACGGACAACGCGGAGACGCTCATCGATGAGCTCAGGTTGATATACAACAACGCCCGCCAGGCGGCGATAACGCAAGAAATTGCAGAGATAGTAGGCGGTGCGGCAGCCGTCTAGGCGCCGCACCACTTTGAGTTGAGAGTTTGAAAGAAGAGGCAAAAAGCATGTCGAGCGGTCGAATCGTACAAATCATAGGAGCGGTGATCGACGTCGAGTTCAATCGGGAAGACGTTCCGAATGTCTATGACGCGTTGAAGGTCACCAAAAGCGGTACGACCTTGGAAGTGCAGCAACAGTTGGGCGATGGCGTCGTGCGGACCATCGCGATGGGCTCCAGCGATGGCTTGTCGCGCGGGCTGGAGGTGAGCAACTCCGGCGAGCCGATCTCCGTTCCGGTGGGTGAGGAAACCCTGGGTCGGATATTGGACGTTCTCGGTCAGCCCATCGACGAGAAAGGCCCCGTAAATGCCCAACAACACATGCCCATTCACAGAAAGCCCCCGAGTTACGAGGATCAGATGGGCGGCAATGAGTTGCTGGAAACCGGGGTGAAGGTGATCGACCTCATTTGCCCGTTCGCCAAAGGCGGCAAGGTTGGCCTCTTCGGGGGTGCCGGTGTCGGCAAGACGGTCACTATGCTTGAGTTGATCCGCAACATTGCCAAGGAACACTCCGGGTTGTCGGTGTTCGCCGGTGTTGGCGAGCGCACGCGCGAGGGCAACGACTTCTATTACGAGATGAAAGAAGCCGGCGTGCTCGACAAGATCGCGCTGGTTTTCGGACAGATGAATGAACCGCCGGGCAACCGCCTGCGGGTGGGCCTGACCGGTCTGACCCTCGCAGAGAAGTTCCGCGACGATGGTCGCGACGTGTTGTTGTTCATCGACAACATCTACCGTTACACGCTGGCGGGTACGGAGGTATCGGCTCTCTTGGGACGTATGCCGTCGGCGGTCGGCTACCAGCCGAACTTGGCCGAAGAGATGGGTACGCTCCAAGAGCGCATCACCACCACCAAGACCGGCTCGATTACCTCGGTGCAAGCCGTATACGTACCAGCCGACGACCTGACGGACCCGTCTCCGGCAACGACGTTTGCGCATCTGGACTCTACGGTGACCCTTTCGAGGGCAATCACCGACTTGGGCATCTATCCAGCCGTGGATCCGCTGGACTCGACGAGTCGGCAGCTCGACCCCAAGGTGGTCGGCCAGGAGCATTATGACGTTGCCCGAGGTGTTCAACAGACGCTGCAACGCTATCAAGAGCTGCGTGACATCATTGCCATTCTCGGTATGGATGAGCTGTCCGAGGATGACAAGCAGCTGGTGTATCGAGCACGCAAGGTTCAGCAGTTCTTCTCGCAGCCGATGTTCGTGGCCGAGCAGTTCACCGGCCAGGACGGCAAGTTCGTGACCCGCGAAGATACGGTCAGAAGCTTCAAAGGCATCTTAATGGGCGAGTACGATCACCTGCCGGAAAATGCCTTCTACATGGTGGGCAGTATCGAAGATGCGATGGAGAAGGCCAAGAAGCTAGAGGGTCGATGACATGGCTACCATGCACTGCGACATCGTCAGCGCCGAACGGGAGATCTTCTCCGGTTCGGTGACCATGGTTAGCGTCACGGGCAGCCTCGGTGAACTCGGTATCCTGCCGGGGCACGCGCCGTTGTTGACCGGCATTCGGCCGGGGCCGGTGCAGCTGCGCTTGGAGAACGGCGAGGAGGAAGTGTTCTTTGCCTCCGGCGGATTTCTCGAGGTGCAGCCCGGTGTCGTCACCATCCTTGCGGATACCGCTTCGCGGGCGGAAGACTTGGACGAGGCGGCGGCCAACGAGGCTCGCGAAACCGCAGAACGCACGCTCTCCGAACAAGCCGCAGACTTCGACTTCTCTTTGGCCGCCTCTCAGCTTGCCGATGCCATGGCCCAGCAGCGGACGCTTGAGGAGTTGCGCAAGCGCCGCGGGCGTTAGCGGCGTCGTTCTGGGGGTGCCGGCGCGGACCGCTTACAATACGGGTCACAGCTTTTGGCGCCGACGAGCCGTATAATGCGCGGCTTTGGGCGCCAAGGATGCTCGGCCCATGCCCTCACACCAACAACTGACAGTCATCATTCTCGCGGCCGGCCAGGGCACGCGCATGCGTTCAGAGCGCCCGAAAGTGCTGCATCGTCTCGCGGGACGTACCCTGCTGGACCACGTCATCCACACGACGAACGCTTTGCATCCATCGACGACCTACGTTGTCGTCGGACACGGGGCCGACGCAGTGAAAGCCGGCACCGAGGCCGACGTCGCCTGGATTCACCAAGCCGAACAGCTCGGCACCGGGCATGCGGTTGGCCAAGTCATGCCACACCTCGACGACGATGGCATCGTGTTGGTCGTGTATGCAGACGTGCCCTTGGTTTCTGTGCAAACGCTGAAGGAGTGTGTCGAAGCAGCACGAGAAGGGGCCTTGGGTTTGGTCACGGCTGAGCTTGCCGACCCTCAAGAGCTCGGACGCATCATTAGAGGTGCCAACGGCGCGATCGAAGCCATCGTCGAATTCCAAGATGCGCGCCCAGAGCAGCGGATGATCGCAGAGATCAATTCCGGCATTCTCGCGCTCAACAGCGGTGTGATGCGGCGCCTGTTGCAGGCGGTTGAGTCCGACAACGTGCAGGGCGAGTACTATTTGACCGATATCATTGGCCTCGCGGTCGCGAGCAACATAGCCGTCGCGGGCATTACCGCGGAGCGTGCCGAGGACGTCAGTGGAGTCAACGACCGCGTGCAGCTTGCGGAACTCGAGCGGATCTACCAGAAGCGTGAGGCAGAACGGTTGATGCGCGATGGGGTCACCATCGCCGATCCGCAGCGCGTTGATATCCGCGGCGAGGTCACCGCAGGGCAAGACTGCTTCATCGATGTGAACGTCGTCTTGTCAGGGCGAGTGGTACTCGGTCGCGGCGTATCGCTTGGACCAGGTGCCGTCATCGAGGATGCCGTGCTCGGCGATGAGGTGCGGGTCGAAGCACATACGGTGATACAGGGCGCCATAGTGGCGGCGCGTTGCACGGTGGGACCGTTCGCACGCATTCGGCCGGGGACGAAGCTCGACGAGGACGTCAAGATCGGCAATTTCGTCGAGACCAAGAAAGCGCATTTGGGCCGCGGGAGCAAAGCCAGCCACCTCGCGTATCTTGGCGATGCCACCCTCGGTGAGGATTGCAACGTCGGGGCTGGGACGGTGACCTGCAATTACGACGGGGTCGACAAGCATCGAACGGTGATCGGCAACGAGGTATTCATCGGCACCAACAGTACGCTGGTGGCGCCGCTCGAAATCGATTCCGGGGCTTACATCGCCGCCGGGTCTACCATTACCACCAAGGTGGCGCGTGACGAGTTGGCAGTGGGGCGCGGTCGACAACGCAACATTCAAGGCTGGGTGCGTCCCGATCGTCGCAAGTCCGGCGACAAGGCTAAGGAGTAGATCATGTGCGGTATCGTAGGCGCAGTTGCAGACCGCAACGTTGCCCCGATCTTGCTCGAGGGTCTGCAGCGGCTCGAGTATCGCGGTTACGACTCTGCCGGTATCGCGGTGATTCCGACCGGCGAGGCGCGCATGGACGTCCGCCGCAAGGTAGGCAAGGTCAAGGAACTCGCAGACGACATTCGCGCCAAGCCAGTGCGCGGCAAGATTGGAATCGCCCACACGCGCTGGGCCACTCACGGGTCACCCGTCGAGCGCAACGCGCATCCGCACTCCTCCAACGATCGCATCTGTCTCGTGCACAACGGCATCATCGAAAACTTCGAGACGCTGCGAGACGAGCTGACACGCGACGGCTACGTCTTCGCGTCAGAAACCGATTCCGAAGTCATCGCACATCTCGTCGATCACTACTACGCCCAGGGCCTCGGACTGCTGGAGGCGGTGCGCAGCGCTCTCAAGCGGCTTGAGGGTGCCTATGCGCTTGGGGTGATGGCCTTTGACGACCCCAACCGCATCGTTGCGGCACGGGTCGGTAGCCCGCTCGTGATCGGCAAGGGTATCGGCGAGAACTTCATCGCCTCCGACGTGCTCGCGCTCAAAGCGGTGACCGACCGTTTCATCTTTCTCGAGGAGGGCGACCTCGTGGAGATAACGGCCGAGGAGATCTCGGTCTGGAACTTGGAGGACGAGTTTGTGATCCGTTCTTCCGTCAAGGTGGAGTTGGGTCACGACGACCTCGACAAGGGCAACTACCGGCACCACATGCAAAAAGAAATGTTCGAGCAACCGAGCGTGCTCAGACGCACGCTGGAAGGCAGGATCGGGCGTAGGAAGGTGTTGGAGCAGGCGTTCGGGGTCAAGGCCCGGGATGTCTTCGACGCGACCAAGGCCGTCACGATCGTCGCTTGCGGAACCAGTTACTACGCGGCCTGTATCGCGCGTTATTGGATGGAGGAATTGGTCGGCATTCCCTGTCAGGTAGAGATCGCCAGCGAGTTCCGTTATCGCAAGGTCGCCGTCATGCCGGGAAGCCTGTTCGTGACCATCTCTCAATCCGGCGAGACGGCGGACACCCTGGCGGCACTCAGGGTGGCGAAAACCATCGGCTACATGACGACGCTGACCATTTGCAACGTGCCGATGAGTTCGTGCGTGCGCGAATCCGATCTGGCCTTGATGATTCAAGCGGGTACCGAAGTCGGTGTCGCGTCCACCAAGGCGTTCACCGCGCAACTGGTGGATCTGTTCTTGCTGACGCTGCTGCTGGGACGTCGACACGGCCTGGATGAGACGACGGAAGCGAGCTTGGTTGCCGATCTGCATGGACTCGAGTCGTTGGTCGATGTCGCACTCGGCCTCGACGATCGAATTGCGGTACTCGCGGAACAGTTTGCCGACCGCAACCACGCCTTGTTCTTGGGACGCGGGTTAATGTATCCCGTGGCCTTGGAGGGGGCGTTGAAGTTGAAGGAGATCTCCTACATTCATGCGGAGGGTTATCCTGCCGGAGAACTCAAACACGGCCCCCTGGCGCTGGTGGACGAAGACATGCCGGTGGTGGCGGTTGCCCCGAACGATGAGTTGTTGGAAAAACTGCAGTCGAATCTACAAGAGGTTCGAGCCCGGGGCGGCAAGCTGTTCGTCTTTGCCGACCAGAATTCCGCATTTCGGGACGGACCGGGGACCACCGTTATTCGATTGCCCGAGGTAAACACGCTTTTGGCTCCCATCGTCTACGTTGTGCCATTACAATTGCTGGCTTACCACGTCGGCGTGCTGAAGGGTACCGACGTGGATCAACCCAGAAATTTGGCCAAGTCGGTTACCGTCGAATAAGGCAATCCCAACCGCCTCGTGGACGTCACGCACATTCTCGAAGGTTTGAACGAACCGCAACGCCAAGCGGTGACCGCACCTGTCGGTAACGCCTTGGTCCTTGCGGGAGCGGGTAGCGGCAAGACACGGGTACTCGTGCACCGCATCGCTTGGTTGATCGATGCGGAAGGGGTTTCTCCCCATGGCGTGTTGGCGGTCACTTTCACCAACAAGGCGGCCGCCGAGATGCGCCAGCGCATCGAGGCGTTGCTCGACGTTTCCGTCCGCACCATGTGGGTCGGCACGTTTCACGGCGTTGCCCACCGGTTGCTGCGCATGCACTGGCAAGAGGCACGCCTGCCGCAGAACTTCCAGATACTGGATGCGGATGACCAGTTGCGGCTGGTCAAGCGGGTCATGCGCGCGCTCGATGTCGACGAAAAGAAATGGCCGGCACGTCAAGCGGTCTGGTTCATCAACGGTCACAAGGACGAGGGCCGACGTGCCAAAGACGTCGTCGTGGGCGACGATCTGTTTCAGATTACTCACCAGCGTATTTACGAGAACTACGAAGAGCTTTGTCAGCAGGGCGGGTTGGTCGACTTCGCGGAACTGTTGCTCAGAAGTCACGAATTGTGGCTCGCCGGTGGCGACTTGTTGGCCCACTACCAGAAGCGTTTTCAACACATGCTCGTGGACGAGTTCCAGGACACCAACACCATTCAATACGCGTGGCTGAGAGTGTTGGCGGGACGCTCTGCACACGTGATGGTGGTCGGCGACGACGATCAGTCGATTTACGGTTGGCGTGGAGCGCGCATCGAGAACATTCACCGCTACGGTCAGGACTTTGCCGGCGTGCAAACCATTCGGCTGGAACAGAACTATCGCTCGACGGGCAACATCCTGACCGCCGCCAACCAGCTCATCAGCCACAATACCGACCGGCTAGGTAAAAAACTTTGGACAGCCGGCGAGGCCGGCGAGCCTATCAAAGTCTACTCGGCGTACAACGACTTGGATGAGGCGCGCTTCATCAGCGAACGCACGCAAGCCATCATCGACAGCGGTGGCGGTCCGGATGACGTGGCCATCCTCTATCGGTCTAACGCCCAGTCTCGGGTGTTGGAAGAGGCGTTGTTGCGAGCCCAGATACCCTACCGGATATATGGCGGCGTGCGGTTTTTCGAACGCGCGGAAATCAAGAATGCGCTCTCGTACATGCGCCTGGTTCACGACCGGCATTCGGACCCTGCATTCGAGCGGGTCGTGAACACGCCGACTCGGGGCATCGGCGACAAAACCGTAGAGGCCATACGTGCCGAGGCGCGGGCAAGATCGGTGTCGCTATGGCAAGCGTGTCAGGACGCCGTCGCCGAAGGTAAATTCAAAGGCAGATTGGGCAACAGGGTGGCAGGCTTCATGCAGTTGGTCGATGACCTGGCGGCAGCAGGCGAAGATATGTCGCTGCATGAGCTTGCGGATTTCGTCATTGAAGCCAGCGGGCTGATGGAATACCACAGCAAAGAACGCGGCGAGCGCGGGCTTGCGCGCAAGGAAAACCTCGAAGAGTTGGTGAGCGCCTGTCGGCAGTTCACGGGAGAGTTGATGTTTCCGCTGCGTGACGCCGACGTTGCCGAAACGTCGGCGCTCGAGGAGTTTCTCGATCGGGTGGCGCTGGATTCGGGCGAGCAGCAAACGGACTCTGGCCCGGCGGTGCAGATGATGACGTTGCACTCGGCCAAGGGCTTGGAGTTTCCGGTGGTATTTTTAGCGGGTTTGGAAGAAGGCCTGTTCCCGCATCGACTGTCTGCGGCAGAACCCGGGCGCATCGAGGAGGAGCGTCGGCTTTGCTATGTCGGTATGACGCGCGCCATGCGTCAGCTGTACCTGACCTACGCAGAAGCGCGACGTTTGCACGGCAATGACACCTACAATCGGCCTTCGCGTTTCATCATGGAGATGCCGACGGAACTGCTGCAGGAAATACGCATGAGCACCGCGGTGCTACGTCCTTATGGCATTCCCTCCCGGCAGTCCAGCAGTCTCTTCGAGGAGCCGGTGGCAGGCGGGCTCAGGATGGGTCAACGCGTCAACCACGCCAAGTTTGGTGAAGGGGTGGTGTTGCGGTACGAGGGTTCCGGTGAACGCGCCCGGGTACAGGTCAATTTCGCCGGCCCTGGCGCCAAATGGTTGATGCTGGGTTATGCCAACCTCGAGACTTTGGACTAAGGATTCGGCATGAAGACCTTTCTGTTCGTCGGCTTGTTATTGACGTGCGCAGGTTGCGGATCTAGCGATAAGAACCCTGCAGCTTCAGAGCCGTCTGCGACGGCCCCCACGGCTGTGGGGGCCCCCACGGCTGCAGCAAAGATCTATCGGTGGAAAATGATCACCACTTGGCCGAAAAACCTACCGGGGCCTGGTACGGGCGCTGAACGGTTGGCCGAAATGCTGAGGAAGATGAGCAACGGCCGGTTGGACATCAAGGTATACGGCGCCGGTGAGTTGGTAGGCGCTTTCGAGGTATTCGATGCGGTCGCCGAGGGTTCCGCGGAGATGGGCCATGGCGCCGCTTACTATTGGCGGGGCAAACTGCCGATTGCAGCCATGTTCACAACGGTGCCTTTCGGCATGACGGCGCAAGAGATGAATGGCTGGCTACGCTACGGTGGTGGCATGGAGCTTTGGCGAGAACTTTACGCGCCGTTCGATTTGGTGCCGTTGGCGGCTGGCAACACCGGGGCGCAGATGGCGGGATGGTTCAACAAGGAGATCAATTCCCTTGCGGACATCCAGGGCTTGAAGATGCGCATTCCAGGTCTTGGTGGCGAGGTACTCGCGCGCGCTGGAGGGGTTCCAGTTGCGGTACCCGGAGGCGAGGTATTCACGGCGCTGCAAACCGGCGTGATCGATGCGACGGAGTGGGTTGGACCCTACAACGATCTTGCGCTTGGCCTGCATACCGCGGCCAAGTACTACTATTACCCCCCCTGGCACGAGCCAGGACCGACACTCGAAGCGCTGGTCAACAAAACGGCCTATGACGCCCTGCCAAACGACCTGCGCGCCATGATCGAAGTCGCCGCGCAGGCCGTAAACGACGATGTGCTGAGCGACTTCACGGCACACAACATTGCCGCACTCGAGACGTTGGTAGAGGAATACGGAGTCGAGGTACGGGCGTTACCGGCAGACGTGTTGGCCAAGTTCAAGTCGGTTTCACTCGAGGTCGTTGAAGAGGCGGCCGGCGAATCCGAACTTGCGCGCAGAATCTACGACTCCTATATGACGTTCTACGCAGGCGTGAAGCGCTACCATCGTTTGACCGAACAGGCCTACTTAGAAATCCGGTGACGGAGGAAGTCAGATGACGGAGATGAAGCTCAAGGTCATTCGGCTGCAGAAGGCCGACGGCATCGGCACGATCTTTCTCCACCGACCTAAGCGGATGAATGCGTGGACCGGTCGCATGCACACCGAGTATCGGTGGTGTCTGAAGGCGCTGGACGAAGACCGGGACGTGGGCGTTATCGTGGTGACTGGTACCGGCAAGGGCTTTTGTGTCGGCGGCGACGCGGAGGCGCTCGAAGCCCACTCGCGGCGGGGTAGCTACGACCCGGGCACGCCCCGGGTGGTGGCCGAGCCGGGGCAAGGGGTCGATCCAGCGTTTGATGCGAGCTTTGCCTATCATTTCGGGCTCACGAAGCCCGTCATCGCGGCTTTGAACGGCCCCGCCGCTGGCGTTGGGTTGGCGCTTGCCTGTTTTACCGACCTGCGCTTCGCCGTACCGAAGGCAAAACTGACGACGGCCCACGGTAAGCTGAACTTGCCTGCCGAATACGGATTGTCGTGGCTACTGCCGCGCATCGTCGGGTTGACCCGCGCCAATGATTTGTTGCTGACAAGCCGGGTGTTCACCACCGACGAGGCCTTTGCGATGGGTTTGGTCAACCAGTTGTTCGAGCCCGAGCAACTGCTCGACGAGGTATATGACTACGCCCGACGATTGATCGGTTCGGTGTCTCCCAATTCGCTGAAACAAACACGTTGGCAGGTCTATCGGGATTTGCATCGAGACGCGGCAAGCTCAGTGAAGGCTTCCGAAGCGCTGATCGATACGATGGTGGGCGAGAGCGACTATTCCGAAGGGGTGAGCGCGTTCTTGGAGAAGCGAGCGCCGGAGTGGGGCCCGCGCAGCTAGTTTGGCAGCCGAATGTCCTGCCCACGAGCCCAGACTGCGGCCGGTTCGATGAGCGCCGCTAGATTGTCGAGCGGATTGCCGTGTACCAGCAGAATGTCGGCCGCCAGGCCGGGTGCTAGGCGGCCGGTGACGGATTCCAAGCCTAAGGCTCGGGCGGCGTCGCCGGTGCCCGCGCGCAGTGTCTGTTCCGGGGTCAATTCGGCTATTGCGGCGAACACACCGAGAGCATGCGGCAGGTGGTGGTGGAACACGCCCGGAATGCCGGCGTCGGTGGACGCTATGAAAGGGATTCCCATCCCCAGCATCTGCCGATAGGCGTGGCGAACGCGTCTCAGCACGTCGCCGGACGGGTTGTCCAACATGCGTTGCCAACCGCGATTGACGGTTGGTGACACCCAGATTGCCTTTTCCACAATGAGCTCAGCGACCTCGGCTCGATAGTCGGAAGCCCAACCGGCTTGACCCACCCAGGAACAGTGCTCGATGGTTGTCACGCCGGCGGTCGCGGCGATCCGAATGCCTTCGGTGCCGTGACAGTGCGCGGCGACCGGCAGTCGGTGGCTTCGCGCGGCATCGACGATTCCGGTGAGCGTGGCTACGTCGAACTGCGGTTTTTGCGGGTCCGTGCCGCGGGTCAGGCGACCTCCGGTCGCCATGACTTTGATGAGATCGACATGCTTGGCAACTTGGCGCTCTAGCACGGCTCTGGCTTCCGCCAGGTTCGCGGCTTCGCCACCCCAAAAGTGGCAGTGCCCGCGCGAACAGGTAATCGGTTGCCCGGAGCAGATTAGCCGCGGTCCGGCCAGCTCGCGAGCAGCAATACGATCTCGGAGTTCGACTTCCAGCCAAGTACCACCACCGAGGTCGCGCGCCGTCGTGATGCCGGCGTGCACCATGGCCCGAGCGCGTTCTGCCATGCGTGTGAATTGCTCGGACCGTGCGACGGCGGTCGGCGCGTGCTGCTCGTCTGGATCGAGCTCCAAGTGCACGTGGGCATCGATGAGACCGGGTAGTGCGGTGAGCCCGCGGCAGTCGATCGTGCGATCGGCCTCCGAGAGATCGGCGGAGGCGCCGACGGCGTCGATGCGTCCGTCACTGAAGCGCAGTGCGTCGGCGTCCAGTAGGGTCGCACCATCCCAGATAGTCAGGCCGGTGAGCCGGGTCCGCATCACCCGTACAACCGGCCGGGTAACCAGGTAGCCAGCTGAGGCCAGACGATCAGCACTGCGAGGAGCAGCAGTTGCAGTGCGATGAACGGCACCACACCTCGGTACATGTCCATTGTGGTCACGCTCTCTGGCGTGACACCGCGAAGATAGAACAGCGCGAAACCAAACGGTGGTGTAAGAAAGGAGGTTTGTAGATTGACGGCGATGAGGACGCCCAACCAAACGGGATCGATGCCTAAGCCTAGCAGCACGGGCCCGACGATGGGAACGACGATGAAGGTAATCTCGATGAAGTCCAGGATAAAGCCGAGCAGAAAGATGACCATCATGACGATCGCCAGCGCACCCCAGGTGCCGCCCGGCATGTCGGTGAACCAGCTTTGCACCAACTCGTCGCCGCCGTACCCGCGAAACACTAGCGAAAACACCGAGGCGCCGATCAAGATGAAAAACACCATCGAGGTGGTGTTCAGCGTCGTACGGCAGACGTCCGACAACACCCCACGATCGAGAGTGCGGTTGCCGAGGGCCAGTAGTGTCGCACCCCCAGCGCCCACGCCTGCCGCCTCGGTCGGCGTCGCGATGCCAGCCAGTATGCTGCCGAGCACGGCCACGATCAGCGCCAGCGGTGCGACCAGCCCTCTAACGAGAGCGGCGGCTGATACGTGCGACTTAACGCCCGCTGGGGCGAGTTCCGGACGTAAGGTCGAGATCAGCAGCGTATAACTTGCGTACAGCAAGACGAGCAACAGACCGGGGACGATGGCGCCGGCAAAGAGATCACCGACCGAAACGGTCTTTGGCGCGAAAATGCCTTGGGTCAGTTGCGCCTGAAGGTATGCGTTGGACAACACGTCGCCGAGTAGCACCAAGGCGATAGATGGCGGAATGATCTGACCGAGAGTCCCGGTCGCGGCGATGGTCCCCGTAGCCAGGCGGGGGTCGTAGCCGTGGCGTAGCATGGTTGGCAGTGACATCAACCCCATTGTGACCACGGTGGCGCCGACGATGCCTGTGCTCGCTGCCATCAGCATACCGACGACCACGACCCCGAGGGCCAACCCGCCGCGCACGCCGCTCAGCAGGTTGGAAATGGCTTCGAGGAGGTTCTCTGCAATATGCGTTTTCTCCAACATCACACCCATAAAGATGAACAACGGCACCGCGACGAGCGTCTGGTTGGCGATGATGCCGAACATCCGGCCGGGTAAAAATCCCAAGTCGTTGGGGTTGAAGGTACCGGCCACGATACCGATGAGTGCGAACGCCAGCGCCACACCCGCCAGCGTCAAAGCCACCGAGTAACCGGCTAGCAGCGCGCCGAACACGACCGCGAACATGAGGAGGGGTATCAGCTCGATCATCGCTTGGTGAGCCTCAGCACCCCGCGCACGATCTCGTTCAATCCCTGTAGGCCGAGCAGCACCGCCATGGTCGGGATCAAGGTCTTGAGAAGAAAGATTGCCGGGATGCCGCCCACCTCGGGGGATCCCTCCAGCACCCGCCAGGCATTAGCCACGTAAGGCCAGGACGTCCAGACGATCAGGATCGATACCGGAAGCAGGCACAGCAGGTGACCAATGAGGTTGACGAGGGTTTGTTGGCGTGCGCTCATGCGCGCGTAAAAGATGTCGACCCGAACGTGGCGGTTTTCCTTTAGGCCGTAGGAGATACCCAGCATGAGCACGAAGCCGTGCATGTACATGACGGATTCTTGGAGAAATATGCTGCTCATGTCGAGGACGTAGCGCAGCAGCACCACGACCAACGTGACGGCCACCATCACGACGGTCAGCCAGGCGACGGTACGACCCAGCCAGTCCGTCAGTGAATCGATGAACTTGATCAGGACGGTCCGTTCGTCGCGACGAGCGATGCGAGCAGCGGAATCAGGGTGAGTTCAGCGACAACACAGGCAAACAGACCAAAGCCGACCCAGGTGTTGTTCAAGAAGGCACGCAAGCAGTCCGCGGGTTCGCGGTTGCGGATCAGGTACTGCTGGTAGACGAACAAGGTACCCATCGCGACCAGCCCCAACTGGTAGCCGAGGCCGTATTCGAGTTGTTGACCCAACATCGCGAACGCGAGCAACGCGCTCACTTGGAGGACGCCAACCATGAGGCGATCTGTTTGGCCAAACAAGATTGCCGTCGACTTGACGCCGATCTTGAGATCGTCTTCACGGTCGACCATCGCATACATGGTGTCGTATGCGACGATCCACAAGAGGCTCGCCACGAACAGCAACCAACCCTGCTTTGGCACGTGCTCGGTGACGGCCGTGAATGCCATGACGATCCCCCAGCTGAAAGCGACGCCCAACACCACTTGCGGCAGGTAGGTCCAACGTTTCATGAAGGGATACAACGTGGCGATAGCCAGGCCGCCGAGTGCGAACCAGCGCGTCGCTGCGTTCACCAACACGATGAGGATGAGCGCTAGCGAACAAAGACCCACAAACAACGACAACGCCTGCGTTAGCTCGAGTTCGCCGCTGGCCAAAGGTCTCGAATTCGTGCGTTCCACATGGGGATCGAGGTCACGATCGGCAATATCGTTGACAACGCACCCGGCAGAACGCATCACGAAGGTGCCGAGCGTGAAGATCACGAGCAGCTCGACGGGGGGTATGCCCTCCGCGGCTATCCACAGCGCGGCAAGCGTCGGCCACAACAGCAGCAGACTTCCTACGGGTCGATCGAGGCGCATCAGCCTGACATAGGGCTCGATTGTTTTGAGCGTCGCTTGCATGTTGCTTGGCATTTAGGGTTAGAGGCGCACCAGGCGGGGCAGTGTAGCGAGTGCCTCTGAGTCAAACCAGAGGTCGAGCGCGCGTTGATTTTTAAGAGTCTTGCCAGTAGGTTAGCGAGCCTTTCCTCCGGGTAACCCACGGGTGACATTGAAGGGCGCAATGAGGAGCATCGAAGGCCAATGAAAAAGTGGCAGTGTATCGTGTGTGGATGGATCTACGATGAAGCCGAAGGCTGCGACGAGGAAGATATTGCGCCCGGTACCAAGTGGGAAGACGTACCCGAGGATTTCGTCTGCCCGGAATGCGGGGTCAGCAAAGAAGACTTCGAGATGATCGAGATCGGCTGAGCCGGTCGGATCGTGAACCTCACCCTACGCATATTGATCGGCATGAGCGCTGGACTCGTGCTTGGCGTGTCGTTGCAGCAGCTGGGTTTCCCGCTCGATGGCTGGGTGATGGTGTACGGCGTCAACGGGCTCATCGATGCAGGCGGCACGATCTTCGTCAACAGCCTAAAACTCATGGTCGTACCGTTGGTGTTCGTTTCGTTGACCTGCGGGGCGGCGAGTCTGGGAGACTCGGGCCACATGGGGCGCCTAGGCGGTAAGACGCTGGGGCTTTATTTGCTGACCACGGCGCTCGCAGTGACGTTGGCACTCTCCGTAGCGCTGATCGTCTCACCCGGCGAGGGGGCGGAACCGCCGGAGCAACCCTTGAGCTACGTGCCGAGTCAACCGCCGAGCGTCAAAGACACGCTGATCGGCATCTTTCCCACCAACCCGGTGGCTGCGATGGCGGAAGGCAAGATGTTGCAGATCATCGTGTTTGCACTCTTGTTGGGCATTGCCATCAGCCGTGCCGGGGAGGGCGGCGCGCGGCTGAAGCGATTCTTCGACAACGTCAACGAAGTGTTGATGAAGCTCATCACGTTGCTGATCCAACTGGCCCCCTACGGCGTGTTCTGCCTGATGACCAAACTCTTTGCGACGGTGGGATGGCAAGAGATCTACAAACTGTTGGGGTATTTCCTGACCGTCGCAGGCACCCTCGTGTTGCACGGCGCAATCGTTTATCCAGCGTTTCTCGTGCTGCTCGGCCGTATCAACCCGGTCACCTTTTTCACCAAAATGCGCGAGCCGATGTTGGTTGCCTTCAGCACCTCATCGAGTGGCGCGACGTTACCCGTAACGCTACGTACCGTGGAACACAAGATCGGTGTCAGTAATGAAGTCGCCGCATTCGCGGTGCCCTTGGGCGCCACGATCAACATGGACGGGACGGCGATCATGCAAGGTGTCGCAACCGTTTTCATCGCTCAGTTTTATGGCTTTGATCTCGCGGTAGGGGACTACCTGACCGTGATTCTGACGGCGACTCTGGCGTCGATCGGTACGGCCGCAGTCCCGGGCGTCGGCCTAATCATGCTGACCATGGTGCTGACCCAAGTCGGTCTGCCCGTCGAGGGTATCATGCTCATCATCGGCGTCGATCGCCTCCTCGACATGATGCGCACGGCGGTCAACGTGGCGGGTGATGGCATGGTCGCGACGATCGTGGCACGCTCTGAAGGCAAGTTGGATCTGGATGTGCTGAACGATCCCGAGGCGGGTCGCGTGATCGCCTAGACGGCGATGCTGCCGGTGTCTGGCGGCGCCCAGGCGGCCAGTAAGGCTTGAGCTTGCCCCGGGGCCTCCTTGAGTAGACGGTCGCCCGTGCGTACGACATCGGGTATCAGGTGCGCGTGAGCTCTTAGGTTCGCCACGCGAAATTGCGTCTCCCCGGTTTGCCGGGTACCAAGCAACTCGCCGGGGCCCCTA
The DNA here is from genome assembly GCA_027297435.1 of Gammaproteobacteria bacterium. Taxonomy (GTDB): domain Bacteria; phylum Pseudomonadota; class Gammaproteobacteria; order Pseudomonadales; family Azotimanducaceae; genus Azophilus. The sequence goes on along the minus strand of JAPUIA010000203.1, from coordinate 43,275 downwards.
AGCTTGAGGTCCTGCTCGGCGATGTAAAAACCATCCTGACTTTCCCGTATGATCTTGAGGCGCGCCTTGGCCACCTCGCTCAAACCCTCTTTGTAGAGCAATAGGCAATGGCTGGCTTTGGCACCGCGCCCAATACGACCCCTCAACTGGTGCAACTGTGCCAGACCGAGCCGTTCCGGATTCTCTATCACCATCAATGTCGCGTTGGGCACGTCCACACCGACCTCGATGACCGTGGTCGCGACGAGCAGCTGGCATTCGTTGTTGTTGAACGCCGCCATCACCTTGGCCTTCTCTTCACTCTTCATACGCCCGTGTAGCAAGCCGATGTTGATGCCCGGCAGTTGCACCTTGAGGGTTTGCCAGGTGGCTTCCGCAGACTGAGCGTTCAGCTGCTCGGAGTCTTCGATGAGGGTGCAAACCCAATAGGCTTGCTGCTGCCCCTCGAGAGCTCCGCGGATTCGCTCGAGTACCTCGCCACGACGACTTTCCGGAACGGCGCGCGTGCTGATGGGCTGGCGTCCGGCGGGTAGTTCGTCGATGGTCGAGACGTCCATGTCGGCGTACAACGCCATCGTGAGGGTGCGTGGGATGGGGGTTGCGGTCATGACCAGTTGATGCGGTGTGCGACCCTTGGCGCGCAGCGCCATGCGTTGATGTACGCCGAAACGGTGTTGCTCATCGACGATGGTCAATGCCAAGTTGGCGAACTCGACGTCGTGCTGGAAGAGCGCATGTGTGCCGATCGCAACCAACGCCTCGCCGTCGGCAAGCGCCGCCAGTTTCGGACGCCGTTGTTTCAGCGTTTGTGCGCCTGTCAGTAATACGACGGAAATGCCCAACGGCGCCAGCCAGGTCGAAAAATTGAAGTAGTGCTGTTCCGCGAGTATTTCGGTTGGCGCCATCAGAGCGGTTTGCGCGCCGTGCTCGGCAGCCCGGATTGCCGCGAACGCTGCGATGACGGTCTTGCCGCTACCCACGTCGCCTTGCAGCAGGCGCAACATCGGCATCGCTTGTTCGAGGTCCAACAACACCTCGGTAGCAACCCGGCGTTGCGCGCCGGTCAACTCGAAGCCGAGATTTTTTAGCAACTCACGGCCGAGTTGCTGGGAACGTGGCAAGGCGAGCGCCCGCTGGTGGGCGCGTTGCGATTGGCGGTGGCGCATGATCAGGTAGTAAGCGGTCAGTTCGTCGCGCGCAACACGTTCTTGAGCCTGCTCGATGTCTGCTTGCGATGCATCCGCGGGCGGACGGTGTAGGTACAAGAGCGTTTGAAACGGAGTCGATTGACCGTCCGGCCAGCTGAGGTCCGCAAGCTGGCTGGTCAGATTTCGCAGACGCCCCTGGCCAAGACCCTTGGTGGTCGGATACACGGGCGTGAGGCGACCCTCGGGTTCCTCGGGCGGCACGGCAAAGGCGCGATACTCCGGGTGGGCCATCTCCAAGCCTTTCGGCCCGAAACGCACTTCCCCAAAACAGCGCACGTAGTGCCCGGTCTTGAGACCGGCCTGTTGAGGTTTGGAAAAATGGAAGAAGCGCAGGCTCAGGTAGCCGGTACCGTCTTCGAGTGTCACTACCCAACTGCGTCGTCGACCATAGACAACTTGGCTGTCGACGACCTGACCCTGGACCAGACACTCCTGTCCGGCTTGCAGCTGGCGAAGCGGTACCAGATGTGTGCGGTCTTGGTAGCGAATCGGCAGATGCAGCAGCAGATCGATGAGCCGGAATATGCCCAGCTTCTGCAAGGTCGTACTCAAACTCGGACCGACCCCCTTGAGGGTCGTCACGCTGAGCTCTGCCGTCGGGGTCACGTCAATGAGGCGTCACGAGTCTGACGGGAAAACCGCAAGGCCTTCGATCTCGATCTCAGCGCCTCTGGGCAGTTGGGCGACACCGATGGCGGCCCGTGCCGGATAAGGTTCGGCGAAGAACTCAGCCATGACCGTGTTCACTGTCGCGAATCTAGCGAGATCGGTCAGATAGATGGTGAGCTTGGCGACCTGCGTGAAATCGGCTCCGGCTGCACTGAGCACTGCTGACAAATTCGTGAAGACCTGCCGAGCCTGCGAGTGGAAATCCCCCGCGACGATCTCCATGGTCTCTGGATCGAGTGGAATCTGGCCCGACAGGTACAGTACGTCATTGATTCGAACGGCTTGCGAGTAGGGTCCAATAGCGGCAGGCGCGTTGGGGGTTTCGATGATGGTCTTACTCACCCGCTCACTCGATTGATGGTCAGCACGTTTGGAATGGCCCTGAGCCGACGCATGACACGCGCCAAGTGGTCGCGGTTCTGTACGCTCACGACCACAATGACGGAGCTGACCCGAGCATCGCGCTCCACCACGTTGATGCGGTCTACGCCGGCATCCACGTCGGCGATAATCGCCGCAAGCTCGGCAATCACACCTTTCTTTCGGTTCACACCGATTCTGAGCGTCGTCGTGAATTCGGCGTCCGTCGAGCCGGTCCACTTCGCCGGAATGAGTTGTTCCGGCGAGCGGCGGCGGGTCTCTGTCATGTTGTTGCAGCTTTCGATGTGCACGACAAAACCTTTCCCCGGCGTCATGTGACCGACGATGGCGTCACCGGGAACCGGACCGCAACAGCGCCCGTAGGTAATCACCAAGCCTTCACCGTCGCGAATCGCGACAGGACCCGCATGCTCGACGGGAACGGCCTCGTAGTCGCGATTGTCGGCCGACAACAGACGTTGAGCGACAGCGTAAGACATGACGTCGCCATTACCAATGGCCTGCAGCACTTCGTCGAGCTTGCGCACACCAAACTCTTTGAATACACGTCGCAACCGGCGGAAATCCAAATCGTTGATGCTCGAGCCAACGTTGGCAAGCGAACGGTTCAAAAGCTTGCGCCCGAGCGCGATCGACTCGGTGCGTTTCTGGCTCTTCAGTGAATGCCGAATAGCGGCCCGCGCCTTGCCGGACACGGCGAAGGTCAACCAGTCGGGGGACGGGCGCGCGTCGTCGGAGGTGATCACCTCGACGCTCTGTCCACTTTGCAGTTGCTGTGACAACGGCGCCAACGCACGATCGATGCGACAAGCGACACAGCGATTGCCGATGTCGGTATGTACCGCGTAGGCGAAATCGACGGGGGATGCACCTCGCGGTAGCTCCATGATTTCGCCCTTTGGCGTGAAGACGTAGACGTCGTCGGGGAACAGATCGATTTTCAGGCTTTCGATGAACTCCAGCGGGTTGCCGGCGCGTTGCTGTAGCTCCATGAGGTCTCTGACCCAGCGTCGGGTGCGTTGATTGCCTCGGGTCTTTTCGTCCGGAGCCTTGTACAACCAATGTCCGGCGATGCCGTGGTCGGCGACTTCGGACATGTGCTCGGTGCGAATCTGCACCTCGATAGGGACACCGTGCATACCGAACAACGTGGTATGCAGAGACTGGTAACCGTTGACCTTGGGTATCGCGATGTAGTCTTTGAACCGGCCCGCGACCGGTTTGTAGAGGTTGTGCACGACCCCCAGCGCCCGGTAGCAATCGTCTTCTTGGCTGACGACGATACGAAAGCCGAACACGTCCATGATTTCTTTGAACGGTTTGTGCTGGGTCTTCATCTTCTGATAGATCGAAAAGACATGCTTCTCACGACTTTCGACTTGGGCCGAGATGCCTTCACCGCCCAGCGCGGCTTGAATCGATTTGTCGATCTCATCCATCAACGCTTTGCGATTGCCGCGAGCGTCCTCGACGGCCTGCCTGATGCGTTCGGCGCGTAGCGGATAGAGTGCGGCAAAGCCGAGGTCCTCGAACTCTACCTTGACATTGTGCATACCCAAACGGTTGGCAATGGGTGCGTAGTAGTCGAGGGTCTCGCGGGCGACGCGCTTACGTTGCTCCCTCGACATGACCCCGATGGTGCGCATGTTGTGCAGACGATCGGCTAGCTTGACCATGATGACGCGAATGTCCTTCGCCATGGCCAAGGCCATTTTCTGGAAGTTCACCGCCTGGGCCTCGGCAGGACTATGGAAGATCGTCGAAAGCTTGGACACACCGTCCACCAACTCGGCGACCTGCTTGCCGAAACGGTTGCCAAGGGTCGATTTGGCCACCGGGGTGTCTTCGATGACATCGTGGAGCAGCGCGGCCATCAAGGTTTGATGATCCATGTGCATGTCCGCAAGGATGCTCGCGACCGCTATTGGGTGAGAGATATAGGGGTGGCCGGTGCGCCGGAACTGTCCGGTGTGAGCGTTCGCCGCGTAGTCATGGGCCCTGCGAACTTGCGCAACTTGGCGAGGCTGTAGGTAGGTTTCTAGGTTTTTAGCGAGCGCTTCGAACGTGCAAGGGGCAGCAACGTCGTCGCGCCGGGCTCGTTCGGCCAGGCGCGAAACAAAATAAGATTCAGAGGCTGCGGCCGCTGCTTTCGTCATCTCCAAAGCCGAACGTGATTTCCAGCTCCTCATCCTCCGTTGAGGCATCTTGCGCGTCAAGAATCTCGTGAGAGATGAGGCCCTCGGCGATTTCGCGAAGTGCGATGACGGTCGGCTTGTCGTTCTCCAAGGCGACCAGGGGATCAGCCCCGAAACGGCGCATCTGGCGCGCGCGTCTAGACGCGAGCATCACCAGCTCGAAGCGGTTGTCGACGTGGTCCAAGCAATCTTCTACGGTAATACGCGCCATGTGAGGAGTCCGAATTTTGCGAGCGCGCGAGTGTAACGGTGAACCGCGACTAACTCAAGAGATCGTCGACCAGGCTTTGGTGAACTTGGCGGCCGCTCTTGAGCCGCTCTGTCCGTACGATGGCCTGTAGGTCGGCGAGCGCCGTGGGAAAGTCGTCATTGACAAGTAGGTAGTCGAACTCGAGATGATGACTCATCTCCTCTTGGGCCTCGTTTAGGCGAGTTTCGATGATGTCCGGAGCGTCCTCGCCGCGAGCGACGAGCCGATCTTTGAGGGCGGCTTTGGAGGGCGGCAACACGAAGACGCTGACCGCACCTGGGACCAGCTTGCGGACCTGCTCGGCACCCTGCCAATCGATTTCGAGAATGATGTCGCGACCGTCGGCTCGCTCGGCTTGAACCGCCTCGACCGAGGTGCCGTAGCAGTAGCCAAAAACCTTTGCATGCTCGAGAAAACCGCCGTTCTCGACCATCTCGTGAAACGCTGTTGCATCGACGAAGTAGTAGTCCACACCGTCCTGTTCTTTCGGTCGCCGAGGCCGTGTGGTATGAGAAATCGAAACGACGATGTTCGGGTCTGCGCGGGTAAGCCCTGCGACCAGGCTCGTCTTACCCGTACCCGAGGCTGCCGAGATCATGACCAGCAATCCTTCGGCCGAACTCATTCGACGTTTTGCACCTGTTCGCGAATTTGCTCGATGATGACTTTGAGGTCTACGGCGCGTTGCGAAGTCTTTGCGGATACCGACTTGGAGCCCAGGGTGTTGGCTTCACGATTGAGCTCCTGCGTCAGGAAGTCCAGACGCCGGCCATGCGGGCCGGGTCCGTTCAAATTGGTGCGGGCTTCCTCGACGTGGATGCTGAGCCGATCGAGTTCCTCCGCAACGTCGGCCTTTTGCGCCAGCAGCGCGATTTCCTGTTCCAGGCGGGCCGGGTCGACGTTTACGTTCAGTTCGTCGAGACGGGTCTTCAACCGGGTTTGTACCTCCCGCGTGGCGTTGGCTGTGAATCCCTTGAGTTCTTGGACGATCGCATCAATCTCGACGAGGCGTCCGCCAATGGCGTTGCTCAGCTGCTCGCCCTCGCGTTCACGGTGTTCCAGAAGTTGGGTCAATGCCGCTTCGAACAGGTCGTTGGCAGCGGGTACGATTTCCGGCTCATCGACGCTGCTCCCGAGCATGCCCGGCCAACGCAGTAGATCCATCGGGTTGGGTGCGTGAATCTCCGGGGCGTCGCGTCGCACTTGCTCCAACGTAGCAAGTAGTTGCAAGAGCAGCGGACGGTTCAGCTCGATGGCTGTTTCTTGGGTTTTACGATCGAGCTTCAAGGCGCAATCGAGTTTGCCGCGTTTGATATGCTTGCGGGCGGTTTCGCGCAAGTTCTGTTCCAGGGAGCGAAGTTGCTCCGGCAAGCGAAATTGGGTTTCGAGAAACCGGTGGTTTACGGACTTTAGTTCCCACACGAGGAGGAACGAAGGCGTTTCCGATTGGCACCGCGCGAACGCGGTCATGCTGTACACCATGGAAGATGCAAAATGGCTGAAGTCGGCGGGATTCTAACGCCAATTTGTCAGCGCCGCCCGACGTAGAAGCGGCCTCAAGAAGAGACCGCTTCTAGGAAGCGCGTGGATGCGCGACCATAATGCGTAAGGAAAATGTGAGGTTTGCGTGGCAAACCGTCTCGAAAAAATGCCAGGACGGCGTTTTTGAGACCAGTCGTAGTGTCCGTATAATGGCATCCTCCTGCGACCCCCTCTTCAACGTAGATGCCCAAGTGCCGGCCCAAAAAACGGAGGATTACGATGCACCCAACCAGACCCAGCGGCCGGGCGTTGGATGAATTGCGGCCGGTCATCGTGACCCGAGGCTTCACCAAACATGCGGCAGGTTCGGTGTTGGTGGAGTTCGGCGATACCAAGGTCATTTGCACGGCGAGTGTCGAGGATTCGGTGCCGAACTTCTTGAGAGGCCAAGGTCGCGGCTGGATAACCGCTGAGTACGGGATGTTGCCGGGTGCGACGCAACCACGTGCGGAACGCGAAGCGGCACGGGGCAAACAAGCCGGTAGAACCGTCGAGATTCAGCGGCTAATCGGCCGCTCGTTACGCGCAGCCGTCGATATGCAAGCGCTGGGGGAATACACGATCCGCATCGATTGCGACGTGATTCAGGCCGACGGAGGCACGCGTACGGCGTCCATTACCGGCGGTGCCGTCGCACTCGCAGATGCGATCAGCGAGATCGGAGTTCAGCCCGCGTTCAGGGAGTTCGTGGCATCTATATCCGTCGGTATCTGGCAGGGCGTGCCTGTGCTGGATTTGGATTACGCCGAAGATTCGACGGCCGCAACCGACATGAATGTCGTGCGACTCGCCTCGGGTGGTTTCATTGAAATTCAGGGTACCGCGGAAGGCGCTGCGTTTACGGACGCGGAACTCGCCGACATGTTAGCCCTGGCGCGTAAAGGCACGGAGGAGCTCTTGGCAATCCAGCGACGAGCGTTGGAACTGTGACGAGGTGTTGTAGATGGGTGTAGACAAACAAGCTTTCCTGAAGTTGATGGTGCAACAGGAGGTGTTACGGTTTGGCGATTTTCAGCTGAAGTCCGGCCGTCGCAGCCCTTACTTTTTCAACTTAGGCGCGGTAAGCGACGGTACCGCGTTAGCCGAGTTGGGGCGTTTCTACGCCTCTACCATCGAAGCGCTGGGTTGTGATTTCGATATGCTGTTTGGTCCAGCCTACAAGGGCATCCCCATCGCCGTGGCAACCACGTTGGCTCTTGCTGACCGCGGAGTGACGAAGGGCATTGCCTTCAACCGCAAGGAAGCCAAAGATCATGGCGAGGGCGGGGTGTTCGTCGGCGCGCCTGTGGAAGGACGCGTGTTGTTGGTTGACGACGTGCTCACCGCCGGCACCGCCATTCGCGAAGCCGCGAGCTTGGTGACGGAAGCGGGTGCAACGCTGGCCGGCATCGTCATTGCGCTCGATCGTCAGGAAAAGCTCAATGGAGAGACCACAGCGGTTCGCCGGATGGAGATAGATTTGGGCGTGCCGGTAGCCAGCATCGCGACCCTTAAGGACGTGATCGAGTACCTTGACTTGAATCAGCAACCGGACAAACATCCGGCGAACTTGGTCGCCTCCGTGCGGGCCTACCAGGATGCGTATTGCGTCCTGAGCTAGGGATAGGAAGTGGGTATGAGAACGACAAAGCATCTGCGTAGAATTCTTTTGTGCTTGAGCCTGTGTCTCGCCGTTGTTGGCGGGCAGACGCTTGCCGCCGGGCCCAAGGTGTTCAGGTTTTACGACGACAGCGGTAACCTGGTCATTTCCCACGTCGTTCCGAATCATCGTGTGAAGTACGGCTACGAAATATTGGACGGCACCACCTATGCGGTGATCGAAACCATACTGCCGCAGCTGACGGTAGAACAAGCCCAGATCAAGGCACGTCGGGATCACGATCTCGCCGTCTGCAAGGCCAAGCTACAGCGTGTGCAAGCGCTTTACCGATCGATAGATGACGTCGATTACAGCGAAGAACAAGTCATCGCTTCGCTCGATACGCGCATCGTCAATGCCAATGCCAACGTCGTTCATCTACGCAACCAATTGGACGATCTGCAATCTCGAGCGGCTCGAGCCGAACGCGCAGGTTCGGAGCCTACCGCGGCGTTGGTTTCCAATATCGGCCGTACCGAGACGCAGATTGCCAACCTGCAAGCGGAAATTCAGCAGCGCCGCCAAGAACAAAACCAAAAACGTGGCGAGTTCGAAGACGATCGTAAGATGCTGGGAATATCGGATTGTGAGGTGGTGGTTGGGCCGATCACCGTTCAACCGAACGCGGCTGTCTCGAGAGCGGCCCATTGATCCTCCCACCCGACGGTGGGAAGGGCGCGAAACTCAGACCGTACGAATTGATTGATGCGGCCCTCGGTCGCCGCAAGCAGTAGGTTTGCCGCGTGACTTGCGCTGAGCCGAGGGGCCGGGACGCGAGTTGCCGCGTATTCCCGCAACAACTGGCGAAGCTGCGTTTCTAGGCGATCGAACAGCTGCCGCATACGAGCCCGCAGACGCTCGGTTTCCCCTTGCAGCGCATCGCCGATGAACAAACGGGCGAATCCCGGGTTTCGCTCGGCGAAGGTCAGCAGCAGCGATAGAATCTGCCGACATTTTTCTTGAGTGGTTGGGGCCTCGCTCACGATACGGTGCACCCTGGGGAAGAGACTTTCTTCGATGAATTCTATGAGGCCTTCGAGCATCTTGGCCTTGCTTGGGAAGTGCCGATACAGGGCGGCCTCGGACACCCCGACTTGCTTGGCAAGGTTGGCGGTCGTGATGCGCGCGCCCGGTTGCGCTTCGAGCATCCGCGCGAAGGCTTCCAGAATCTCCTGCTTGCGGTTGGACTTAGCCACCGTCACGTTGATCGGCTTGTCGCGCTATCTTCGTGCCGATACCAGCGTCGGTGAAGATCTCCAAGAGCAGTGCATGAGGAACCGTGCCGTCGATGATTTGAACGCTATCGACACCGTCCCCGAGCGCCTCGCATGCGCAACGCACCTTAGGCAGCATGCCGTCGGCAATCGTGCCGGCATCAATGAGTGCGGTTATCTCGGCGATGGTCAAACTGGCGAGCGTGTTGCCTTCGGCGTCGAGGATTCCTGCCGTGTCGGTCAGTAGTATCAGCTTCTCGGCCTCGAGTGAACGTGCGATCCGACCGGCGACCAGATCCGCGTTGATGTTGTAGGACTCGCCGTCGGCGCCAACGCCGATTGGCGCGATGACCGGGATGAAATCGGCTTGGATGAGGGTGTTGAGCACGGCGGAGTTGACGCGCTCGATCTCGCCGACGTGGCCGATATCGATGATTTCCGGTGCTTCGAGTTCCGGCGCTGGTTGCGCAAGCGTCAGCCGCCGCGCGCGCAACAAATCCCCGTCTTTACCGGTGATCCCGACCGCTCGGCCGCCGTGTTGGTTGAGCATCGAGACAATCTCTTGATTAACGAGCCCACCGAGTACCATCTCGACGACGTCCATCGTCTCGGCATCGGTGACACGCATCCCGTCGACGAATCGGGTAGGAATGTTGAGCTTGTCCAACAGCGCGCCGATCTGCGGGCCCCCGCCGTGCACGACGATCGGGTCCAGGCCCACCAGCTTCATCAGCACCACGTCGCGCGCAAAGGTGTTTTTGAGACCTTCATCCACCATGGCGTTGCCACCGTATTTCACCACCACGGTGGAGCCGTGAAACTTGCGAATGTAGGGCAACGCCTCCGTCAGCACGCTCGCGGTGTTGCGAGCTTGTTCTTGGGTAATCGACATGGCCTTAGAGGAACTTCAGTTCGGGATCCACGGCCGTTAGTTGTGCCTGGAAAGTCTCTTGTATGCGCTCTAGTGCAGATTGTGCGTCGGCTTCGAAACGCAGACTCAATACCGGGCTCGTGTTTGAGGGTCGAATGAGGCCCCAGCCGTCGCTAAAGTCGACACGTATGCCGTCTATCGTCGTCAGCGTACCGTCGCCAAAATCGGCTTTCTCGGCGAGTGCCTCGATGATCTTGAATTTCTTGACCTCAGTGGTTGGAATCTTGATCTCAGGGGTCGCATAGGTGACCGGAAACTGATCGAACACTTCGTCGATACCGCGCGATTCCGAGCCGAGGATTTCGAGCAACCGTGCCGCGGAGTAGATGGCATCGTCGAAGCCGTACCAGCGCTCGCCAAAACAGATATGCCCGCTGAACTCGCCGCCCAACAGCGCGCCGGTCTCTTTGATCATGGCTTTGATGTGGGAGTGGCCCGTCTTGCACATGACGGGCCGTCCACCGAATTCGCTGATCAACGTGTTGAGGTGACGGCTGCACTTCACGTCGTAGACGATGTCGGCGCCTGGGTTACGGCCAACGATATCCTGTGCGAACAACATCATGAGCTTGTCCGGCCAGATGATTTCACCCTTGGCGGTCACGACGCCCAGCCGATCGCCGTCACCATCAAAGGCGATGCCCAGCGCGGCGTTTTCGGCTTTGACCACCGTAATCAGGTCATCGAGGTTGGCTGGTTCTGCAGGATCCGGGTGATGATTCGGGAAGTCGCCGTCGATTTCGCAGTAGAGTTCGACCACCTCGCAACCCAATTCGCGAATCAATCGCGGCGCGATTGCCCCTGCTACGCCGTTGCCGCAGTCGATGACAACCTTCATCGGTTGCGCGACGGCCACGTCTTCGAGAACCCGATCGATATAGTGATCGGCGAGGTCCATCTCCTCGGTATCGCCTTCGCCTTCGGTGAGGTCGTTGTTCTGGATGCGGATCTTGAGTTGTTGGATGGCATCCTCCGCCAGGGTGACGCCGGCCAAGACCATCTTCAGCCCGTTGTATTCAGGCGGGTTGTGACTGCCGGTGACCATGATGCCGGTTCCGGTGTCGAGGGCAAAGGTCGAAAAGTACAAGAGCGGCGTCGGCACCTGACCGATATCGATAACATCCAGCCCGCCCTCGACGAGCCCGCGTGTCACAGCCTCGCAGAGCATGGGGCTTGAATTGCGGCCATCGTAACCGACGGTTACCCGGGACTGTTTTTGCGCGGTGGCCTCTGCAGCGAACGCCCGTCCGATCCAGTAAACGACGTCTTCAGTGAGGTTTTTCTCGACGATGCCGCGGATGTCGTAAGCGCGGAAGATCTGGTCGTCGAGCTTAAGCCCCATTTCGACCGGGCTTACGCTGTCTTCGCTGACCTCGATGCCGAAGTTCTCTTTGGCATCTTCGGCGGGATGCACTTCGAGAAAGCCACCATCGCTGGCCGGTTCATCGTCGTCGAGATCGCCTAGCAACTCATCCTCGATCTCTCGTTTGGACGGTTTCTTGCGTTTTTCGCGGCTCGGCGGCGGCGCCTTGCCGAACCTCGATAGGGCGTTGGCGGTCTGTTGGATCAAGGGCAACTTGTATCGATCCAGCTGGGTGCTGCGACCCCGGAGCAAGCGGGACACAAACGCGGTCAAGAGCTCGAGGTCGCTTTGCATGTGCGCTGCATGTCGAGAGAACGCCAACATGACGCCCCCGAGCAACAGACCAACGGCGACGGCCAGCGGCGCCAACAGGTCCATCGCGCTCGCGAGATCGCCGACAACAAGAGGGGCGGGCTCGAAAATGAGTGACCAGTGGGACGCCTTCAGCTTGGTTTTCTGTGCCAACGCAACGTCGCCGGTGTCGCCAAACTCCATCACGATATTGGGCGAGGTGCCGGCAAATTGTTGCTCGATCTTGATGCGCCCTTGGGTGAGGTCGAAGTTCTTCAACGGTTCGAAAAAATAATCGGTCGAAACCATCAGGAACAATACGCCGACAACCACACCGTCGGAGGTGATGGGCTGTGCCGCGTAGACGAGGTTGCGTTGATTCAGTGAAACTTCCGGTCCAACGAATGGTGCGTTCTCGGCCCGTCGTATGAGGTCGAGGGCTGCGAATGAAATCGGGATCTCGTGGTTGAGGTCGACCTGTGCGTTGCCCTTCGGGATGACCTCGACCCGCATGCCGTAACCCACGGTCTCGGCCAGTCTGGTCGTGATCGTGCCTGAGCCGTCGTAGTTGGCGAGAAGCCGGACGTTCTCGGGCGCGACGGCTAGCGTGTTGACCTGTTCCTGTAGCGAGGTAATGCGGCTGTTGAAGTAGCCGACGTAGTTGGCTTGTATCGCGTTGGCAAGGGATTCTTTGTGGACTTCGTTACCCGTGACGATAATTTGCCACCAGACCACCGCGAACGCGGATAGTAGGCCGGCTGCTGCGACGCCGATCGCGAGCAGCGCGTGCAACCAAATGCCTTCTCTCGGCGAGCGTTTGGATTTCCGACTGGGGGTACTGATCTCGTTCAAGTCGAGCGGCCCACGTCCTTGTTGTTTCTGGGGTATGTTAATTACCGTGGCCGACCCTGGCTAGGCGATTCGTTGCCAATCGTCTAATTTGTGGCCGACTCGGGGTTGGTAATCGCTAACTGGCTCACAAAAATGTCGGCGAGGTGGCGGATCAGGCTCGTTGCGAGCTCGTCCTTGGTCTGAAACGGTAAAGCAAGTTCACCCTGCGCCCAGATCAGCGTGGCCGAGTTGTAGTCGCTGTTGAAGCCGATGTCCTGCTTCGATACGTCGTTGACGACGATAGCGTCCAAGCCCTTACGCACACGTTTCGCCCGGGCGTGCTCGATGAGTTGTTCGGTTTCGGCAGCGAATCCGACGACGAGAGGCTTGTTTTTGAGTGCTGCCACCGAAGCGATAATGTCTGGGTTCTGGTCGAGCAAAAGATTCATCTTGTCTGATTTCTTCTTGAGCTTCTGGGGCGCTTGCTCGGCAGGTCGATAGTCGGCGACTGCCGCCACGCCGATGACCACGTTTTGATCTGCGACTTCGGCGTGTACCGCATCGAACATATCGTGGGCGCTTTGCACGGCGATCATGCGTACGCCGCTGGGTGGGGCGAGGTTCGTCGGCCCTGAAACCAGTGTCACTTCAGCGCCGGCGTTGACCGCCGCTTGGGCGATGGCGTAGCCCTGCTTGCCAGAGCTGTAGTTGGAAATGAAGCGCACCGGATCGATGGCTTCAACGGTCGGCCCGGCGGTGATCAACACCTTTACGCCGGCCAACACCGGCTTTACGCCGGCCAACACCGGCGCGACCAATCGCTGGCGAATGCGATCGACGATCGCGGGCGGTTCCACCATGCGACCCGGCCCTGTGTCACCGCAAGCCTGGTCGCCTTCGTCAGGGCCGACGATCGAGACCCCGTCGGCGATTAGTTTGGACACGTTGCGTTGGGTTGCAGCACTTGACCACATGGCTTGGTTCATGGCCGGAACGACTAGAATTGGTGCCTTGGTCGCGAGACAGAGCGTCGCTAAGAGGTTATCGGCCAAGCCTTGAGCCAGCGTCGCCATGCAATGTGCCGTAGCAGGCGCGATCACCACCAGATCGGCCCATCGGGCAAGCTCGATGTGGCCCATGGCAGCCTCGGCGGCTGCGTCCCAGAGGTCGTCCCGAACAGGACGCCCGGAGACCGCTTGTAGGGTTGTAGGCGTCACGAAGCGGTGTGCTGCAGCCGTCATGACAACCTGTACGTTGACGCCGCCATCGCGCAACAATCGCACAAGCATCGGAGTCTTAAAGGCTGCGATCCCACCTGTGATGCCGAGCAGAATGTTCTTGCCGGATAGCTCTGACATATTTGACGGATGCGGCGTGGCAGCGCCAAACCTCAGTATTGGGCACCCATTAGTCGGGGCATTGGCAACAATCTTAGCAGTATTGAGGGATACAGTGGCGCACCGGAACACAGAGCTGAATATCAAGGATTGGGAGTCTCCGGAACGGCCTCGAGAGCGACTATTGGGTGGTGGCCAGCAAAACTTGACCGACGCGGAGCTGCTGGCGGTACTACTCAGGACCGGCGGCAAGTCGGGCAACGCGATCGTCTTGGCCCGGCGCTTGCTCGGCCAGTTTGGTTCGCTTCGCGCCGTGCTCGATGCACCGTCAAAGAGTCTGTTGGCGTGCCGTGACCTCGGTCCGGCCAAAGTCGCGTGCCTGAAGGCGGTGGTGCCGATGATCGCCAGATATGCCAGCAGTCGGTTGCGGGAGCGTCGCGTGTTCCAGGGTTCAGGGGATGTGACACTCTTCGTGATGGCAGAGTATGCGGGCCTTGAACGCGAAGTCTTCGGGTGCCTGTTTCTGGATGCAAGGCATCGGCTATTGCGTTTCGAGAAGCTCTTTCTCGGCTCGGTCGACCGTGCCAACGTCTATCCGCGTGAGGTGATCAAGCAGGTCCTGGCCTGCAACGCGGCCGCCGTAATCTTCGTCCACAACCACCCGTCCGGCGTCGCGGAACCTTCGGTGAGCGACATTGAACTGACCGAGCGTCTACGGCGGCTTCTCGCTGAACTCGACGTCAAAGTGCTCGATCACATTGTAATCGGATCTGAAAGCACAGTGTCGATGGCGGAACGCGGTTTGCTTTGAGGACGGGTGCGCCGCCTAGACGTGGCCGAGCGCAGCTGGTATAAACGCGCCTCATTTTTTCAGGGTCTTCGAGATGTCTCAGGTTTGCCAGGTGACAGGCAAGCGCCCGATGTCGGGCAACAACGTGAGCCACGCAAATAACAGGACGCGCCGCCGCTTTTCGCCCAATTTGCACTATCATCGGTTCTGGGTGCAGAGCGAGAACCGCTTTGTCCGATTGCGAGTTTCCGCAAAAGGCATGCGGGTCATCGACAAGAAGGGCATCGACAAGGTGCTCGCCGACATGCGCGCCCAAGGCCAGAAGATCTAACGCGAGGAAGGCACATGCGCGACAAGATAAAGCTCGTTTCCAGCGCCGGTACCGGCCATTACTACACGACCGACAAGAACAAACGCACCACGCCGGATAAGCTTGAGTTTAAGAAGTACGATCCCGTCATACGCAAACACGTGCTCTACACGGAAGCCAAGATCAAGTAACGCACCGTCCGTTTTTTCAGGAGGTGCCTGAACTCCCGGAAGTCGAAACAACCCGGCGCGGCCTCTCATCTTGGGTCGAGGGCCAACGCGTTGTTGGTTGGAAGGTGCGCAACCCGCTATTGCGTTGGCCGGTACAGATTCCGGAACAGCTTCGCGACGAACGCCTAACCGCACTAAAACGGCGCGGCAAGTACCTATTGTTCGAATTTCCCTCGGGCACCCTCATCGTGCATCTCGGCATGTCGGGCAGTTTGCGGCTCGTCGCTCCAGACGTAGAGCCGGGCAAGCATGACCATGTCGATTTGTGCTTCACCCCCAATTTGGTCGTGCGGCTCAACGATCCCCGGCGTTTCGGCAGCGTGTTGTGGTGGCCTTCTGAGGAAGAGAGCCACAGGTTGCTAGCGCATCTTGGCTTGGAGCCGCTGTCGAGAGAGTTCGTGCCTGAATATCTCAAGAAAATGGCAAAAAGTCGCAAATTGGCGGTCAAGAACTTCATCATGGATAGTCGCGTCGTTGTGGGCGTCGGCAATATCTACGCGGCCGAAGCCTTGTTTTTGGCAGGTATTCGACCGACCGTCCCAGCCGGTAGGGTAACCCTCAAAGGTTACGAGCTACTGGTGGCGGCGATCAAAGGGGTGTTGGCCGAGGCCGTCGAGGTCGGTGGCACGACGCTACGAGATTTTGTGGGGAGTGACGGCAAACCCGGCTATTTTCAACAACAGCTGAATGTTTATGGGCGCGCGGGCCAGGCGTGCCGCCGTTGCTCATGTGTACTCAAAAACCGCCGGGTCGGCCAAAGAGCCACGGTTTTTTGTCCAAAATGCCAACGTAGCCAAGGTTTTGGGCGTTCTTAGTGGTAAAGTTTCGAGGATCTTGGTCGCTTGCTGAGGCGAGCGAACGGACATGGACATGGAAACCAAGAGGCTCATGATGATGAAGAAATTGCTGCTGACTGTACTGATGTTCGGAGTTGCCTTGGTCGGCCTACCGGCACTCGCCGCACCCGAAGGCGCGCCCACCGCAGGCGCAATGGCAGCGGATATCATCGTTGCGCGGCCGCTAGGAGTCATTTTCACCGTCGTTGGCACGACCATATTCGTCGTCAGTCTGCCGTTCAGTGCCTTGGGCGGTAACGTCGGCGCGGCCGCCAAAGCGTTGGTCGTCAAGCCCGTGCGGGAAACCTTTGTGCGCTGCCTCGGCTGCCGCACTGCAGGTAGAGCTCAGTAAGAGCTTTCTACTGTCCGTCGGCGAGCGCGGTAGCTACCGCCGGATGGACAAACTCTGAAACGTTGCCGCCAAGCGTCGCAATCTCGCGGACCAGGGTGGATGAAATGAAAGAACAATCCTTAGACGTTGGTAAGAAAACGTACTCGATTTCGGCGTCCAACGACTGGTTCATCTCCGCCATCTGAAACTCGTAGTCGAAGTCGGTCACTGTGCGCAGTCCACGTAGTATGAACGTGGTGTCCTTACTGCGCACGTAATCGACCAACAGCGTATTGAAACCCTCGACCGACACCTGATCGCCGAACTCGGCAAGAACCACTCGGCAAAGCTCTATGCGATCCTTCAGATAGGTTGCTGGATCCTTCGACGCCGAGGTGCCGATCGCGAGCACCACGTGATCGAATAGATTCAGCGCACGTTTAACCAGATCGGTATGGCCGTTGGTGATCGGATTGAACGAGCCAGGATATACGACGACGGTCATTCTCAGTTCCCCCCCTCTGAAGGGGCGCGATGGTAGCGAGGACCTCAAACGGAGGCAAGGAGCCCGAATTGAGTGTCGCCCGCGGCTCCGCGTTTGACTAACCGCCAGCCTTCGAGGTCGAGCTCATGACGCCGGGTGCATTCAAAATATATCAGGCCGCCGGTGCGCAACGTGTTGGTTTCTGCAATGAGCATGAGGGTTTTCTCCAGCAACTGAGTCGCAAACGGTGGGTCGAGGAACAGAATGTTCCAATCCGAGGCGTCGAGAGAAGCGTGCTGCAGAAACCTGGCCGCCGTTTGCTGTCGAACCGTGCATTGCACGGCGTCGAACAGTCGTGCGTTATCCTTTAGCGCTTGTGCGACCGAACGGTCGCGTTCGACGAAGGTTACCGATTTTGCGCCTCTGGAAAGCGCTTCGAAACCGAGCGCGCCGCTCCCGGCGAACAGATCCAGGCAGTCGCTGTCTTGTACCTGTGCGCTCAGCCAGTTGAACAAGGTTTCGCGCACGCGTCCAAGCGAAGGGCGCAGGGCACGCCGCAGGGGAAACCTGAGCTTTCGCCCTTTCCATAGACCGCCGATAATGCGCACTTCGTTTTGGGCCATGCAAAAGCCACGGTGTCGACATGCTGAAGGAGTCAATGTTGAGCGAAGCCGTTCCGAAAAACGAGGCTGGGTTTTGGAAGAAGCTCAGATCCGGATTGGGCAAAACCCGTTCGCGGCTGGCCGAGGGCGTTGGCAATCTGCTGCTCGGCGAGCGTGAGATCGATGAGTCGGTTTTGGAGGAACTGGAAACATCGCTGCTCTTGACGGATGTCGGTATCGACGCCACGGCAAGTATCATGGATGCATTGTCTGAAAGCGTAAAACGCCGCGAGCTCAACAATACGGCCGCGTTGCATGCAGCGTTGGGGGTATTGTTGAAGGCACGGTTAGCGCCGCTGCAGAAGGCGTTTACCGTGGACACCAGCCGGCGGCCATTCGTCGTATTCTTTGTTGGCGTGAACGGTGTCGGTAAAACCACGACGATTGGTAAGCTGGCCAAGACCCTCAAATCGCAAGGTTTGAGCGTGTTGTTGGCGGCCGGCGACACGTTTCGAGCTGCAGCGGTCGAGCAGCTACAGGCGTGGGGCGAGCGCAATGACGTGGTCGTGATCGCCCAACAACAGGGCGCCGACAGCGCATCGGTCGTCTACGATGGTGTGCAAGCTGCGAAGGCGCGGAATGTCGACGTGGTGCTCGCGGACACCGCAGGACGCCTGCAAGCCAAGGTCAACTTGATGGAAGAGCTGAAAAAGATTCGCCGAGTCGTAGCGCGCCTTGACCCAACCGCCCCGCACGAGGTGCTATTGGTGCTCGACGCCGGGGTGGGGCAAAATGCGCTCAGTCAGGTGCGGGAGTTCGATGCGGCGATTGAGGTGAGCGGCTTCGTCATCACCAAGCTCGACGGCAGCGCCAAAGCTGGCGTGCTTTTCGCCATCGCTGAACAGTTGCGGCGCGCACGACAGGAGAAGCCCGTTTACTTCGTCGGCATCGGTGAAGGGCTGGATGACCTGCGTCCGTTCGAAGCCGACGCTTTCGTCGACGCGTTGCTGGCGACCGATTGAGCTATGGGTCGGATCGAATTCCATCATGTGAGCAGGCGTTTCGATAACGGGTTCGAAGCGTTGAAGGACGTCTCGGCTGAATTCGAGGAAGGCAGCATGACTTTCCTGACAGGCCACTCCGGGGCCGGTAAGAGTACCTTCCTGCGGCTGCTGTTGTGCTTGGATCGGCCGTCACGAGGCCAGATTTTAGTGAACGGGGTCAACGTCACCCAATTGAACCCCAGACGGTTACCGTACTATCGGCAGCACCTCGGTGCGGTGTTTCAAGATCACCACTTGCTCGGACATCGCACCGTTTATGAGAACGTGGCTTTGCCCTTGCGGGTACTAGGTATGCGCGAAAGGGACGTGGGTCGGCGCGTGCGCGCGGCGCTCTCCCGTGTAGGGCTATTGGAACGCGAGGCACTGTTGCCTACTACTCTATCGACGGGCGAACAGCAGCGTGTAGGCATCGCTCGCGCAGTTGTCATTCGTCCCAAGATCCTGTTGGCGGACGAGCCAACCGGTAACCTCGATCCGGAGTTGTCGCGAGACATCATGGGCCTGTTCGAACAGTTCAACCAGGTCGGCACGACGGTCATCATCGCCAGTCATGACCGCGACCTCATAGAGTCTCTTGGACACCGCATCATCGAGCTGTCGCTCGGGGCGATCGTGCGGGACACCCACCCCGTGGACACCCACCCCGTGGACCCGTCGATTGCGGGGCTTGAGAGCAATGCCGAAGCGGGGTAAATCCAGGCGGGTGCCGTGGGCTTTGCGATCTCGCAAAGACCCATGGCCGCGGTCGTCGAACCCGCTGTCTTGGTGGCGCGATCACTACCGTATCGGCAAGGAGGCGTGTCACTTCGTATCCGCGCGCATTGGCACGAGTTTGCTGGTCTGGTTGTTGGTGGGTATTGCCTTGGCACTGCCGGCGGGACTATTTCTGTTGCAGTTCAACCTCTCCGGCATGACGGAGGGCTGGGACGGGCGCCCGGGGTTGTCGGTCTACTTCAAGTTGCAGGCCGATGGTGTTGATGCGCTGGCCGCGCAGTTGCGGGCACGTGATGAGATTCAGCTGGTGAAGGTGACTACTCAAGCGGAAGCGTTGGCGGAGTTCCAAGCCAACACACATTTGGCCGATGCGTTGGCTGGGCTCGAGACGAATCCGCTGCCCGCGTCTTTGCGAGCGACTTTGGTGCTCGGTACGACCACCGCCGAACTCGATCTGGTGGCCGACTTTGCGCGCGGGGCGCCCGGCGTCGACGAAGTAGTCGTCGAAAAAACCTGGCTCGAACGGGTCGCCGATATATCGCGGGTCGTGAACCGTTTGGGCGTGGTCCTTGGCGTGCTGTTCGGCATTGGCGCGGTGCTGGTGACAACGACCTCGGTGCGGCTAGCCATCGAGGCTCGGTTGGACGAGCTTCGGGTGCTGAAGCTCGTGGGCGCCAGCGACAGCCAAATTCGCCGGCCGTTTTTGTATTTTGGCGCACTTTACGGGCTTGGTGGCGGGCTGGTCGCGGCGATGTTGATCAGTCTCGGCCTGGTCGTCATTGAAACACCACTCACCAACTTGCTCGGCAGCTTCGATCAGGATCTCCAGCTGGCTGGCTTCGATCCCAGATTTTTAGCGGTGTTGCTCGGGTTTGGTGGGATTTTGGGCGTGAGCGGGGCGATTTTGGCCGCCAGACAACGCCTTCGAAGCCTTGAAATTTGATAAAAAGGACCCAAAAACAGAAGGTTAAGTAATTTCCGGAACCACAACGTCGGTTAGCAGTCCAACCTCGAGAGTGCTAAACTAGCAAGTGTTACCAAAAGTATCAGTGTTTTGTTCCGGAAGCCGCAAGGGGCCAACTAACGATGTCAACTAACCTACTGTCGCTGAATAGCCTATCGCCGGGTCACGATCTAGACGCATACAGGCGAACGGTGAGTGCGTTTCCGATATTGACCCCGGAGGAAGAGAAGGCACTCGCCGAGCGTTTTTACTACGAGAACGATCTCGAGGCTGCTCGCGAGCTGGTACTCCGACATCTGCGCTTTGTGGTCCACCTGGCTAGGTCATATCAAGGCTATGGCTTACCGCAAGCGGATTTGATCCAGGAAGGTAACGTCGGCCTCATGAAAGCGGTCAAGCGTTTCAACCCGGAAGTGGGTGTGCGACTCGTGTCGTTCGCCGTGCACTGGATCAAGGCAGAAATGCATGAGTTCATCTTGCGCAACTGGCGCATCGTCAAGGTCGCGACGACCAAGGCGCAGCGCAAGCTTTTCTTCAACCTGCGCGGCGCAAAAAAACGCCTGGCCTGGTTGACTCAGGATGAGACCAAGGCGGTAGCCGATGAGTTGGGCGTTTCCACTGATGAGGTGACGCGCATGGAGAGTCGACTGGCAGCATCGGATCTCGCATTCGATGGATATGAGGCCGATGAGGGTGACACGCCAACCGCGCCGGTTCATTTCTTGTCCTCGGAGGGTGCCGACCCCGCGGATCTGGTCGCCGCCGAGAACTGGTATGAGTCATCGCGGCACGAGCTCAACGAAGCGCTCGCCGGATTGGATGCACGCAGTCGGGACATTATCGCCTCACGCTGGCTCAAGAGTGACAAGGTAACGCTGCGGGAGTTGGCCGACCGCTACGAGGTGTCTGCAGAACGCATACGCCAGCTCGAACAAAACGCGCTCAAGAAGCTCAAGCTGTCTGTGCGCACGGGCGTTGAAGAGCCCGCATAAAACTCCCCGAATAGCTTTCCATGAGCCAAGCATTTCTCATCGCCGGTGCATTATTCGGCGGCACCGGCGTTCTGCTGGGCGCATTTGGTGCCCATGCGCTCAAAACCCGGCTTACCCCCGAAGCGTTGTCTTCCTGGGATACCGCGGTCACCTACCAGTTGTTCCACGCATTGGCGCTACTGTTTGCGGGATTGCTGGCAAGGTCGGTCACCCATCCAGCGGTCACCGTCGCGGGGCTGAGCTGGATCGTCGGACTTCTGCTGTTTTCCGGCAGTATCTACGTCCTAGCGATTGGCGGCCCACGCTTCTTTGGTCCCGTAACCCCGATCGGAGGGCTGGCCTTGATCGCGGGCTGGGCATCGATGCTGGTAGCCGTCGCCAAGCAAGTTTGACGCCGCGCACCTTCATGCGCCGACGTGGCCGGGTAACCCGAGGTCAACGACGCGCACTCGACGAACTGGCGGACGAATACCTCGTAGATCCGGAACCCGATCAGTGGCGCGAAGTATTTGGTCGCGATGCGCCGATGGGTGTGGAGATCGGCTTTGGCATGGGTCAAGCACTGATCGATTGGGCCGAACGCGCGCCCGAGTGCAACTTGGTGGGTGTTGAAATCTATCGCCCGGGAATCGGCTCGACGCTGCTCGGTATCGAACGTCGACAACTCGCCAACCTGCGGATTCTTGAGGGGGACGCGGCAACGCTGGTGGGTGAGAAATTCGGCGCGGGTAGCTTGGATGAGATACGAATCTGGTTTCCCGACCCCTGGCCGAAGCCAAGGCACCACAAGCGCCGCCTGATACAGCCGAAGTTCGTCGAGACGCTGGCCGCGTGCTTGAAACCGGGTGGTCGATTGCGGCTGGCGACGGACTGGGCCGACTATGCGGAGTGGATGCGGGGGGTGCTGGAAGGACAGGCATGCCTTGTCGAGGCGCCCACAGCAGCGAGGGGAGTGACGACGCGCTTCGAGGCGCGTGGCAAGCGTCTCGGACACCAGGTGTGGGATCTCGCCTATGAGAGAAATCCCGTTGATTAATTCCTGTCCGGAAATTTACATCCCTGTGAATTTTCTGTTGCGCATTTGCAGAATGTGGACTGCGCTCTCGCGCAGACATTTGCAGATGCTCCCATTTCCCTAGAATTTTCTGCAGCTTAGCTTCCGAAAATTTGGGAAATGTCGCTGCATCGGCAGTTGGGGGAGCCAACTGCTAAGGAGTTCGCTTTGCGAACTCCCCCCATGCTTCCGGACGCTAGCGCCCGGCGAAAATACGAGTATTTTTGGACAGGAACGAGTTAGCGCTTCAGAGAAAATGCTGCACCAGGGTGTCTAGGTGTTGCAGGCCGAGAGCGGTCGCCGCGATTCGGTCGGGCTCGGTCAACCCAAGATCTGAAGTTAGTGCCCAAGTTGTCGCGACCGTGGACCAAGCAAGTCCGGTACGCCGTTGGAACTCCTCGCGGTCTACGCCGTCGACAAGTCTGAGGGCGTTCATCATGAACTCGCCGACGATTGCGTTCGGGTCGATGTATTGCTCGATCGTGTGGGTTGGGTCCCTCAGATACAATCTTGGCTGACGCGGTTTATGCGTGCGCACCACCTGATGCGCGTTCGTCAGCTTGCCGTGCGCCCCAGCGCCGATACCAATGTAGTCCCCGAACGTCCAATAGTTGAGGTTGTGCCGGCACCGCGCACCCGTGCGTGCGTACGCGGAAATCTCATATCGATCGTAGCCGTGCTGTGCCATCAGGTCGCGCCCCGCCAGCTCCATGGTGGCAATGGTCGCCTCGTCCGGCAGCGGTGGTGGCCGCCGCGCGAACTCGGTTTTGGGTTCGATGGTCAATTGGTACCAGCTGATGTGAGTAGGTCCCAAATCGATGGCGCGTTGCAAGTCGCCAAGCGCAGCCTCGAGGGTTTGGTCGGATAGTCCGTACATCAGATCGATATTTAGATTGTCGAAACCGGCCAGCTGCGCGGCGCTCACGGCACGACTGATGTCGCCGACGTCGTGAATACGCCCGAGGCGTTTGAGTTGCGCCGGATCAAACGACTGTGCGCCAATGGACAATCGGTTGACGCCGGCAGCCAGGTAGCCGGCGAAGTCGTGGTGTTCGGTGGTACCCGGATTGGCTTCCATCGTGATTTCGGGAGCATTTGTCAGATGCATCGTCAGCGCCTCGATCAGCCGAGCCATCGCGTCCGGCGAGAACAGGCTAGGAGTTCCGCCACCGAGGAATACGGTGTCGATTTGCCGGCCTTCCAAGACGTGGCTCGTAGCGCCGAGATCAACCGCCAGCGCTTCGAGGTAAGCGTTCTCGTCGAGGCTGCCGGTCAGCGGATGCGAATTGAAGTCGCAGTACGGACACTTTTTCACGCACCAAGGAAAGTGTGCATAGAGACTGAGAGAGGACACTAGCATCCAGCGAGGACGTGGCGGAGTTTCTGGCGAAGCTTAGCCGCCGCTTGACCGCGATGACTCAAGCCATGTTTTTCGTGAGGGGCTAGCTCCGCTGAGGTCTTACCAAGATCATTGAGGTAGAAGTGCGGGTCGTAGCCGAAACCATTGTTGCCGCGGGGCGTATCGATGATGTGACCGTGCCAAGCGGCGGTGGCGACCAGCGGCGTCGGATCCTCCGCCTGTGTGATGAACACTAGCGCGCAGTAGAAATACGCCGCGCGATGCTCACAGCCCGCCAGCTCGCTGACGAGCTTCGCATTGTTCTCCGCCGCGGTCGCTCCGTCCCCCGCATAGCGGGCCGAACGGACGCCGGGCGCACCGTGCAAGGCGTCGACCACCAACCCTGAATCGTCCGCAATGGCTGGCAGCCCAGCAGCCGCACAAACGTGGCGGGCCTTCTGTAGCGCGTTTTCGATGAACGTGTGACCCGTTTCCGCCACTGAACCGATGCCGAGCTCACGTTGCGCAACGAGTTCGATGCGCAAATCGGCGAACAGATGTTGCAGCTCCTTCAACTTACTTGAGTTGTTGCTCGCCAACACCGTTCGCACTATTCGTACCAGTACCGCTTTTTCCGAAGGTCGAGATTGAAGCTGGCCGCACCGGGTGGCGTCATGGCGAAACGCAAGCGGTCAGTCATTGGTAGGCACGGCACTATGGTCCGTTGTAGCACGCTAAGCATTACTTGGCCCGCCCCAATCGGTAAAAGGCAATGGTGCCGAAAAAATTGGGCATCAAGTTGGCGAGCGGCCGATTCAGATAGTCGGCGCTAACGACGAATCGCTCGATGATGCGCAATTGCTTATCTTCGACCAAGCGCTCGAAGTCACGGAATGTGCAGAGGTGGATGTTGGGGGTATCGTACCAGCTGTGAGCTAGGTGCTTGGTGATCGGCATGCGGCCAATGAGCATTAGGTAGAGGCGACACCGCCAGTGCCCGAAGTTGGGGAAGGTCACAATACACTCTTCCCCGATGCGCAGCATTTCATCCAACATGCGCTCGGGGTGCTGTACCGATTGTAGGGTTTCAGTCATCACGACCATATCGAAGCTGTCGTCCGAGAAATTCTGCAACCCCTGATCGAGGTCCTGTTCTATGACGTTCACACCTTTGTTGATGCACGTCGTTATGTTGTCGGAATCGACATCCAGCCCATAGCCGTTGATATCTTTGTTTGTTTGTAGATAGGCTAACAAGTCGCCCTCACCGCAGCCAAGGTCCAAGATCCTGGCGCCGGGGTTGATCAAGTCAGCGATGATCTCAAGATCAGGACGCACGACCGGCCTCCGCCGCGAGTTGGTTCATATAGGCTCGGAAGACCGCGATATAGCGGGGGATCGGCTGCAAAAACGAGTCGTGGCCGTGTTCGGATTCGATGGTGGCACTGACGACGTTTTTACCGGCGGCGATGAGTGCGTCGACGATCTCGGCAGACCGGTCCGTCGCGAAGCGCCAGTCCGTCGTGAAGGAAAGGACGAGAAACTTGGCCTGCACGTGCTTGAACGTCGCTACAAGATCGTCTTCGTAGTCCCCTGCGGGATCGAAAAAATCGAGAGCCCGGGTCATCAGTAGATAGGTATTGGCGTCGAACCGCTTAGAGAAGCTCTGGCCCTTGTAGCGTAAGTAGCTCTCGACCTGGAACTCCACATCACGAGCCTGGCTTACGTCCCCGGACTTGACCTCGCGGCCGAATTTTTGGCCCATGCCATGATCCGAAAGGTAGGTGACATGGCCGATCATCCGCGCCAGACCCAGCCCATGTTTCGGATTGGTGTTTTCTATCGAGTAGTTGCCGTTGCGGTATTCCGGGTCGGTCATGATGGCTTGGCGGGCGATCTCGTTGAACGCGATGTTCTGAGCGGAGAGTTTCGCCGCACAGGCGATCAACACCGCGGCGTTCAGCCGCTCAGGGTAGTCGATGGCCCACTGCATGGCTTGCATGCCACCGAGGCTGCCGCCGACGACCGCCGCGAAACGCTCGATGTTCAGGTGATCGGCAAGCCGGGTCTGGCTCCTGACCCAATCTTTGACGGTGACGGCCGGAAACTCGGGGCCAAACACATGCCCGGTTCTGGGATCTACCGACGTCGGGCCGGTACTGCCGTCGCAGCCCCCGAGGTTGTTGAGCGAAACGACGAAAAAGCGTTCGGTGTCGATGGCTTTACCCGGACCGATGCAGGCGTCCCACCAACCCGGTTTGACATCTTGCGCGCTATGGTGACCGGCGGCGTGATGGTTGCCCGACAACGCGTGGCACACGAGTACCGCATTGCTGCGAGCTTCGTTCAGCGTGCCGTAGGTCTCAAAGACTATCTCGAATCCGTTGAGCGTCTCCCCACACTGCAGCTCGAAGTCGGCGTCATCGATGAAGCGCTGGGGTGCGACGACACCCAACGTTCGTTCATCGGACCGCTGGGCCATGATGACTCAGTACAGTCCGCTGAACAGTTGGGGCAGGATCTGTTGTAACACCCCGAGCAGCAGAATGACGAGGATCGGTGAGAAGTCGAGTCCCCCCATCGGCGGTAGCAGGCGCCGCGCGGGCGCTAGAATCGGATCGGTGATTTGACGCAGAAGCCCAAGTACCGGATGGGGGTTGCCGGGTGCGAGAAAGCTCGCGATGATCACGATCAAGATGCACCACCAGAAGATATCCAGAAATCTGAGCAACACGTGCAGCAAGCCGGACACGATGACGTTGAAGAAATCGCCCGTAAAGTTTCCGGCGATGGCGGCCAGCGCGTACAACATGAGACTGGCGATGATCCAAGCCGCAACAAACGATGCGAAGTCGAGGTTGCGAAAAACCGGCACCACGGCTCGGAGTGGTTTAAGCACCGGATCGGTGACCTTGACGATGCCTTGCGAGATCGGGTTGTAAAAGTCTGCACGACACGCTTGGAGTAGGAATCGAGCCATGAAGAGAAAGCCGGCTATTTCCAGAAGAAAGCGGATAACAAAGAAAAGGGCGTTATTCATGATTGTCCAAACTCAATGGCGAGCTCGTGCGCGCGTTGGGCGGCTTGTTTGATCGCATCGACGATATGCTGATCGGTATGATACTCGTCTAGCACCTTGAGCGCGCGTTCGGTTGTGCCTCCGGGAGAGGTTACGTTGACCCTGAGGGTCGCTGGTGACGTCGACGTTTCGCGGGCCATCCGCGCGGCGCCGTAGGCGGTCTCGATGGTGAGTTGAGAGGCGACTTCGGGCTCGAGTCCGAGGGCCTCTCCGGCGCGCACCATGGCTTCCATGAGATAGAAAAAATAGGCTGGACCACTACCGGAGATTGCGGTAACCGCATCGAGTGTCGCCTCTGCGTCGACCCAGATGGTTTGCCCAACCGCAGCCAGCACTTGTTCTGCGATCTCGCGTTGTTTTGGGTCGGTTTGCGGGTTGGCGTGAAGCGCCGTGATTCCGGCGCGCAACAGCGCAGGGATATTGGGCATACAACGTACGATGGGTTGTTCTTCGGACGTCCAGCCTGCGATGCTCGCTATCGGCACGCCGGCGCAGATCGAGATGATCAATTGATCGGGTTCGAAGGCTAGCTTTTTGAGTACCGCGCCCAGTACTTGGGGTTTCACCGCCAGGACAACGACGTTGGCCCCGGTGATGGCGTGTTGGTTGTCTTCCACGGCGGTGGCGCCTAGCCCGCCGATTGCCTTGCGCTGAGCCGCAATCGGGTCGCTCGCGGTCAAATGCCCAGCGTCGTGTCCGGCTTCTACAAGTCCGGTGATGAGGCTTTGCGCCATGTTGCCGCCACCGATGAAACTGATGCTCTGCGAGTTCAAGCCAATCCTTAACGCTAACTAGTTGCTGTCCGGAAATTCGCTTCGTGATTTCGCCGTAGGCGCCGCGAATCTTCCTCTGTCGATTTTCTGCATTTTCCTTCGAAAAATGGGTGGGCGTCCATCATCACGCTAATTCCTGCTCCATTCTAGACGGGAACTAACTAGGAGCTTGTTGAAAAATGATTCTGACGAATCATTTTTCACCCAGGGGCCGTCCGTGGCCCAGGGGACCCAGGAGTTCGCTTTGCGAACTCCCCCATGCTTCGGGACGCTAGTCCCCGGCCAAAATACGAGTATTCTGGACAGGAACTAACTAGCGGCGTCTAGCGCCGAAGATCGCGCGACCGATCCGCAGACTGGTCGCACCATTGGCGATAGCGGCATCCATGTCTTGGCTCATGCCCATCGACAGCGTATCCCAGTTGGACCCGCCGATTGGCGCTAAATCTCTGAACAGCGCATGCATGCGTGCGTAGCTTAAGCCGGGATCGCCCGCGTTTGCCAATATCGTCATGAGTCCGCGAGCGCGCAATCCGGGCAGCTGGTTGACCTGGTCGAGCAACAGGGCGGTCTCGTCCGGATGTACGCCAGCCTTCTTGGGGTCGTCGTCGACATTCACCTGTAGGCAGATGTTTAGGGGGTTTGACTGGGTTCTCGGGGTTGCGAGACGTGCAGCGATCTTGAGCCGGGAAACGGTATGCACCCAATCGAAGTGCTGGGCCAGTAGGGCGGTTTTGTTGGATTGGATAGCGCCGATGAAGTGCCAGTGGATATCGAGGTGGGCGAGTTGGGTGATCTTCTGCACGGCTTCTTGCACGTAGTTTTCGCCAAAATCACGCTGGCCGGCAGCGAATGCCGCCTCGAGATCGGCAATGGGCTTGGTTTTGGACACTGCGATGAGCTTGATGCCTTCCGGGTCGCGCCCGCAAGCCCTCGCAGCCTCGAGGATTCGAGCGTTGGTGGCGGTTAGGTTTTCGGAGATCGAGCGCAAGGTGTGCCTGCCAACTGTGTCGCAAATTTCGCACAAGCCCCATGGGTTGAGGATTAGGAGCGTGGTGCGCTGCTGGCATAGATAATACTATAGGCCTCGATCTGCATGGATTTCGGTGGGTAGACAAGGATCGCTAATGGACATAACGGAACTCCTCGCGTTCAGCGCAAAGCAGGGCGCCTCGGACTTACACCTCTCGGCTGGGCTGCCACCGATGATTCGCGTCGACGGTGACGTCCGGCGCATCAACCTGCCGCCGCTCGAGCATCAGGAGGTACACTCGCTGATCTACGAGATCATGAACGACAAGCAGCGCAAGGACTTCGAGGAGTTTCTTGAGACCGACTTTTCGTTCGAAGTCCCGGGGGTCGCGCGCTTTCGCGTCAATGCCTTCAACCAAAACCGCGGCGCCGGGGCCGTGTTCAGAACCATTCCGTCCAAGGTCCTGACCATGGAAGACCTGGATATGGGGCAGGTTTTCAAAGACATCAGCATGGTACCGCGCGGTTTGGTGCTCGTTACCGGTCCGACGGGATCCGGTAAAAGTACCACGCTGGCCGCCATGATCGACTTCATCAACGATAATCGTTACGACCATATACTCACCATCGAAGACCCCATCGAGTTCGTGCATGAGTCCAAGAAGTGTCTGGTCAACCAACGCGAGGTACACCGCGATACGCACGGTTTCAACGAAGCGTTACGCTCGGCATTGCGCGAAGACCCGGACATCATTCTCGTAGGCGAGCTCAGAGATCTGGAGACAATCCGCCTTGCGCTCACCGCGGCGGAGACCGGCCACTTGGTGTTCGGCACGTTGCATACAACCTCGGCTGCCAAGACGATCGACCGGGTCATCGACGTGTTCCCTGCAGAAGAAAAGTCGATGGTTCGCTCCATGCTGTCCGAATCGCTGCAGTCGGTAGTTTCACAGACGCTGTTGAAGCGGGCCAACGGCGGCCGCATCGCTGCGCACGAAATCATGATTGGCACGCCGGCCATACGCAACCTCATTCGTGAGGACAAGGTTGCGCAAATGTACTCGGCAATCCAGACGGGTAGTGCGCTGGGTATGATCACGTTGGACCAATGCCTGCAGGACTTGGTTGCGAAACGGGCGATTACGCGCGAGGTAGCTCGCGAGAAAGCCAAGATTCCGGATAACTTCTAGGGAGTTTGCTGTGGAGTTCGACAAATTACTGAAAATCGTCGTCGAAAAAGGCGCGTCCGACCTGTTCATCACGGTCGGTCGACCGCCCACGGTCAAAATCAACGGCAAGCTCTTCGCCGCGGGCAAGAACACGTTGTCTCCGGAGCAATCTCGCGACCTCGTATACGGCGTGATGAACCAAGAACAACAAGAGGAATTTCACGACAGCCACGAACTCAATTTTGCGATCAACACGCGGGGCCTTGGCCGCTTTCGCGTCAGCGCGTTCTATCAGCGCAACCAGGTGGGCATGGTGCTGCGACGGATCGAAGTCAACATTCCACTGATTTCCGATCTGGGGTTGCCAAGCATCATCGAAGATTTAGCGATGACCAAACGTGGCCTCATCATTTTCGTGGGCGGCACCGGTACCGGTAAGTCCACCTCGCTTGCGGCGATGATCGGTTATCGCAACGAAAATTCCAGCGGACATATCATCAGCATTGAAGACCCGATCGAATTCATTCACCAACACAGAGGTTGCATCGTCACCCAGCGGGAAGTCGGTGTCGATACCGAAAGCTTCGAAGTCGCATTGAAGAACACGCTCAGACAGGCACCGGACGTCATCATGATCGGTGAGGTGCGAACCCGGGAAACGATGGAACACGCGGTCACCTTTGCGGAAACCGGCCACCTGTGCCTCTGTACGTTGCACGCCAACAACGCGAACCAAGCGCTGGATCGGATCATTCACTTCTTCCCGAGCGATCGACATGATCAGATTTGGATGGACCTGTCACTGAACCTGAGGGCCATGGTGGCGCAACAGCTCATTCCGACCATAGATGGTCAGGGGCGCCAGGCCGCGGTCGAGGTGCTGTTGAACACGCCACTCGTCTCTGATCACATCCGCAAAGGTGAGGTGCATCTGTTGAAAGAGTTGATGTCCAAGTCGAATGAGCAAGGCATGCAGACGTTCGACCAGGCGCTGTACAAGCTGTACTCCGACGGTGAGATTACCTACGACGCTGCCCTTGCCCACGCCGACTCTCCCAACGATCTACGGTTGATGATCAAACTGGGCTCGGGCGACAACGATCCGATGGATGCGGCGGATGCGTTGACTATCGAGGAAGATGCGGACGCCGCAGTCGGTTACCGCCGGTAGTCCTACCTCGTCAACCAGGTCTCGGCGATCAGCTGCGCGGCTACGGCGTGGCCGTCGCCTGCGTTGATCTGCTTGGCCTCAAAGCTCGACAATCGTTCATCGACAAGCTCTACCGGACTCAGGTATCGCTGGTGCAGTTCATCGGCGAAATGCCGCGCACGTTCGGACATTTCACTCTCGCTGTCGTCCATGTTGAGCGGTAAACCCACGATCATGAGATCGGGTTGCCATACGCCGACGATTTCATCCAGTGCTTGCCAGTCCGGCTTGCCGGCGTCGGCTCGAAGTGTGGTGACGGGATTTGCGGTGCGGGTGACGGTCTGGCCCACCGCCAAGCCGATGTGACGCAACCCGAAGTCAAAAGCCAGTATGGAGACCTCGGGGCTAGGCATGGCCCGCTTGACCGGACATCAAGCGGATGTCGATACCAAGCACCTTGGCGGCCTTGTCGATGCGCTCGGCATACGGCACGTCGAAAAGTATCTCCGGGTTAGCGGGGCAGGTGAGCCAGGCATTTTGCGCGAGTTCTCCCTCCAACTGCTGCGGGCCCCACCCGGCGTAGCCGAGAGCGATCAAGTAGTTGTACGGGCCACGGTTGTCACAGATTGCCTCGAGAACCTCCCGCGCGGTGGTCAGCTTGAGGCCGTTCCCCAGGCTCAAGGAGGCGGGAAAGTCGCCGTCGTCGGAATGCAGAACGAAGCCATGCTCGTGGGACACGGGCCCGCCTTCGAGGACCGGTACACTCGCGAGTTCCGCAGCACCACCCAGACCGGTTCGAGCGACGAGCTCGGCCAGGGTCAGCTCCATCGGCCGGTTGATCATCAACCCCATGGCGCCATCTTCGTTGTGCTCGCAGACATAAGTGATCGTTTCACCAAAATAGCTGCCCATTTGGTTGGGCATGGCGATCAGGAAGTGGTGTTTCAGATCCACGCAAAACCCTGGAGATGAAAGCTTGATCTTGGCACCGAAGGCAGTTTGAAGAAACCCCGGATTGATCAGCGGCGGCGGATTAGCTGCCGAGTTCGGTGCCGAGGCGAGAAAATTTCCAGGTTCGAATGATTTCGAGTTGATCGTAGGACTTACGCATCTCGACGGGGAAATCGTGGTAGGGGGCCGCGAGCCGTACGATGCGCAGCGCTGCGTTGTCGAGAACTCGGTACCCCGACGACTCGAGTATTCGGACTTCCTCCAAGGTGCCGTCGTAGCGGATGATCACGAGCATCCTCAAGTTGCCGTAGACACCGCTTGCCGGATAGTTGGCATTGCCGATGCGTTCGACCTTCTGTCGCCACATGTTCAAGTAGCCGGCTTCGGCGGCGCTCTTCGTGGAAACGCTGGTCAGCCGTTTGACGCGCGGTCGTTTGGCGTTCGCCTGCAGGTCCAGGGCGATGCGTGCCTCGAGGCTGGCGATTTCGCGGGCCAGTTCGTCGTAGGAAAGGTTTGCGCTGGTGACGAGTGACTCGGTTGCCTCAATCGGGGTTTCCCGTTCCGTGGTGACCGCGTCGTCGGTGCTCGTGACGGTGGTCAATAGGTTGCGCTTCTCGAACGCTGTATCCGGGGTCGCCGAAAGCGGGTCGGGAATGACCTCCTGCATCTGGTTGGCATGAAAATCGGCTTCTCGAGTGGTCGTCGTTTCCATGATTTCAGCTTCGGTGCCACTGCCGATTTGATTGGTTACGGCCAGAAAATCGGCATCTTCGGGTGTTTCCAGATCGTTGGACAGCGCCAGCGTGACTTCGATGGTGGGGCTCGATCGTAGGTTCGCGTCCGCCGTGAAGCCTACCCCGAGGATAATCGCGGCGTGTAGGGAAGCCGCCAAGAACAGGGTGAAGCCCAACCGATCCTTAGGTGTGATGGTGGCTACGGTCATCGCCGACAAATCGAGTCCATTGATTGCAGTTTAGCTGGCAATTTTACCTTCGAGCGTGTCGAGCAGCATACCGGCGATGTCCAAGGAAAACTGCGCATCGAGTTCGCGTATGCACGTTGGACAGGTCACGTTGATCTCGGTGAGGTAGTCGCCGATCACGTCTATGCCGACGAACAACAAGCCACGAGCTTTGAGTTCCGGACCAACTTCAGTGGCTATCCAACGATCGCGCTCGGTGAGCGCGCGACCGACGCCGGTTGCCCCCGCCGCGAGGTTGCCGCGTAGCTCGCCCTCCATGGGTATGCGCGCAAGCGCGTAGTCGATCGGTTCGCCGTCGATGAGCAATATGCGTTTGTCGCCATCGGTAATTTCCGGTATATACACCTGGCCCATGATCTGTTCGCGCCCGCCTGAAGTCAGCGTTTCCAAAATAACGCGTAAGTTGACGTCGCCGTCCATCACGCGAAACACCGACATGCCACCCATGCCATCCAAACGCTTGAAAACGACGTTACGGTGGCGACGTTGGAAATCGATCAACACGTCTTCGCGACGGCTGACGACGAGTTGCGGGCAACACTGCGGAAAGTTGGTCGCAAAAAACTTCTCGTTGCAGTCGCGCAAGCTCTGGGGTTTGTTTGCGACGAGCACGCCGTCGGCCTCCGCGCGCTCCAACAGATAGGTCGAATAGACGTACTCCATGTCGAACGGCGGGTCCTTGCGCATCATGACGATGTCGAAGTTGCTGAGCGGTTCGGCTAGAGCATCGCCCAGCTCATACCAGGACCCCGCTTGGCTCACGATCTGCTGAGCATCGGCCGGATCCAGGGTACTCGCGAAGGGTTCGACCAATGACAGACTTCGCGCATCGGCCATCACCTGACCAGCGTCCAAGTAAATGTCTCGTTGTTCCAAATAGGCGACCGGCCAACCGCGCGCCTGTGCCGCCTTGATCATCGCGAGGGTCGAGTCTTTTTTGAGCGACAGCGTGCTAATGGGGTCCATGACGAACGCAATACGTGGCATGGGCTAACCTTGTATGAAATTAGGGTCAAAAGTACCCAGATGGGTACTGTGCAGCAAGGATAATGAGACGGAATTCCCTTTCCGGGGGGTCTGTATGGAAGGTTTCTGGCCAAACGTGATACAAAACACCTCGAGCCCCGGCCACAATCCGGGGCCTCGCGACGCCGTAGGCAATGGACGGTAACGAAGAACCGGAAGATGCGACCGGTTGAAGTAAAAAGGACGCGAAATGGAAGAGGAACTTCAAGGCGTTAAGGTGCTCGTCATCGACGATAGTAAAACTATTCGTCGAAGCGCAGAGAACCTACTGAGCAAAGAGGGCTGTGACGTCATCACAGCGACGGACGGTTTCGATGCCCTAGCGAAAATCGCCGACTCTAAACCAGCGATCATCTTCGTCGACATCATGATGCCTCGACTGGACGGCTATCAGACCTGCGCGCTGATCAAGAACAACAGCGAGTTCAAGGCCACGCCGGTGGTGATGCTTTCGAGCAAAGACGGCCTATTCGATAAAGCCAAAGGACGCATCGTTGGCTCGGATCGATACATCACCAAGCCGTTCAGCAAAGAAGAGTTGCTCGGAACCATCCGAACCTTGATTTAGGTAGGCACCATGGCACGCATTCTCGTAGTAGACGACTCGCCGACCGAAACGCACCAATTCGTGAACGCGCTGGCGCGTCAGGGGCACCAGGTGTTGACCGCGACGAGCGGCAACGACGGCATCGATATCGCGTGTGCCGAACAGCCCGACATCATTCTCATGGATGTCGTAATGCCTGGCATCAACGGCTTTCAAGCCACTCGTCAGATCACGCGCAGCGAAACGACCAGCCACATACCGGTTATTATCGTCTCGTCAAAAAGCCAAGACGCTGATCGGATTTGGGGTGAGCGCCAGGGTGCTTGTGGCTATCTAGTCAAACCGGTGGACGATCGCACTCTGATCGACACCGTCAACCACGTGTTGGGTGAGTAGCCGTCATGGCCAAAAGCCAGGCACTGAGCATTCTCCAAGAGATCAAGAGCGCGACGTTTCAGAACGCCGCGCCCTTGCCGTTGAAAGAAACCGTTCAGCCGGAGTGGCAAGGCCTGGGATTTCAAATCGGCGGCGTCAAGGCCGTCGCGCCCATGGGTGAGATAGCGGAAATTCTCAAAATACCCAAAGTGGCCACGCTGCCCTCGGTCAAGTCGTGGGTATTGGGCATCGCCAACATTCGTGGGCGTTTGATACCGATTATCGACTTGCACGAATTCATGAATCTAGAAGCCACGCTGCCCAAGTCCCAGTGGCGAGTTCTCGTTGTAGAAGACGACGACTTGGTGGCGGGTTTTTTGGTCGAGCAGTCGCTCGGCATTCAGCATTTCTTGGAAGACAGTTTTGAAGATGAGATTGCGGCAGAGGGCATTGAAACGCTACGACCGTACTTGAAGGGAGCATTTCGCCATGGTGGACGAGTGTTTTACGAGGCTCGTCTCAAATCCATATTGAGGGATGACAAGTTCTTCGATGTGCAGGAACTAACGGGCTGAACGGAAAGGATTAGGGATATGAAAACAGGCAAGTTATCTCCGTTGTTAGTCACCTTGATGTTGTTGTTAGCTGGCACCATGGCAGGCATGGTCTACGTCGTGTTCATGGAAGAAGGCGCGATGATCAACAACCAGAGTTTGATGTTTGCGGTCGCCGGCATTTTGCTGGTCGCGTTCATCGGCATGGTGATGATTCGTGGAACGCGCAAGCAGCTCGAAGAGCAGGCGTCGCAGAACGAGCGCAACCAGGCCGCCATCTTGCAGCTTTTGGATGAGTTGGCAGACTTGGCTGAGGGTGATCTCACCGTGCATGCTTCTGTGACGGAAAACTTTACGGGTGCAATTGCAGATTCGATCAACTTCGCCATTGACCAGCTGCGCGGTTTGGTATCGAACATCAACGGTTTGTCTCTTCAAGTCGCAAAAGCGGTCGAAGGCACGCAAGACACGGCAAGGAAGCTAGCCTCAGCGGCGGAAAGCCAGGCAAAAGAGATCGGTGCGGCATCGACGGCGATCAACGAGATGGCCGTATCGATCGACCAGGTGTCCTCGAACGCGGCGGAATCCGCGGCTGTTGCCGAACGTGCGGTAGAAATCGCCAACAACGGTGCCGAGGTCGTGCAGGACACGATCATCGGCATGGACACGATTCGCGGACAGATTCAGGAAACGTCGAAGCGCATCAAGCGTCTTGGTGAAAGTAGCCAAGAGATCGGCGACATCGTCTCCTTGATCAACGATATCGCCGATCAAACCAACATCCTATCTTTGAATGCGGCTATTCAGGCTTCAATGGCAGGCGATGCCGGGCGCGGATTTGCGGTCGTGGCCGATGAGGTTCAACGGTTGGCAGAACGCTCGAGCGCTGCCACCAAGCAGATCGCCGCGCTGGTGAAGACCATTCAGACGGACACCAACGAGGCGGTCATCTCGATGGAGCAGACGACCTCAGAGGTCGTTGGCGGTGCTAAGCGGGCGCAAGACGCAGGGGTAGCGCTCGAAGAGATCGAAGGTGTCTCGACGTCGCTCGCAGAGTTGATTCAGAACATCTCGAATGCGGCGCGCCAACAAGCGGCTTCGGCTGGCCATGTTTCCAACACCATGAACGTAATCCAAGAGATCACCGGGCAAACGGCTAACGCATCGGAAATCACTGCAAACTCTATTAGCGAGCTGGCCACCATGGCGGCGGAGATGCGTAATTCCGTAGAGGGTTTCAAGTTGCCAGAGAACGTTTGATTGGGTCGATTGAGGCGACGAACTTAGATGGGGCAAGACCAAGAAAACTTCGCGCTCGAATGGACCAAAAGCGAAATACTGGAAACGCTTGTTGAAGCGCGTTTAGCCCTCGAGGCTTACGTCGAGTCCGGTCAGGAATCGACCCGCATGCGTGCGTGTCTGACCGGTCTACACCAGGTACACGGCACCTTGATCATGTTGGAACTGAAGGGTGTCAGCTTGTTGGCCGACCACCTTGAACAGCTGGCGCAGAGGTTGTTGGGTAACGAGGTCGACAAGGTTCCGGAAGCCGCCCAGTCCCTCATGCAGGGCATCTTGGAGTTGCCGGGCTACATCGAAGAAATTCAACGAGGTGTGCCGGATACCACGCAGCCGATGCTACCGCTCGTCAACGAATTGCGCGCGCATCTCAAACAGAAACCGCTTGGGTCGGAAGTCAAATCTCTGGCGCCGGCGACCGATGACTCGGCGGTAGATCGATTCACCAGCATCGACGGCGTCGGCAAGGTGAAGAAGATTCGCTCCGCCTACCAACAGGTTTTGCTTTCGATTTTGCGAGGTGGCGATCGTGCTCGAGCGGTCGAAACCCTATCGAAGGTCGCGTTGGGATTGAAACGTGTCTGCGAACACACGGTACTAGAAGCCCAGTGGCAGGCGTTCGCCGAGTTTGTCGAGAGTCTGGGGAATGCCTCAGGGCCGCTGGACAGCGCCGCCGTGAAGTTGCTGCGTCGGGTCGATGCGAAAATTCGGGATCTGGCTATCGAAGGTGAAGCGGCGCTGCGTAAGCCCGCATCGCAAGAATTAGTGGAGCAGTTGTTGGAGGCCGCCGAACGACGCGATCACCAAAGTGAGATGCTCACCACCCTCAAAGAGGCGGTCAGGTCCGACGCTGGCCCGAGTGACGGTCTGACGATTTCAGGCCGTCAGGCACTGGCGAGTGCCGCAGAAACGCTCGGCGAAGAGCTGGCGTTGGTCGGCGACCAACTCGACCTTTTTATTCGATCCGATGCCCAGTCGACAGAAACTCTTGCCGAACTCACAGGACCCCTCAAACGGATCGGCAGCACATTGTCGCTCCTTGGCTTTGAGAGCTCACGTGCGATTATCGCGGATCAAGTGACGTTGCTGCGCGACCTGGTCAAAGGTGGGGCGGTCCACGCGCCCAGCATTGAAGCGATAGCAGCGTCGCTCGTTCAAGTCGATGAGAACCTTAAGAGTCATCGACAAGGTGCTCCGACCCAAACCGAGAAGATTACCAGCGACGCGCAACGCACCGTCGTGAACGAAGCGCGAAACGGTCTCGATCAGATCAAACAGAGCATTGTGGACTATGTGTCGTCTCGCTGGGACGCGCGGCACTTGGACGGCGTAATGGATCAGTTGGCCGTGATATGCGGGGCGTTGAACATGATTCCATTGCCGCGGGCAGCGCGAATGCTGGCCGGCTGTGCACAAGTCGTCCAGGCCGAAATGCTGAATGACGAAAAACCCGAGTGGGAGCGGTTGGATCAATTTGCCGATGCGCTCAGCGGTATCGACTACTACCTCGAGCGCATCGCTGAAAACAACCAAGCGGGTGCGGAAGACATTCTCGATCTCGTGGACAAAAGCTTGGCGTTGCTTGGCGTTGCCGGCGAGGAAAAGCCCGGGGCAAAACCTGCCGCCGAGCCGGTCGACGAGGCAACGGTCGACGAGACGTCGGTCGACGAGACGTCGAGCGTCGAAGGTGAGTTTGAAATTGAACTCGAGGAGGGGCTCCAAGAGGCAGAAGAGGCAATTATCGAGGTCGAAGCCGACCTGGAACGGGCAGTGCCCACGCTGGAGTTGGAAGAAGACGAAGATTTCGACCTTACTGATCTGGATTTCGATGAGGCTGACGCAGATGCAGACGGTGTCGCACCGGAACCGGCGGAAGCCGAACCTGAACCCGAAGCGCGGGCCGAACCCAAAGTCATAGAGCGCGAGACGCCGAAACCCTTTGAGGTCGAACAACCCGATCAAGAGATCGTTGAGATCTTCGTCGAAGAGGTCACCGAGGTAGTGGCAAACCTCAACGAACTCCTGCTGCAGTGGCAAAACAATCCTGCAAACGAGGAGCCTCTCATCGAGGTACGCCGCGGGTTCCATACGCTCAAGGGCAGCGGTCGGATCGTCGGCGCAGCTGAGCTTGGTGAACTCGCCTGGTCTGTCGAAAACATGCTAAACCGCATCATCGATGGCACGGTGCAGGCCAACCCTCAGTTCATTACTGTGGTCGGCGAAGCGCTCCAGATAGTGCCGGGCTTGCGTGATGCCTTTGAGGTTCGTGCCAGGCCGGACATGGGTCCGGTTGGCCGCGTTATGGAGCGTGCCGACGTGATGGCATCGGGCGGCAACATTGACGAGACCGAAACACCCGACGCGCCTGCCACCGGAGCCACCGATCAGGTCGTGCAGCCTTCAGCCGACGACGAACTATCTCAAGTCATACCGATCTTCGTCGCGGAGGCCGAACAACATCTAGCCGTGTTGGCTGCCAGAGTGGTTTATTCCGCTGAAGGCGCTGGCGGTGTTGAGGGCGCTGACGCGAGCATGTCGTTGGACGAGGACGCCATGCGTGCATGGCATACCTTGAAAGGCAGTGCGGCCATGGTCGAACTCGAAGACGTGAGCTTGTTGGTCGGACCGATTTACGATGCGGCACTTGCCTATCGAGCCAATTTCGGAGATGTCGCGGTGACGGGTGATGCCGGGCGCTTTTTTGTCGAAGCGTTGTCGGTGGTCGAAGCGACGGTGATTGCGCTGAAGCATGACGGCGAGTCGCCGGACCCCTCCCAGACGATCGTAGATGCCGATCACTGGAGCCTGCAGTTTGGCTCAAACGAGGCAAACCAACGGCTGCTCACGCTTGATGGCATCGAATTCATCATGAACGCACAAGAGTTTTTGGCGGCGTGGCGAGACGGCGGATTGGATCTCGCGCAGAGTGAGAGCGTCCATTCGGCTCTCAGAGAACTCGAACAAGCAGCACAAACCATCGAACGTACCGCGATCGCTGAACTCGCCGCCGCGCTCACGACTACTTATGAGGTGTTAGAAAATGGGCTCTTGACCGAGGTGCAATACCAAGGTTTGGTAGAGGCCCATGATCGGCTGTTGGAACAGCTAGATGCCATCGCCGCCGACCAAGCGGTGCCGGAAGCCGATGACGTCATTGCCGGGTTGGAAACCCTCGTCGAAGACTTCGCCGTAGGACCGGCGGTAGGATCGAAAGAGGCACAACCCGAAGCGGCTGAAGGGTCTGAAGCAGAACCCCAAGAGACGGTGGAGGCGAACGTTGTCGAGTTCCCGTCGGCAGAATCCGTTGACGACGAGCCGCCGTTCAACGTTGACGATCTCGTCGAAGACGTGGAAGCCGCGGACGAGATCGAAGAAGTGGAGCTGAAGGAGGTCGTAGACGCCCAGCCGACCGGGGTGCTAGACGAGGCCGCGACGGTAGAGGTTCCGAACGCCGACGAGATGGATCTGGAAATCATCGGTGTGTTCTTCGAGGAGGCCGACGAGATCATGGAAACCGTCGACCAAAATATTCAAGACTGGTCGGAAGAGCCGACCAACCTGCTGTTCCTGGAGAATCTGCTACGCGGTCTGCACACGCTGAAGGGTGGGGCCAGACTATCGGGCCTCACGACGTTGGGTGATCTAACCCACCAGTTCGAGTCGTTCTTGATCGACGTGCAGGCGTCAGGCGGCGCGATCGATGACGGCATGTTCGACAAGTTACACGACCGCCACGATGAGTTGGCGGGGCTGTTGAAACGTACCAAAGAAGCGATTGAACTGGATGTGGCGGTAGCAGAGCGGCAAACCGAACCGGTACCGCCTGTCGAGGAGGTCGTCGTCCAGCCGGAGCCCAAGAGCGACCTGGAAGCCCAACAAGCGCGCGAGCCGACACCCGCAACCGCGCCACGTGACTCTCGAGCCGGACAAGAGATGGTTCGTGTGGGTTCGGTATTGCTGGAAAATCTGGTCAATCTTG
This sequence comes from Gammaproteobacteria bacterium, assembly GCA_027297435.1. Lineage (GTDB taxonomy): Bacteria > Pseudomonadota > Gammaproteobacteria > Pseudomonadales > Azotimanducaceae > Azophilus. The sequence goes on along the minus strand of JAPUIA010000203.1, from coordinate 2,858 downwards.
CGGGCGAAAGCAGCATCATTCGGGCTCGCCTCGAGCAAGGCATGAGCGATTTCACGAGTGCGCTGGATGAGATGGAAACCACCATCGAACGTGTTCGCGAACAGTTGCGACGTTTGGAGATCGAGACCGAGACCCAAGTGCTGTTTCGACAGGAAGTCAAGGACGGTCCCTCTTACGAGGAATTCGACCCCTTGGAGATGGACCGCTATTCCCACCTGCAACAGCTATCACGTGGCCTGTCGGAAAGCGCATCCGACATGCTCGACCTAAAAGAAACCCTGCTCGTCAAGGCACGCGAATCCGAAACGCTTCTGATTCAACAAGCACGCATCAACACCGAACTGCAAGAGGGTTTGATGCGCACTCGCATGGTGCCGTTCAATCGTTTGTTACCTCGGTTGCGCCGCATCGTTCGCCAAATCGCCAAGGAGTTGGACAAGCAAGTCGAATTTCACGCGTACAACGCCGAAGGCGAACTAGATCGCAACCTGCTGGAACGGATGGTTGCGCCGTTGGAGCATATGTTGCGCAACGCCGTCGACCATGGCATCGAATCTGCCGCACTACGTCGTGGCAATGGCAAGCCGGAGGTGGGTCGCATCGATTTGAGGCTGTCGCGTGAAGGCGGCGATGTGGTCATCGAGATCAGTGATGATGGGGCCGGCATCGACATAGAAACGGTGCGCGAAAAGGCGGTAGAACGCGGGCTGATGGCCGCAGACGCCGACCTTCGCGATGACGAAATTTCCCAGTTCGTACTGGCGCCGGGCTTTACCACGGCCAAGTCGGTCACCCAGATCTCCGGGCGCGGTGTTGGGATGGACGTGGTGCACAGCGCGGTAAAACAGCTCGGTGGCAGCATCAATATTTACTCCAGAGCTGGTAAGGGTTCGCGATTCGTCGTTCGGGTCCCATTTACGGTCTCCGTCAACCGGGCCCTGATGGTGGCCGTGAAAGAAGATATTTATGCAATTCCGCTCAACACCATCGAGGGCATCGTGCTGTTGACGCCGGCAGAGCTCGAGAAGCTGTATGCCGGCGAGGGTAAAGCCTTCGAGTACGCGGGCATTGCCTATCGAGTTCGCTACCTCGGCCATTATCTGGGTCGTGATTTTCAGAGCGCGGAACAGCGTACGTCAGTGCCTGTGGTACTCGTACGTTCGGGCGACCAGTCGATTGCCATACACGTCGATGCGGTGCAAGGCAGCCGTGAGATTGTGGTGAAAAGCCTTGGGACCCAGTTTGCGGGGGTCGGTGGAATTTCCGGTGCGACCATACTCGGCGACGGTAGCGTGGTCGTCATCCTAGACTTGCTCGCGTTGATTCGCGGTACCAACAAACGCGGCGCGGCGCGACGCGGGCGTTCGAGATCGGGCCGTGCCAGGTGTGTCATGGTCGTGGATGACTCGGTGACCGTACGCAAGGTCACCAGTCGCTTGCTCGAACGTCAAGGTATGGAAGTGGTCGTGGCCAAAGATGGTGTCGAGGCAGTTGCAATGCTACAAGAACGCCGTCCGGACATCATGTTGCTCGACATCGAGATGCCGCGTATGGACGGTTTCGAAGTTGCGCGCCTAGTACGACATGACGAGCGACTGGGTACGCTGCCGATTATCATGCTCAGCTCCCGCACGGGTGAGAAACACCAGGAGCATGCCAACGAGCTTGGCGTGAACAAATTTTTAGGCAAACCGTTCCAAGAGAACGAACTTCTCGCAACGATCGATGAACTGATAAACAGCGAATAGTCAAATGGCAACAGTAGTGGCACAAGAACAGATAGCACTTTCCTGCGTGATGATTCCTCTTGCGGGTATGCAGTTGCTGTTGCCGAACATTTGCGTTGCAGAGATCGTGCCCTGGCGCCGGATGCAGCCCATGAAGCAAAGTCCGGCCTGGTGCTTGGGGTTGCTCGGCTGGCGTGGCGAAAACATCCCGGTCATTCGCTACGAGGTTCTAAACGGCGAGGGTCGCGCCAGCGCGCCCAAGGCCGGCTGCTGCATGGTGGTCATGAATCGTGCCCGCTCGGCCGAAGGACCCGCGTTTTACGCGTTGGCGGCGGATCGGCTGCCGAAGATGGTGCAGCTCAGCGACAACGACATCTCGAACACGCCGACGTCACCCGGGCCTGCGGAAACCGCGGTGGTTACAGTGGGTACCGAGACTGCGGTCATTCCGAACCTCGAATACATCGAAGAGCAGGTTCGCTCTCTCACCTAAATCCATCCCCAGGCGTGCCTGACGGCGGCTAGAGCCGCTAGCGGCATTGTCTCTGCCTTTAGCACCAAGTTGCCCAAGCTGTGGAAAGCAACGCCGTGCGAGCTTGCAGCAGCCAACTCCGAGGGTGCCCAACCGCCCTCCGGGCCTACGATGATGGTGGTGTCTTGCCTCGCAAGGTCTCGCGGTAAAGGTGTCGATTCGGGCTGTAGCAGGAACACGGCCGGTCCGTGGTGGGTGTTCAAGAACACTTTGATCGGCATGGGTGGATGCAGCTCAGGTAAATAGATGCGCCGGCTTTGTTCTGAGGCGCTGATCAGAATCTTTTGCCAATGCGCCATGCGAGCTTCCGCGCGCTCGGCGCTGACCTGGGAGAATTCGCTTGTCAAAAGCCAGACATTGGCAACACCCAATTCCGTGGCTTTCTGCAGTAGGCGATCCATGGCATCGCCTTTGATGAGGGCCTGTGCGAGATGCACCTCTGGTTGCGCGTGAGGGCGGTTGCCGATTGACGCCAACGAGCCGATGCGGCAAGCCTTGGGGTTGGCGTCTTTGACGAGGGCCGACCATTCGCGACCGGCCCCATCGAATACCTCTATCGCATCGCCTTTGCGTGCGCGCAGCACGCGCAACAGGTAGTG
>JAPUIA010000202.1 GCA_027297435.1 Gammaproteobacteria bacterium | reverse complement strand
CCCGACCTGGTCCTATGACGACGGCACGTTAGCGTTGCCGGCCCATTACGAGATGCACAACAAACATGCGGAAATTCTACGCTTGGACGACACGGGCAATGTGATCGGGAAACAAAGTATCAACGGTGACATGCCTTCGCTGCAGCCCCAGCTGCTCGTCGATGAGCAACTAACGGTCGCCGTTATGCGTAACGGAGTCTATGCCGACGCGGGCCGGCGTGTGCTGATCGCCACGTCGAAAGATCGAGGCCGTTCGTGGTCCCAGACACGAGAGACGGGTATCGCCAATCCCAACGCTGCGGTCGCAGGGCTGCAGTCGGCCCATGGCTATCTATTCGTATACAACAACCAGGAGGACAAACGGGACCAATTGTCACTGGGGTACGCGTCTGAAGCGGATGGTGCGTGGCAAGAGCTACATCTGTTGGAGGACGAAGAAGATGTCCTCAAACACGAATACCGCTTCTCCTACCCGTGGCTTGTTCGACACGATGGCAACTATCACCTCTTCTACACCTGGAACCGCAAACGAATTAAACACGTGGTGTTCAACGATGCCTGGCTAGCCCAAAAGATCGAGGCGTTGAATGGCTGAATACGTCGTCCCTCTCTTGGTATTCGCGCCTACCCTTGCGCTGGTCCGTCGGTTCGGCTACCGGGTGCCTGCACGCATGGCGACCGGGCTCGTCGTGACCATGATTGCCCTGATTCCATTGGGAGAGGCCTCAGTCGTCACCTACTTGCGAGGGATTTTCGGCGATTTGAGCATCACGAGCGTTGTGCTCCTTTTATACTGGGCATCCACGCACGTGAAGCAAACACGAATCAACGCGTCGCAAAACCTGATTGCGTGCTCGGTGGTTGGCGTGACCGGCGTATGGTTCTACCCGACGGCAACCGGATTGGGCCCTTTCGACCCTTACGCACTCGGCTATGAACCTCTGCTGCTATCGGGCATCGCCGCAACGCTGTGCCTCGCCTCTATTTGGATCCGTTGGTATCTGACGGCGACTTGCATACTCGCAGCACTCATCGTCTATCAGCTGCAGGGGTTGCCATCGCACAACCTATGGGACTATCTGATAGATCCTCTTTTAGTCGTGTTCAGTTTGGGGTATGTCGGCGTGAAAATATGGCGGCGTTATAGGGAAACGCCACGTTCAGCATAAACACGATGCTCCCGCCGAACTCCGTGATTTCGCCGCGCTTCGATGAATCGATAAGCAGTTCCGCCACTGAGATGACAAAAAGATAACCGAGCACCTGATATAGCTTCGGCATCGGTACCGCGAAACTGTCGACCAATTGCATGAATCTGGGATTGCGCCGGTACAGGGGCGTCATCACCACGATGTATATGAAGACCGCAATGGCCAGACCCGTACCGAAGATGATCCGGTTCAGTTTGTATTCCTTCCCATCGACTTCAATGGTCAGATTGTGCAATCCCGTTTCTTGCTGCGCGTTGTAATCTTGGAAAAACTCCGGCGAATCGAAGCCGAAAATTCGCTGTCCCCAGGATAATTCTTCGCCGGCGCCAAACAGGCAGAATACCGTCAGCAAACTGGTCATCGCCATGAATCGCAGTGGTCTGCCCCCCCACAGCGTGACTAGCCGATAACCACAGACCACGAAGGCGGCGCCAAGCGCGAGTACCGTTCCCCATTCGGTGAAACCATCCTCTACGACATACACGTTGCGGAAAAAATCTTGATCGATATACGACACAATCGCACCGATCACGACGCCTACGATGGCAAAACCAAAGATGCCCCTCTCGAGAAGCGTCGTAGCGTTCATTGATCGACCTCGGGTCGAGACCAAATCGTCAAACCAGTCGTGTCCTTATTCGAGACCACCAGAAAGCTCAGGCCGAACGCCAGCACGAACATGACGACATTACCAACCAAACCCGCATAGTAAAGGTCCAAGGGGAGCCGGACCGCTTCCGGAAGCACGCCGCGCGCGCTCATCAACGACCAACCCGTGAAGACCATCGTACCCGCGATGCCGAACAGAATATGCCTGGCATCGCCACGCTTCGTGAAAAATCCAATGCCATAAATGCTGAGCAATCCCCCCGCCAACAGCGACGTCAGTATCGTTGCCGTATCCTGCAGCGTCTTGGTTTCTGACTGCGCCAGGAGGATCGCGCCTACCACCATGAGTACGGCCGAGAACGCGGCGACGAGTTGGGCCATGCGTACCTGACTCCGTTCGGATCGCTGTCGTTTGGCATACCTTCGATAAACATCGAACATCATCACCGCCGATATCGCGTTGATGCTGCTGTCCAACGATGACATCGCCGCCGCTAGCGTCGCCGCGATGACGAGGCCAACCAACCCGTAGGGCAAATATTCTGCGATGAAATACGGCATGATTTCCTCCGCTTTGCGCACACCGTCGAGAATCTCGCCGGATTCGAGCGTGGGGAACACTTGAAAAAAGACATAGAGGGCCGTGCCGAGAAACATGAAAAACGCCCAGGTGGGTACGCTCACGGCGGCACATATGTAGACCGCCTTCTTGGCCTCGCGGTCGCTGGCCGACGCACAAAACCTCTGAACCGTGTTCTGGTTGCTCGAGTACTCCGTCAACCAACTCATCAAACCGATCAGCAACATCATGGTGACGGTCTTGTTCTGCAGGCTGAATCCAAAGCTCACCGGCTCTAGCTGACCACCTCGCAGCTCGGCAAAGGCCAGCTTGCCATCCCGTACGGCAACATCGATGAGCTGTTCGAACCCACCCGGAAGCGCAACCAGGATGACCGCGAGGCACACGACGCCGCCGACGAGTAAGACCACGGTCTGAATCACGTCGGTCCAAATCACGGCTTCGATGCCACCCATCACGGTATAGACGGCGACCACGCCACCACCGATGACGATGCACCAGATCGCACTCAAGCCGGTGATCTCCTGCAGAACCAACGAGACGAGATACAGGATCAAACTCACGCGGACCGTTTGCGCCACGATGAAAGCAGCGGCGCCGTATAGCCGAATCGACGGACCGAAGCGGTCCTCCAAATATTCGTACGCGGTAACGGTCTTGCCGCGGCGAAAGAAAGGCAGGAAGTAGCGCGCCGCAATGACAACCGCCAGTGGCAGCATCAGGTTAGGCAGAAAACGCAGCCAAGCGGTCTTGTACGCGTCGCCCGGATACGCCAGAAAGGTAATCGAGCTGATGGACGTACCGACCAGGCTGAGACCAATCACCCAACCCTTGATGCGTCGTCCTCCCAGAAAATACGCCTCCGTATCGACGTTCTTGCGAGCGAACCACGCGCCGAGCACGAACAGCCCGCTCAAGTAGACGAGGAGCACACCGATGTCGATGGGGTGAAGCAAATTCGTCCCGGGGTTGGAGCGGCTTTTAGCCGCGATAGATCGGTGAGCCGAATACGATACAGTTACCGATCATGGCCGATAACTCGATCCCGCCCGCGGTCCCAATTGCGTCAACAATACCGGCCACGCATCGTCCAGAAAGTCTATGAGCAACGGTCGCGTATCGCGCGGATCGATGATGTCCTCCACGCCAAAGGCATGCGCGTTACGAAACGGCGATGAGATGGCCTGCAAGCGCGCCTCGATTTCGGTGCGCTTCGCCTCCGGATCGGCTGCTTCTTCTATCTCCCGCTTGTAGGCGATGGCGGTACCGCCTTCGATGTGCATGGACCCACCATGGGTGGAGGGCCAGGCATAGCGTCGATACAACCCGTCGCTGCGAGAGTGCAGCCCGCCCGCAACGCCATATAGCTGGCGCACGATGAAACAAATGTATGGGGTACGACTGGCGGAGAACGCGGTGACCACGCGCGCGCCGGCTCGCACGATGCCAAGTTCCTCTTGTTTTGGCCCGACGGAGAAACCCGGCTCATCGGCGAAGTAAACCAAGGGCAGATGAAACGTGTCACACAGATCCAACAGTCGCAGCGTCTTCTCACCCGTCGCGATGTCCATCGAGCCACCGTTGAATTTCGGATTGTTGATCATGACGCCGCACGGCATGCCGTTCACGCGGCCCAACCCCGTCATCCGGGCGCGCCCATAGTAGGGGCCCATCTCGAAGAAGCTGTCTTGATCCAGCACCGCATTCAAGATCTTCTTGGGATCGTAGATTTGCCGACGGTTTTTCGGAACGATGGACAGCAACGCTTCATCGCGGCGGTTCCGGTCATCATCACAGGGCTGACATGGCGGCGCCTCGTAGACACTCGATGGCATGTAGGAGAGAAACCGGTGCACTTGATCGATCGCATCGGCCTCACTGTCGGCCAAGTTCATGATCACGCCGTTTTTGACTTGAATGCGCTCATCGCCGAGATCTTCTTTGGAAATGGACTGTCCGGTCGCTTGTTCAACCACTTTGGGGCCGGCAACAAAAACCTGGCTGGTATTTTTGACCATCACGTTGAAGTGGCAAAGACACGCTTGCACCGCCGGTAAGCCGGCCACCGAGCCCAGCACCGCAGATACTACGGGGATGGTATTCAGCATTTCCGCGACTCTGCCACCACCCGTCGCATTGTCAGGCAAGTACGTTCGTCCGATCTGTTCGAAGGTCTTGACGCTGCCGCCTGTCGCATCCAGCAGGTGTATAAACGGAATGCGCGCACTCAAGGCAAACTTTTCCGCGTGACCGCGCTTGTTACCCACATTAGCATCGGCCGCGCCGCCGCGAATGGTGAAATCGCCACCGGAAAAAGCCACCTTGCGACCACCCACCTTACAGGTGCCAATGATCGTGTTCGAAGGTTTCAGATGGGTCAGGTGATCGCCGTCCCAGGTCGGCGTTCCCGCCAACGTACCGATCTCCTGAAAACTGCCGGAGTCCGCCAACAGGTCGATGCGTTCGCGCACGGTGAGCTTGCCGCGACCATGCTGAAAGGCGACGCCATCGGCGCCGCCCATCTCTCGGGCCATCGCCTGCCGGCGGTTTAGTTCATCGACATCGTCCTGCCAGCTCATTCGTACCCCCCGGTCTGCATGCGAGTGTCCTGTGATAACTTTATGAAGTTGCGCTGTATATTGCACCTACCCGGTCGAATCGCGTTCCGGTCCGCGTAACGTCGTCCCACCGTCTACGATGAGCACCTGGCCTGTGACGTAGCGGGCATGTTCCGAGGCGAGAAAACGCACGGCATGCCCGATATCCCAGCCAGTGCCTTCGATACCGAGCACCGACGCCGATGTACGGCGTGCTCGCGCCGCGTCGCTCATACCCCTGCCATAGACCATCGGTGTGTAGACCGGCCCGGGGGCAACGCAATTGACGCGAATGCCTTCGCCCCCGTGGTCAACGGCCATGGCCTTGGTCAGCCCGATGACGGCGGCCTTGGACGTACTGTAGGTCGTCAAGCCCCGAGGCCTGATCGCCGAGATAGACGAAACGTTTATGATCGCGCCGCCACCGGTCTCAATCATTGCCGGAATGGCGGCTTTGCTCGCAAGGAACATACTGTCGACGTTCACTTCCATGACGTGGCGCCAGCGGTCGTAATCCTCGTCTACCACACTGCCGCGGCTGCCGATGCCGACGTTATTGTCGAGCACATCCAATCGTTCCCACGTCGACAGCGCCGCTTCGACCATCCCCTCACAGTCGCGGGCTTGCGTCACGTCCGCCGCATGGGCACGCGCGGTGAATCCGGAAGACTCGATCATGGCGACCGTTCGTTGGGCAAGCTCGATATCACGATCGACGCAAAGCACGCTAGCGCCGCTTGCGGCCAAAAGAATGGCTGCCGCGCGGCCGTTGCCGATGCCATCCTCGCGGGCGCCGGCCCCTGTGACGATCGCGACCTTGCCGTCGAGGCCATCCGTCATCGGAATGTCCATCGTCTCCCCCTTCGTTATCGGATGCACCGGTACGCTCGGCCACGCAAACGCCTGGTTGCTTGCTAGCCCAATCTGACCATGCTACTAAGACCGCGAAGCGTTTGGCCAACTTTCGGCGAGGCCACGCCCATCCGGAACGGCTCGGGATTTATAAACATGCAGAAACCAGTCATCGGACGTTGCCGTATCCTGCTGCCCGTCAGCCTCTTCATCGCACTGGTTGCCTGCGATTCGCGGAACGCCGACCGTGATGTTGGCCTCGATCTCGATGCCGGTGCCTGGTCACGTCATGGTCGAACGGCGGACGAGCAGCGACACTCGCCGTTGTCCGAGATCAACCAGTCCAACGTGGGCGAGCTCGGTCTGGCTTGGACCTTTGAGACGGGCCAGTTCCGCGGCCACGAGGCCACGCCGCTCGTCAAGGACGGGGTGATGTACGTCACCGCATCCTGGAGCGTGGTGCACGCGCTGGACGCAGTGACCGGCGAGGCGCTCTGGGTATTCGACCCTGAAGTACCCAAAGAATTGGCACGTTACGCCTGCTGCGGTGTCGTCAACCGCGGCGTGGCCATCTCCAACAATGCCGTGTTCGTCGGCAGCCTGCATGGATGGTTGTTCAAGCTCGACGCCACAACCGGGGAAATCATCTGGAAGGTCGATACGACCGCGCGCGAGCTGCACTACACCATTACGGGCGCGCCGCGCATCGTCAAAGACAAAGTGATCATCGGCAACGGTGGCGCGGAGTACGGCGTGCGTGGCTATGTCAGCGCCTATGCTATCGACAGTGGCGAACTTGCCTGGCGCTTCTGGACCGTGCCGGGCGACCCCTCCCTACCGTTCGAACACCCCGAGATGGAAGTGGCCGCCAAAACCTGGACCGGTGAATGGTGGCACGTCGGCGGTGGCGGCACGGCATGGGACTCCATGGCCTACGATCCTGAGTTGAATCTGCTCTACGTCGGCACGGGCAACGGCTCGCCTTGGTCACGTACGCTGCGCAGTCCGGGCGGTGGCGACAACCTGTATCTGTGTTCGATTCTCGCGCTGAATCCGGACAGCGGACGGCTCGTTTGGCACTACCAAACGACACCCGGTGACAATTGGGATTACACGTCGACGCAACATATCATGCTCGCCGATCTCGAAATCGCCGGAAGCCTGCGCAAGGTCGCGATGCAGGCACCAAAGAACGGTTTCTTTTACGTACTCGATCGCGCCACCGGTGCATTGCTGTCCGCGGAAAAATTCGCGAAAGTCACCTGGGCAAGCCACGTCGACATGGCAACCGGCCGGCCGGTGGAGCTACCAGCATCCGACTATGACGACCAACCCAAGATCATCCAGCCCTCTCCGAACGGCGCGCACAACTGGCCCCCGATGTCCTACCACCCAGGCACGGGCCTCGTTTACATTCCCGCGCACGACACCGCCGGCGTGTACGGATTAGTCGAAGATTTCAAATTCCAGCCCGGCACGTGGAACACTGGGATGTCCCGGTCGCCTAAGGCGCTAGCGCTGCGTGAAAAAGCACCCCCTCGGTATCCCTATCTTCTCGCTTGGGATCCCGTCGCGCAGAAGGAACGCTGGCGGGTCGACACGAACGGTGGCGGCATTCTGTCAACCGCCGGCGACCTGGTATTCCAAGGCAACATCAACGGTGAACTCGTCGCCTACGCAGCCGATACCGGTGAGCGTCTCTGGGTTGCAACGACCAACGTCGGCATCATCGCCCCGCCGATTAGTTACTCTTTGGGTGAGGAGCAGTTCGTCACCGTCGTCTCGGGGTCGAAGTTTCAGCCACCCGATCGCGACCATCTCGTCAACCACGGGCGCGTATACACCTTCAAGCTCGGGGCCACGTTGCCGATGCCGGACGTCGGCGAGAAGGGCGACCCGAACACACCCATCCCCGAAAATTTCGGCACGCCGGAACAGATCGCCGAAGGCAACGAGCTCTACCACGGTCACTGTGCCCGGTGTCACGGATTCGAAGCCGTCTCAGACGGTGTCATTCGTGATCTCAGGTACTCGACTCCCGGGGTTCACGCCGCTTGGAACGGGATCGTCTTGGAAGGCGCGTTTGCAGAACTCGGCATGGCGGGTTTCGGCGACATCCTGACGCCTGAGGATGCTCGAGCGCTTCGCAGCTACGTTGTCGAGCAGGCGAACGCGAGACGCCCGCGGTAGCGGCGCTCTATCAATCCGGAGCAGAACTTTTATATTGGCATGTTCAATGGCATCGAAGAGTGTGTTCAGGAATCGTGACCAAACCGACCACTCCGATAATCGTCGGAGCCGCCCAGGTGCTCAATCGAATTCAGTCGCTGGAGGACACCGTCGAACCACTGCAAATGATGCTGCAGGCGGTGGAACTCGCGGAGCAGGACACAGGCGTGGGCGGCCTGTTGCGACAGGTGCAAAGCGTCAGAGTGATTCGCGGCATGTGGAAGTACGCCAATCCCGCTCGTTTTGTCGCCGAACACGTAGGTGCACCGAACGCACAAACCGCAGGCACGCTGTTCGGCGGCAATCAGAACCAGGTCGTCGTGAACCGTACAGCCACCTCTATCTTGTCAGGCGAGCTAGACCTGGTGCTGATTACGGGAGCGGAAAACGGTAACAGTGCCAGCAAGGCCCGTAAGGCCGGCAAACCGATTCCTCTCACCGAAACCCCCGGGGAATACGACCTGATCATCGGCGGCGCCCAGCAGCCCGAACACCACGACTACGAGATTGCGAAAGGCATTCGAACCGCCATTCAGGTGTACCCGATGTACGACAACGCCATTCGCCATCATCGCGGCGAGACCATCGATGGGCATCTCGAGCGGGTATCGGAGCTGTGGTCTCGATTCAACGACGTCGCCCAAGCCAACCCCCACGCATGGATCCGCGAAAACATCAGTGCCGCGGAGATCAGAACCCCGTCTGCCACCAATAGGGCCATCAGCTTTCCCTATACCAAGCTCATGAACGCTAACATGTCGGTAGACATGGGTGCTGCGTTGATCATGTGTTCGGTCGAAAAGGCACGGCAACTGGGCATACCCGAACGTCTATGGATCTACCCGCATGCGGGAGCAGAGGGATACGACCACTTCTCCGCATCCGTACGCGACAACTTCTACGCCTCGCCTGGCTTACGGCTAGTCGGTAGAACCGTGTTGGAGCTTGCCGGTACCGAGGTGAGCGATCTGGCCTTCGTCGATCTTTACAGCTGTTTTCCTTCCGCCGTGCAGATCGCCGCCGCCGAACTCGGACTGGCCGAATCCACGCAGCTCACGGTGACCGGCGGGCTTACGTTTGGGGGCGGACCACTCAACAACTATGTAATGCACAGCATCGCCCGGCTGGTGGAGTTGCTCCGGGCGCAGCCCGGGACGCGTGGGCTCATCACCGCCAACGGCGGCAACCTTTACAAGCACGCACACGGGGTCTACTCGAGTGAACCACCCGAGCGAGACTTTCAGTTTCGGAACGTGCAGGAGGAGATCGACGCGCTGCCGAGCCGCGAGTGCCTGGCCGAGTATCGAGGGGAGGTAACCGTGGAATCCTATACCGTCATGTACGCGGGCGAGGATCCTGCCATCGCGCACCTGTCTTGCTTGACGCCCAAGGGTCAACGCGTTTGGGTGAACTCCGAAGACCGGGACCTCAACCTTGCCATGACCCGCGAGGAGTTCTGCGACCGCCCGGCTCGCATCGACGGCAATGGACATCTCGCAATCAGCGCCTAGCCAACAGCGCCAGACAATCCGACAGCGTCCACTCGGAACCGACCGTGGAATCTGAAAACGACGGATCTTGAATACGTTGGAGGCGCTTGATAAGCGCTGCAGCGGGCGCTATCTTTGCGCGAAATTTGCCAGGCGATCCTCGGGTCGCGGCAGATCCGGACGCACAACGATAGCGACACCGGACCTAAAATCTTTTGGAGAGAGAAACATGCGACACCCCCCCAAACTGGGAGCATGGCTGCTGAGTGCGGCCGTAGTACCCCTACTTTTGCCTCTGCCCGCCCCGGCCCTAGCCGAAGAGGACATCATCGAAGAGCTCATCGTCACGGGAACTCGCCGGGCCGGCGTGGCACCCACCGAGACGATGTCCCCGGTAGACGTCTTCGGCGGTGAACGCGTCAAGCGACAGGGCGCCTTTGACTTGACCGATGCCCTCAGCGCGGTGAGCCCCTCGCTGAACACACAGCGATTTCCGATTGCTGACGGCACCGCGATCATTCGCCCCGTATCGCTGCGTAACCTTTCCCCCGACCACACGCTCGTTCTCATGAACGGTACCCGCAGGCACAAGTCTGCACTGGTGAACCTGCAGCTGGCACCGCTAGGTACGGTCAACCAGGGATCGCAAGGCGTCGACTGGTCTGTCTTTCCTGCCGCATCCATCGCGCGGGTGGAGGTTCTGCGTGACGGGGCGTCCGCACAATACGGTTCCGACGCCATCGCGGGCGTGATCAACGTGATCCTCAAAAACGCGAGCGAAGGTGCTGAGGTTTCGGCGCAGTACGGCGAATACTCCGAAGGCGACGGTGAGCGGTTCACGATCAGCGCCAACGTCGGGCTACCACTGTCCGATCGAGGCTTCGTGAACATCACCGCCGAGTACTCGGAGTCTGATATCACGGCGCGTGGCAATCCGCGGCCCGACGCAGTCGATGTCGGCAATTTCCTCATGAATCCCGGGGTGGTCCCCCTCGGCGGGTTCGGTCAACGGTGGGGTGACCCAGACGTCGAAGCCATCAAGTTTCTGGTGAACGCCGGGATCGAGGTGTCGGACACCGTCGAGCTCTATGGCGTTGCCACTTACAGCGAGAACGACATCATTTCCGACTTCTTCTATCGCACACCCGTGCTGCCCCCCGCAGCGGGGATCGAAGCACGCACGACGCTGCAGATCGACGCCGACGGGGACTTCTTGCCCGACCCGGCGCCTCAACAGCTGGTGGACGACATCCTCGCACAGGGTCTGACCGTCGATGACTATCTGGTGGCCGACGCCGGCAGCGCCAGCGGCTACGTCTTACTCAACCCAATCTTTACGCAGTTTCCGGGCGGCTATAACCCTGATTTCGGCGCCGATATCGAAGACTTTTCGTTCGTGTTTGGCGCCCGCGGTGAACTCACGACCAACCTCACGTTCGACATTCGCGGTCGCTTTGCCGAAAACGAAGTGGACTATACCGTCAGCGAGACCATCAACCCGAGTCTTGGCCGGCTTTCTCCATTGTCATTCCGACCCGGGACGCTCACGCAGGAAGAGAGCGGCATCAACGTCGATTTCGTGAAGACGTTCGACGATTCGCCGCTCAACATTGCGTTCGGTGCGGAATGGCGTAACGAAACCTACGAGATCGGGGCTGGCGACCTGCCCTCTATTCAAGCCGGCCCCACGGCTGCAATCTTCGGAGTTGGGTCCGACGGCTTCCAGGGTTTCCCGGTCGAATCCTCCGGTGATTTCGAAAGCGACAGCTGGGCGGCGTATGTGGATTTCGAAACCGATTTTACCGACCAGTTTTCCGCCGCGCTGGCACTGCGCTACGAGGATTATGACGAGTTCGACACCACCTTCGACTACAAGGTCTCGGGCCGTTTCGAGTTGACGGACAACGTCGCGGTTCGCGCAACCTACAGCACCGGATTCCGTACGCCGACGCCGGGACAGGTACACACCCTCAATATCACCACGACCTCGGATAGCACCGGCGCGCTTATCCCGAATGGCACCTATCCAGTCGATCACCCGGTGGCAATGGCTCTGGGCTCCCGCCCACTCACGGAGGAAGAGTCCGACAGCTTCACGATTGGCTTGGTCGCCATTCCGTGGGACAACACGACCGTCACGCTCGACTACTACCAGATCGACATCGAAGACCGGCTGGCACTGCTCAACAATACGGTCGGTGCCGCCGAGGTGCTGCTCTTGCAGGCCGCGGGCATCCCCAACGCCGCCCTGTTGCTGGGTAGCTCCGCCAACTTCTTCGTGAACGGCTTCGATTCCGAGATCACGGGCATCGATCTAACCGTCACCCACATATTCGAAGAGGTGATGGAAGGCACGCTGGTCGTGGATTTCCGGCACAACTGGAACGAGCAGGAAGTCTCGAACGTTACGCCGGGTACGATTAATGCCTCGCGCGTATACGATCTCGAGAACCAATCACCCGAAAACAGCACGGTAATCACCTTCGACTACACGCACGGCGAGCTGTTCGATGGCCTCGTGCGCTTCCGTTACTACGGCGACTGGTCGACTACGGGTGGGTTGTTCAGCCCGGGGGACGCTTCCGATCAGTACGACTACGATGGCGAGTTTCTGGTTGACATCGAGGTCGGCTTCAACGTATCCGATCACTTCCGTGTATCGGCAGGGGGCGAAAACGTCTTCGACCAACTACCGGACAAAGAAGAGGAACCGGTATCGCGCTTCCTCGGCGTAGACCATTCGTTGACCTCACCGTTTGGCTTCAACGGCGCATTCTGGTATCTGCGCCTTACCGCGACGATGTAGAACGCCGACAGAAGCCTCGCGAAGGATTCCCTACCAGAGACCCCTAACCGATGAAGAGGGCCGATCGACGAATCGGCCCTTTTTCTTGGCCGTCGCTTGGTTACTCGCTTCGATGGAACACGTCTGAGTTGGTCAAAAACGCATTCCACGTGCCGGTTGGGCGCGTGCGCTCCTCATCTTCCCACTGCCTCACCAGCACCCACACGGCGTGAATGAAATCGCCTTCCGCATCGCGCCCCAGACGTCCGCTGAACGACGTGATGGACCGCAGGTTGTCCTCATCATCCTGCCAGTTCACCTGAAAGGCGATCACTTCGTCGTTCAACTGACCGATCAGAGGGTAGCGTTTGCCGGATGCGGCTCTGCCCTTGCGTGAACAGTAGTATCCGGTCAGCTGGCCGGACGGGTCGGCTTCCAACTCCACCGTCGAGCCATTCTGATTGACCCAGGTTCCGTCGATCTGCATACGTATGCCCTCGAGTGCGGTAGCCGACGCTGCACTTATTGAACAACACCAGGCCAGTTCTTGTCCGCCGCGAGGATATAAGCGTCGCGGTCCGCGCGCCAGGTCTCTCGTACCTTGGCACTGTAGTTCAAGTAGAGCTTGTCATCGACGATAGTGAATTGATCTGGGTCAATTCCCGCGGTCGTGTCTTGGGACACTGCATAGGCACAATAGCCACCATACTGCGGCGCGTATTTTTCAGGGTTGGAAACAAATAGATCTCTATTTTCAGCGCTACTAAAACGCCAATGTGCGATTTGCCATTCGTACTCGAATTCCGAATCACCTTTCACGGGCTTGTCTTCGATGAAGTAGGCAACCGGGTCGTACCCCTCTATGCCTAGGTTGCCAAAGAAGGTGGTGTTGATGAAACTTGCGGCATTCGCGTGAACAGCCACCGCCAAGAATAGAATGGTACTCGCTAGTTGGTTTCGCATCGTCTTATCTCTACCGTCGATTTTCCGATTCCGATTTTCGGCCTATGGTGTGGGCGGGTGCCGGGTTGGTTCTAAAATCTCAACCAGGTTTCCGTCGGGATCCCGGAAAGAAACGACATACGCGAAACCGTGGTCATTAGGCCCACTGACCGTGACCCCACTATCCCTCAAAGGTTCTACGACTGCCTTTGCATCGGCTGTCTGAAGTGCGATTACGGGACTCTGGGCGTTTCGTGTTTGATTCACCAGGCCAACCATCTGCAGGATGTATTGCGAAGTGAACGCCGCCGAGATCACATGCAAAGTGCGGGGGTATACCTTCGTGCGCTTCGTCCTCTAACGGAAGATCGAGAGATCGCTTGTAGAAGTCCGATAGGGCTCCCGCGTCAGGACTAATCAGTAAAATAGCGTTTACGCCGGTAATCAACATCACACGAATTGGCATTCTTCAGACTACCCAGGGTAAAGAAATCGAAGAGGGCTGCAAAGTGGTCTTGCCACGATTCAAGTGCGGTAGCGCTGGCTCGCGCAAGGTTGTTAGAGTTGCCCTTTAATCGCTATCCTGGTCAGTGAGTCTGAGGGGTAGGATTTGCAGAAATGAGTGATTATCCGCTGGCACATCTCAAGGTGTTGGATTTTTCGCGCGTGCTTGCCGGGCCGTTTGCCAGCAGAATGCTCGCGGATCTCGGCGCCGACGTCGTCAAGGTCGAGCCACCGGACGGCGACATCACACGACTGTGGGGGCGAGTCATCGCCGGCATTCCCGGTTTTTACCATCAGCAGAACGCCGGCAAACGCAACATCTGCATCGATCTTCGCGCTGACGGTGCGGTTGAGCTCGCCTTGGAGCTGGTACGGCGCGCCGACATCGTCATCGAGAATTACCGGCCAGATGTCATGCCTCGGCTAGGGCTCGGCTACGCAGCGCTCCAAGCCGTCAATCCGCGAATCATCATGTTGTCGGTATCGGGTTTCGGCCAAGGGGGTCCCGAGTCGCACAGACCGGCTTATGCACCCATCGTGCACGCAGAGGCGGGGCTCTTGGACCGGCAGGCGCGGCGCGGCAACATTCCCGTGCGTGACCTACCTCTCTCGGTGGCGGATACCAACGCCTCGTTGCACGGCCTTGCCGGGATATTGACGGCCGTGATCCATCGCGAGCAAACGGGTGTTGGGCAGCACATCGACATCGCCATGATCGATGCCACCATCGCAACAGATGACCAGATTCACTTCGACCTCGAAGACTCCGAAGACACCGGGCCACTGCCGAACGATACCTGGGAGACCGGCGCCGGGCCGATTCTGGTGTCGGCGGACTTTCGCTATCTCTGGCATCTGCTCACCACCCAACTCGGTGTCGACGATCCTACCCACAAGCAAATGGAACTGGCCGAGAAGATTCGCTTGAGACGCGCGAAAGTGACCGAGTTCATGGCAGGTCTTTCGAGCTGGGCGGAAATCGAAGAGAGGATGGGTAAGATGAATATCGCTTGGGGCCGCGTGCGCAACGCAGCGACGATTCAGGACCAACCCACCGTGCAAGCGCGTGGCGCGATCGTTCAGATCGACGATCGTGCCGGCGGTACACGTCCGGTCACCCAGTCTCCCTACCGATTCTCCAACGCCAAGAGCGGCGTCAGAGGTCCCGCACCGCACCGGGGTGAACACAATCGTGCCGTCTTGACAGAGTGGCTCGACAAATCCTCGCTCGAGATCGACGCGCTGTTCGATGCCTGCATCTTGCAGCACGATCCGGAAACCACGACCGGGAAGTGACTCTTAAGAGTCGAGCAGCCAGCCACTAATAATTATCATTTTTCTTCGAGGGCCGCTTTACCGGCCAGCAACTCAGCCGCAACGGCACCGTCCTGAAATTGCAGCTCATGTAAGGTGTAGTAGATGCCCTGTTGATCGATCAACTCGTCGTGAGTGCCGAGTTCTTCCACCACTCCGTGATGCAGCACCAGGATGCGATCGCACTCGCTGATGGTCGCCAGCCTGTGGGCAATGATGATGCTGGTGCGACCTTCCGTGAGTTTGTGCAACGCATCCTGAATCAGCAGTTCCGTGGCGGTGTCGATGTTGGCAGTGGCTTCGTCGAGCACGAGAATTTCAGGATCCGATGCCAGAACCCGGGCGAAAGCGAGCAGCTGTCTCTGACCCTGGGAAAGGGTCCGTCCCCGCTCGGTCAGCATCGTGTCGTAACCATCCCGAAGTTCGCGAATGAAGGGATCGGCATTGACCACGCGCGCCGCCCACTCGGCGCGCTCGGAGCTGACGTTCGGATCGTTCAGGGTGATGTTGTCTCGGATGGTACCGGAAAAAATATGGAAGTCTTGCAGCACCACGCCAACGCGTCGGCGCAGGTCGTGGCTCCGGATTCGATTGACGTCAATGTCATCCAGAAAAATCATGCCGTCGTCGAAATCGTAAAACCGGGCGAGCAAGCGGATGATGGTGCTCTTGCCCGATCCGGTTGGGCCGACTACGGCGAGTTTCTCGCCAGGCTCGATTCGAAAAGAAACGTCCTTCAGCACGGGATCGTCCTGGTAGTAGCCGAAGTGCACGTGCTTGAATTCAACCGACCCGTTCAGTCTGTCCGGCAAAACGAACGGTTGTTCCGGTTCGTGAAGCTGTTCCTCCCAGTCGAGCGCTTGAAAGATACGTTCGCCGGAGGCCATAGCACGAAACAGCGTGTTGAATTGTTGACCCAAAGCCGCCACCGGCTGAATCATCATGGTCACGAGATGGGTAAAAAGCACCAATGCGCCCAGTGAGATCTCGCTCTGGATTACCTCGCCCCCGCCATACCAGAGTATCCCGGCAGTGACCACACTGCCCAGACTCGTATTGAAAGTGTCGTAGACCACCTCATAGTTGATCGCGCGAAATTCCTGGCGCCGGTTCTCCTGGTTCAACGCCTGATACTCGCCAATGTTCATGGCTTCGCGCCCGGACAATTGCACCACCTCTATGCCGGCGAGGTCTTCTTGCATGTACTGGTTGAGCGACGACACCGAATTGCGGATCAGCCGAAAGGTCTGGCGCATGGCTTGTCGAAAGAAGTAGGTGGCAAACGCCGCCACCGGAATGGCGAGAGCGACGACGCCGGTTACTTCAACACTCATATGCAGCATGAGGAACATTGCGAGAAAGAAAGGCACGAACTCGCCGGCTAACATACCGAAGCCCATGAGGAGTTCGACGAGACTCTCCACGTCGTTACTGACCCGGGTCATGACCCGACCGACGGCCACGTGATCAAAAAATGTCGCCGGTTTATGCTCGAGCGACGCAAACAGATCCAACCGAAGGTCGCGTAGTGCCTTCAGCGAGGCACTGCCAAGGGCCAAGCGGCTACCAAAACTGAAAGTCGCCTGAATCACCAGAAAGATGACGGACAATATACCGGCAGCCGTGAGCACCTGTACCGACAATCCGTCCGCAAGCGTTTGCGTGAGGCCCACCAAGCCGTAGTCCGGCAGATCGTTACCAACCGGATTCGGCAAGAGGATCCCGTCGATCACCACTCGACCGACGACAACGGGCAGAAGCACGGACATCGTCGCCGCGATCAGGACCAATGCGATGCTGACAAAAACCGTGATTCGGTAAGGTCGCATCCACCCTAACAAGCGCACGAACATGCGCGCATTGAGCGCCTGGTGGGTGAGTTCCGAATCGAACGCCGAGTAGTTGCGGGCCGGTTGTTTCCCAGACGCTGGGTCGACCGTCGTTTCGCTCACGATCCCACCGCCTTCGCCACATCGACATCCAGATCATTGAGCAAGCGCATTTTCCGGGCGCGATCGCGTTCCTGGTCGCTTTGCACAGCCTCGAGTGCTGCGTAGTAGCCGCCGAGCGCGAGCAATTCTTCATGGCTGCCGGATTCACGAACGTGGCCATCGTCCAACACATAAATCCGATCAGCGTGGCGTGCGGTCGACACCCGGTGGGAAATGAGCAGCGTGGTTCGACCTTCGCGCAGTCTGGCGAGGCCGGAGAGAATGCGTTCCTCGGTTTCCGTGTCGACGCTGGAGAAACAGTCGTCCAAAAGCAGGATGGGGGCATTCCGGACAAGCCCACGCGCAAGTGTCGCCCGTTGTTTCTGGCCGCCCGAAAGCGTCATGCCCCGCTCACCGACCACGGTTTCCATACCATCCGGAAACTCCCGAATGGTCGCGGCGAGACCGCCCGCCTCTGCCGCATCCCAGAGCAAGGATACGTCTCTGGAGGGATCGTCATAGGCGAGGTTTTGCGCAATCGTCGCGGAAAACAGAAACGGATCCTGGGGAACGAGCGTCGCCGCGTGCCGCAAGCGCTGCAGCGGGTAATCGCAGATGTCGATACCGTCGATGAAAATACTGCCTCGCGGCGTATCGACCAAGCGTACGATGGCGTGCAGCAAGGTCGACTTCCCGCAACCCACACGTCCGAGCAACGCTATCGTCTCGCCCGGTGCTACGGTGATGCTGACGTCATCGATGGCGGGTCGTGTCGTACCCGGATAAGAGAAGGTGAGTCCCTTGATTTCCACACGCCCGGCGATCGTGTCCGGTATCTCACCACTCGGCGAGTCGACAATCTCCGGTTCGTAGTCCAGCACCTCGAAAATCCGCTCGGTACCCGCTGCGGCCGCGGTAAACATGGATAGCGACATGCCGACCATGGTGATGGGTGCTGCGACCATGGCTGCGTACGCAAAAAAGGCGGTGAAGGTGCCCAGCGTCATCTCGCCTTCCAGTACCAGAAAACCGCCGTAAACCAAGATGATGATCGGTGACAGCGCACTCAGGAACGGCAGCACCATGGTAACCAACGCCATGGAACGCATGGCGCGGTAGGCCATCCTTGCGTATTGAGAACAGACGTCACGAAAACGCTCGATTTCGTGATCTTCCTGAGCCATGGCCTGAATGGTACGAATGCCATTCAAATTCTCCTGAGTGAACGACGTCACATCGGCCAAGGCTTCCTGACGATTCCGGAAGTTGGGGAACATCTGCCTTGCCAAGAGAAAGCCGGTCACGGCGACCACGGGCACCGGCAGAACGACGAACAAGGTCAGTGTGGGTGACAGGCCGATCATGAAATAAAGACCTGCCGCGATGGTGAACACGAAGGTGATGAGATTGACCCAAGCGAATGACACGACCATGCGCACCATGCCGATGTCATTGACCGCGCGCGACATCAGATCGCCGGTGCTGAAGCGATGGAAGAAGGCCGCACCCTGATACTGCACGTGACCGAAGATGCGCTTGCGCAGATCATAGGTCACCGAAATAGCGACTCGACGCATGATGCGCCGGGCAACCACAAAAATACCGAAGCGCGCCAGCACCAGACCGGCGATGGCCAGCGCCGGCCAGGCTACGTTCGGGGCAATCTCCGGATCCGCCAGGCTGTCGATGCCGGTCTTCATGAGCAGCGGCACCAACGCATCGAGCACCCGCGTCAGCACCAACGCAGCGGTTGCGCCAATGAGAACCCAGGCATAGCGGCGAAAGTAGGGCCCGAGGCGCTTCAGATGCATCAGGTGCCGATGACCGGAACTCTCCTTCGGCCGCTCAGGCCTGTACTGGTTAAATATTTCCAAACCGAATATTCAAGTGCGTAATAGGTGAACCTTCAATGATAAAGGGTAAACGCTTCTCGGGGTCGACTTCGTGCCGATGCGTCCCAAACAAACACCTCTATTACGCTCTCGCGAAAGACGCTTCATAATGGTCCAGTCACAGTCGACGACCCTGAAACCCATGGCCAAACGAGCGCATCTCATTACCGGCGGCTTCCCCGCAGGTTCTCCCGCAGGACACGACATGGACTACGCACGTCTGCGGCTGCTCGGTTTCCTTGCCGAGCACGAAGACGCGACGACCACGGTCGCCAATGACTTCGGCGAGCTAGACAAGTGGCTCGACGGTGCAAATCTGCTGATGACCTACGTGGCCGGCCCGATACCAAACGCTGAACAGCACGCTACGCTGCGTGTCTGGTTGCAGGCTGGGGGGCGTTGGTTCGCGTTGCACGGCACCAGCGGTGGCCGCGCCGCGCGCATCGAGGGAACTCGACAACGCAAGATGGTCAAAGAAGCGCACCATGAGACGCTCGGCAGTTTTTTTCTGAATCATCCACCCCTACGTCGATTCGACGTCGCGGTAACGGGCGAACATCCGTTGACGTCCGGACTACCCGATTCTTTCGAGACCGTCGATGAGCTCTATCTGATAGAGCCAATCGGTGAGAGCAACGTGCTACTCACCACCGAGCTGGCAGAAGATCCGTCACCACCCGGCTTCGGCTTCCAATACGATACCGATACGTCGTTGCAACCCGACGGCAAGACCCGCGTGCTGGGGTACGTCAAGGACGTCGGCAAGGGCAGCGTTGCCTACGTCGCGCTCGGCCACTGCCACTCGCCACGATCTAACAGCCAGCCCTTTGTCGACGCGTCGGTCGCTGATGATGGCGTTACACCGGGTACATTTCGGGGCAGTTGGGAAACCGATGCCTTTCAAACACTCGTACGCAACGCCGTTAACTGGGGACTGCCGGGATAACACAGCCGTACCGCCGCAGTCCGAATGGGCGTTTGTGAGCGCCGGGGCGACGACGGATGCCGACCTATCATCAGTCTGCTCGGGCACTCCGGCCTAAAGAGAAGGGCCGACGTCGGCTTCGGCGTCGTAGACCATCTCGCCGTGCATAACGAACGGTACCGCCTGCGCCCAACGCGAACCGTCGGAGCGTTGTATGGGCACACTGCTGTACTGTGCCAGGTAAGCACGACGTTGCTGGCTGGATGTGTTGGCACTGCTACGGTGTAAGGAAGTACTGGAAAACACCACGACACTACCTGCCGCGACTTCAATGAGTTCACCGGGATCATCTCCACTATAGCCGATCAGGTCGTTGCTCCCCGGTTCCTGTGTATGGGGCAGCACGGTCTGCCGAGTCCCCACTCGATCATGCGGCAGCACGTAGATGGTGCCGTTTTGTTTCGACATGTCGTCCAACGCACACCAACAGGTAAGATAAGGTCGATGATCGTTGCCGGGGTCTATGAACTGCACGTATCCCGAATCCTGGTGCCAGGCGAATTTCATGCCCTGCTCAGGCCCCTTCACCACCCATTGTTCATTGAAGAGGTAAACGTCGTCGCCAAGAAACGCAGTCGTCACCTCAGCCATCAGCTCGCCGAAAAGGAACCCCGCCATTCGCCGGCTTTGTCGGTAACGATTGGCGATGAAATAGCGCTTGCCACGGTGGGTAATGCCGTAGGTTTCCCGACCCCGCGCCTTCATGCTGCCATCGATGTAGCCGACGAAGTAAGCGCACTCTTCGCGCAGCATCCGCAGCATGTCGGCATCTATCGCGTCGGGCAAGACGGCATAACCCAGGGCGTCGTACTGCTCTATGTCGCTATCGTTTATCGTCATGTTAGGTAGGTAGACACACAAAGGAGATCGCGGCTAAAGCCGCTCCTACCAGATTTC